>NZ_JAGPYY010000013.1:0-84713 GCF_024454075.1 Corynebacterium sp. CCUG 71335
CCAGCACACGCACACACCACCCCGGCACAACCCGACACCGTATCAGCAGCGCAAGCAGACACTACCGCAAATAACACGCGCACACGGGCCGAAGAGTCCTCCGCATGGGCCGAAAGCACACGCTGAATCACCAACGACCTGTCGTCCGGTAACCCAAACACCATTGGCAGATTGGCCTCAGTTCTGGGTATGTTTGGGCTGCTACTCGTTGTTCTAGACAACTTCGCTCAGTTGGACAGATGGAACAACAAGGGTGCTGCTGCCGGTAACGGAAGCTAGCTCCCACTAATTGGACATCGGGTCGTAGGAACGCGGAGTGTGTTGCGGCAGCCTTGATCGTCGCTTGCCCACCGCCCTTATACGGTCAGCTTCTACCGCTTAGGTACCAGGGCGCACTATCTGTCTTCACCCACTTTTTGCTTCAGCCCCGGAATCGCTTGTCCCGAGAACCCTGGTGCAGTGAAGGTTCGCTTCACGCCGGTTAGGGGGTCGGTGAAAGCGAGCCCGACGGCCGCAAGCAGCATTGGCCGGGAGAAGTCTTCAGCAGACGCTGGAAGTAGCTCCGGATAGACAGGATCCCCGTGAATAGGAGCGCCGGCAGCGTGCATCTGCACTCGGAGCTGATGGGTGCGGCCCGTTACCGGCTGTAAGAGATATCGGGCAGCACCTCCTTGCAACGGTGTGATGTCTGTGACGTATGTGAGTGAGTTCGGGATGGCATCTACGGTGATGGACGACGCCAGCTCACCCTCCCGCTTCACAATGTGGTGCTCCCATACCAATGGCGAATTCGCTGACGGACGTGCGGGCAATGACGGGCCGATGTCGTCGGCCACAGCCTCATAAAGTTTGGCGACCGCCCGCGACGCGAAGAGTTGCTGGTAAGCGCCCCGCACGGAGGCCTTTTTGGTGAATAAGAGAAGGCCGGACGTCATGCGGTCGAGGCGGTGCGCCGGCGTGAGTTCTTCGTTTCCCGTCGAACGGCGTAAGCGCACCGTCGCGTTTTCGGTGATGTGTGATGCCCGGGGCATGGTGGCCAGGAACGGAGGCTTATTCACCACCATGATGGCGTCGTCTTCGTAGACGACAGTTACTTCGAACGGCACGCGCGGCTCCGGGGCGGGGCGCCGGTAGAAAAAGACGTCCGTTCCTGGCGGTACTAGGTCACTGGGGGTGAGGGGGGTGCCGTCGATAAGCACGACCTCGCCCGCGGTGAAGCGGGATGTCACGGCGGACTCGTCGTCAAGCGGGTGGCGGTGGCGCTGTGTGGACACGAGATGCCAAATGAAGTCCCGGGCGACCCACGGCTCACCGTCCGGAACACGCGCTCGCGACGCGCCGAGGCCATCGCGCGGAGGTAAAGGTTTACGGTTCCTCTTCCCAACTTCTGTCACATGTACTAACTTATTCCCCATGAATATTGATGCAATTCTGGGCCAACTGACGGCTTTCTTCAGTGAAGGTATCGGCAAGACGATCAAGGATGTCCTGTGGACGATCTACACCATCCTCTTCCCGGCTAACGCGGAACCGGCCCGTCCGATCGAAATCCCCAAGTAAACCGACCCCCGCGGCGGTATGATGGGGGTGTCAGATAAGAACGAGGAAAGGCACCCTCATGAGCCGTGAAGATATGGTTGTCGTCGCCGTTGATGGTGGCGAGCCGTCGAACAATGCCGTCCGTTGGGCGGCCAACACCGCTAACAAGCGCGGCGTTCCGCTGCGTCTCGCGTCCTCGTACACCATGCCGCAGTTTCTCTACGCCGAAGGCATGGTGCCTCCGCAGGAGCTGTACGACGATCTGCAGAACGAATGCCTGCGCAAGATCGCTGATGCCCGCGACATCGCTCTCGAGGTCGCTCCCGACATCAAGATCGGGCACACGGTCGCGGAGGGATCCCCGATCGACATGCTGCTGGATCTGTCCAAGGAATCCACGATGATCGTCATGGGTTCCCGTGGTCTGGGCGGACTGTCCGGCATGGTACTGGGTTCAGTCTCCGCCGCAGTCGTGTCTCACGCTTCGTGCCCGGTCGTGGTCGTGCGCGATGACAACGCGGTGACGGAAGATACGAAGTACGGCCCGCTTGTCGTCGGTGTCGACGGCTCCGAGGTCTCCGTCAAGGCCACTCAGGTCGCCTTCGAGGAAGCGCAGGCCCGCGGTGCCGAGCTCATCGCGGTGCACACCTACATGGATAATTCCTCCCCAGCCGCCGGCGCGATCGTCACCGAGGATCAACTGCAGCAGGTGGATCAGCAGCGGGCGAAGAAGCTTGAGGACGCATTGTCCTCCTTCTCTGCTGAGTTCCCCGATGTCGCAGTGCGCAAGGTGGTCACCCGCGACCGGCCGGTGCGCGCTTTGGTGGAGCAGGCGCAGGGCGCCCAGCTGCTCATCACCGGTTCCCACGGCCGCGGCGGCTTCAAGGGCATGCTGCTCGGCTCCACCTCGCGGGCGTTGCTGCAGGCCGCGCCCTGCCCAATGATGGTTGTGCGCCCGGAGAAGTTGCCGAAGTAAACCGGGGCAGGGTTGCAATGGCAGCCAAACCGTTATGGAACCGTGGGTTTTCTGTTGCCCACGGTTTCGCCTTTGGGGGCATACTAGTTTTCGGGCATAATGGTTTATGTCCGAAATTTAGAAATCGCTAGAAAGAGGGAAATTATCATGGGAATTGGGTTTAGTCTCTTGGGCTGGATCGTCTTTGGTGGTCTCGCAGGATGGATCGCTTCGATGATTATGAACCGCGACGCGTCAATGGGCATTCTCGCTAACATCGCGTGCGGTGTTGTCGGTGGTCTCGTCGGCGGCGGTCTTATGTCCTTGGTCATCGACATGGAGTCGAAGGGTTGGCTCTTCAGCTTCCTGACGTGCATCTTGGGTGCGGTCATTGTTCTGTGGGTTGTCAACAAGGTCACGGCTACTCGTCGCTAATCGCCGAGTCGCAGATGAGCTCCCGCCCATATTGGGCGGGAGCTGTTTCGTGCTCGGGCGGGCAAACCTTTGAATGGACGTACCGGTTTGTCTATATTGAGACAGGTGAGCAAGAAACAGCCGGCATCGCGTCGCCGCAACAGGCCCAGTCCCCGTCAGCGCCTGCTCGATGCCGCCACAAAATTGTTCACTGAAGAGGGCATCCGTGTCATCGGTATCGACCGCATCCTGCGTGAGGCGGATGTGGCGAAGGCATCGCTGTACTCGCTGCTGGGGTCGAAGGATAACCTGGTCATCGCGTACATCGAACGGCTTGATTCGCAGTTTCGTGATCGCTGGGTCGAGCGCACTTCAATGATGATCGATGCCGACGAGAAAATTCTCGCCTTCTTCGACATGGCGATCGAGGAGGAGCCGGAGAAGGATTTCCGCGGCTCACCGTTTCTCAACGCTGCTGCCGAATACCCGCGCCCGGAGACAGAGTCAGAACGCGACATTGTCGCCGCGTGCCTAGAGCACCGCCGCTGGATGCACTCCACAATGACGGAGCTGCTCAACCGGAAGAACGGTTACCCCTCGGAAACGCAGGCGAACCAGCTGCTCATCTTCCTTGACGGCGGGATGACGGGTGCGCGCGTGAGCCGGACCGTGGGGCCGCTTATGACTGGTCGGGATTTGGCGCGTCAGATGCTGTCGGCTCCTCCGGCTGACTACTCAATTTAGAGCCGGTTTTCGCTTCAGCCTTCGCTTTTTCCCGCGCTTTCTTCCGTTCCTCCATCTCTGCTTTGCGCATGTCGGAGCGGACTTTGCTCTTTTCTTTCTTGAGGCTTTTCTTTTCCGCTTTTTTGTCCTTGAGTGCCTGCTTCTCCGCCTGCTTTTCTGCCTTGATGGTGCGGCGGACCTCCGGGAGCGTCGACGGGTGGGCGAGTGCCTGCAGGTTGCGGCTGCGGCGGGAGCGCTTCGCCTCCTTATTCTGCGCGTCGGTGCGGGCTTCCTCGACGTGTTCAAGGTGGTGCGGCTCGAGCGGGTACTTGCGGGTAAGCAGGTACCACATGATCGCTGTCTGGCACAGGGTCCACAGGTTGCTGATGAACCAGTACATCAACAACGCAATGGGGATCAGACCGGTCATGCCCACGAAACCGAGCATGACGGGTATCAGCAGCATGAGCCACCACATCAAGTCGTAGATGCGCACGGCCATGCGTTCGTTCCAGTCCATGTGCACGCGGCTGCGCAGCTGGGAGACGAACATGTTGAAGGTGGTGAAGATGATCGCGAAGATGAGCAGCGGAATGGCCACTGCGCGCACGTCGTCGCCAGTAGTGCCCAGCGCCGCGAACTGCTCCTGGCTCATGGACACGTACGCCGGCAGCGGCACGCCAAGGAAGGACGCTTCGAGGAAGCCGGCAATGTCATCAGGGTTGAGCAGGCCGATGTCGCTGCCCGTGCGGCCGTTCTCGGGGACGGACATCCAGATGAGTAGGCGGTACAGGCCCAAAATGAACGGCAGCTGCACCAGCGGCGGGATGCAGCCGGACAGCGGGTTGTACCCGTACTCCTTGTTCAGTTCCTTCAGCGCCTTCTCGTGCGCTGTGATGTCGTCTGGCTTTAGGGAGGCGCCGTAGCGTTCTTCGAGCGCGATTTGCTCAGGCCGCATCATGAGCATCTTGCGGCTGGATTTGAACGTCGACCAATAGGACGGGACCAGCAGACCGCGCACGGTGAGCACGAGAAGGCAGATTGACAGCACCCAGGCTGTGTCGGGAGCCACGTTGAACACATCCGCCAGCAGCCAGTGCCACAGCTTCATCACCGCGGACACCGGGTAGACGAACGCTTCGAGCATGCCTCACTCTCCTCTACGTACCGAGGGTTGATTTTAGGCCATGCCCACGACGGCTCCTAAAACTTCGGTGCATTGGTGAACTACAGTTTCGCCAAGACATCCGCGATCGCTTCGGCCATTTGTTTCTGCCCGGTCGGTGTCGGGTGCACGGCAAAGGAGTCGGTTTCCTCACCGGTCAGGTCGGTCCAGCGCTCGCTGGCCGGCGCGCAGACGGAGTGGAAATCCGCGTTCGGGGGCATGACAAACAGTGCGCCGTTGCGCACTGCGGCATCGCGCACCATTGCGTTCATGGTCACGGTCAACCCGGCGGCCCAGTTCAACGTGCCGCTGGGCAGATCCGTCGTGCGCTCGCAATCGTCCTCCATGGACAGCAGCGGCATGTAACCGGTGGTGATGATCGTCGCGTTCGGGGTCTTCTCGTTGATGCGTGCGTAGATCGCGTCGAGGCGTTTTGGCAGGTCAACGAGGGCGCGGGCGGTGTCGTCGTACAGTCCCTCGTCGCAGTCTGCCTCGCCGCGGTCCTCGACCATGCCTGTGATGCAGCGGCTCCACGGCCCGAAGTGGATGTCGTTGCCGCCGATCGACAGCGTGATCAGGTCCGTATCCGGTTCGAGGGCTTCGATCTGGGCGGTGATGGTGCTTGCGCCAGCATCCTCGGTCGTGGTGGGAGAACTCATGCTGCTTGTCGACGTCGCAGTGCTTGTCGACGAACTCTCCGTCACCGTCGCCGCACCCGTTGCGGTGTCTTTGACCTCTGCGTCGAGGACGGGGGCGGGGATGTCTGCGCCGGTGATGTCGCGGTCGGACAGGATGTGCTCGGTGGTGGAGCCTTGGCAGGTCGCATCGGTGAAGCCGCGCTTGGCATTGATGCCGCTGTAGAGTTTCGCCAGCTCGTGCGGGTAGTTGTCTTCGCTGCGGGCGCAGAAGGCGGGGCCGACGAATGGCCCGGAGGCGGACCCCATCGCAGCATACGAGTCGCCGAGGGCCACGTAGTGGGTGAAGGAAGATGGAAGGTCTGTCGGGTCGGCAGTGACGGTCACGGTGGTGGGCACCTCGACCGTGACGCGCTCAGACGCGGCGTCGCCGGACTCGGAGCAGCCTGCAAGAAGAAGGGGAATCACGGCGAGAATGGCGGCCAGCACGCGACGGGATGTCATGTGCATCATTCTAAGGCTAGAAACGTGGAAGCTCGGGGTACGCTCTTGCGCATGGTCTCCACGGTATCTGCGGAAAGCGGTCGGCCCGACCGGGTCGCCGGGCTGCCGGACAACCGCGCCCTGGACACGGGCATCGCCGCGCTGACAGTGGCGTTGCTACTGGTCTCCCTGGGCGGGGTGTTCCGCATGCACATCAGCCAGGCGGTGACCCTGGTTTTGCTCATCATCACCTTCGGCGGGATCTACTCGTTCGGTGTGTTGCAGATGCGCCGCTGGAACGCCATCGCGCGGGTGCTGTGGATGCTCGCGCTGACGGCCGTGTGGGTCGCGGCGATGTTCCTGACCCCGGTGGCCGTCTACTGGGTGTTCATCCTGTTCTTCCTGTTCATGCGCGCGTTCAATGGCTGGTACGGCGTGGTTGGCGTCGTCGGGGTGTTGGCGATCTCCATTCTCGTGCAAATCCCGGATGGGCTCACCCTCGGCGGGGTGATGGGTCCCACCGTCTCGGCGCTGGTGGTCATCATGATCACGTACGCGTTCAAGGTCATTGCCCGGGTGAGTGCGGAAAGGGAGGCGCTCATCCAAGAACTCGTCGATACGCAAGAAGCACTCGCACTCAAAGAGCGCGAGGCGGGCGTGGTTCAGGAGCGCCAGCGTCTCGCGCACGAGATTCATGACACGGTGGCACAGTCGCTGTCGAGTATCCAAATGCTGCTGCACGCCGCTGAACGCGATCTGATGAGCACCGGGCTTGAGCGCGAGGAACTTGCCAGCCCGCTGCGCCGCATCGAAGTGGCTCGACATTCTGCGTCGGACAACCTGGCGGAAACACGCGCGATGATCGCGGCGCTCACGCCGGCGCCGCTGTCGGAGACCTCGCTGCCGGAGGCGCTGGAACGGATCGCGGGATCGTTCGCGCAGGCCGGGGAGATGGACATTACCGTCGACGTAGACGGTCAGCCGCGTCAGCTGCCGATGCGCGTGGAGGCGGGACTGTTGCGGATTGCGCAGGGGGCGGTGGGTAACGTCGTCAAGCATTCGGGCGCATCGATGGCGCGGGTGACGCTGACGTTCGCACCGGATGAGGTGCGGCTAGACGTCGTCGATAATGGTCAGGGGTTCGATGTGGATGCGCTGCCGGAGCGTCCCAGCGGGCTCGGCCACCTCGGGCTCGACGCAATGCGCACCCGTGCCCGGGAGTTGGGCGGAGAGCTCATCATCGAGTCCGCGCCGTCAGGCTCCACGGCATTGTCGATCGTGGTGCCCGACGGTGATACTATCAATCGAAAGATTGAGGAGGAAGAATGATTCGTGTCTTGCTTGCCGACGACCACGAGATCGTCCGCCTTGGCCTGCGCGCCATCCTGGAAGAGGCTGACGACATCATCGTCGTGGGGGAGGTGGCGACTGCTGAAGGAGCTATCGCCACAGCTCAGGCAGGTGGAATCGATGTCATCCTCATGGACCTGCGCTTCGGCGCGGGCGCGCAGGGCGCGCGGGTGACCACGGGCGCGGAAGCCACCCGCGAGATCCGCGCCTCCATGGAGAACCCGCCGAAAGTGCTCGTGGTGACCAACTACGACACCGACGTGGACATTCTCGGCGCGATCGAAGCCGGTGCTGTCGGCTACCTGCTCAAAGATGCCCCGCCCGCCGAGCTGCTGGCCGCTGTGCGCTCCACCGCCAAGGGCGACCAGGCCATGTCCCCGATGGTGCGCGACCGCCTGCAAACCCGCGACCGCACCCCGCGCTCCTCGCTCACCCCGCGTGAGCTCGAGGTGCTTCAGCTTGTCGCCGGGGGCTCCTCGAACCGCGAGATCGGCCAACGCCTCATGCTGTCAGAGGCGACCGTGAAGTCCCACCTCGTCCATATCTACGACAAGCTGGGCGTGCGTTCACGCACGTCAGCAGTGGCATCGGCGCGTGAACAGGGAGTGCTGTAACTCGCAAGCTCGTTACAGCAGGGATTAGCGGAGGGTCTTTTCCTGGATCTCCGCGGTCAGTTTGTTGATGTCGCGGTCGATCGTCTCGTGAGCCAGGCGTCGCTGCGCGTCGTTCATCTGCTCGACATTGTTGACGGCGGCCTCGATCTCGTCGCAACGCACCTCGACATCGCGGCGGAAGTCGTCCTTGAGCGCGTCGTTATTCTGCGCCTGCGAACGGATCGCCTGCACGCGGCCCTTGAGCTCAGCGCCCTGGGTGGAAAAACGCGCCATCTCGTTGGCGGTCAGGCCAGCGGCACGTGCGCGGTCGTTGACCTTGTTCTGCTGGTAGGTGGTCAGTGCGCGGTAAGCGAGCGGGATGAGGATCGGCAGCAAAATGCGCGACGCACCGACCCACTGCTTGGCCTTCTTCTTGGTCAAGCCAGACTCCTGGATCTTCTTCAGCTCGTTCTTGGCCAGATTCTGCTCGTGCTTGCGCTTGCGCTTCAGGCCCTGCTTTTCCTCTTTCAGCAGGCGCTTTTCAGCCTTGTCCAGCAGCTTGGCCATGTGTTTGTCGTTTTTGGCTTCTTCCTTAGCCAGCTGGCGCGCTTTCGCCTCAGCGGCCTTGATTTCAGCCTTGGTCTTCGCGCGGGATTTGCGGATGGTTTCGAACAGTCCCATGAGTATCTCCTTAAATAACTTGTCCGGTTCAACTTTACCCATCTCTGGCCGTTAGGCTTGGTTTCCGTGAGCGAGGAAACGTCTTTGGTGCGGGCGAGTGACCTTGTCGGTTGCCGTTACCGCCTGCGCCAGCGCATCGCCCACCCCGAGATTCCGCCGCTGCCTGAGGCGGAGCGCCGCCAGCCGCTTATCGACGCCGGACGCGCCGCCGCATTCACCCTCTTGCCTGTCCGAAGAGCCATGGGGGATGGCCGCCGTAAACCCTTCTCGCGCATCGACATCGATCCCGCCGCAGATGTTTTCGCGGCAGAAGGTCACACCCGCGCAGCGCTGGCCAAAGGCGCCACCTTGATCACGAACGGCGCTTTGACCGGGACGATCGACGGGGTGCCGGTGGTGGCGGAGATCGACATCCTCGCCCGTCTTGAAGATGGGACCTACCTGCCCGTGGTGATTTCCAACCACCGCGTCGCCCGGTCGCGCCCATCGGCGACGCTGCGGTTCATCCCCACGCGCCGGTTGGGCCTGGGTAAGCCCCTTGAGGTCCGTGCCAAGCTGCGGCACCACACTATCGACGGGTACCGCGCTGCGCTCGCGCACATACTGCTTGACGACCTCGGATACGCCAGCGGGCAGGCCGCCGCCGTCGGCCAGGACCGCGAACGGGCCTACCTCACTGACGTGACCCGCTATGAGGAGGCGCTCCGCACCGCTCTTGCTTTGCCCACGCCCGACCGCCCGGTGCGCCTGAAACAGTGCGCGACCTGCCGGTTCTGGGAACTGTGCGAGCCGGAGTTGCTCGCAATGGACGATATCTCGCTCGTCTTTCCCGGTCAGCGCGCCGAACCGCTGCGTCTTAAGGGCTTGGAGACAGTCCAGGCCGTTATGGATGCTGATCTTGGCGAGTCCTCCCAGATCGCCCGCGCGTGGCGCGCCGGGATCCCAGTTCTCGCCCGCGACGACTTCGCCCCGCCTGCAGAACTGCGGGCTGATGTTGAAGTGGACATCGACATGGAGGCCTACCTCGACCAGGGTGCCTATCTGTGGGGCGCGTTCGACGGTCAGACGTACCGCGCCTTCTCTACGTGGGAAGAGGTCGGCCCGGATTCCGTGGCCGAGGAGGAGAACTTCGCGGCGTTCTGGAACTGGCTCATGGGCCTGCGCGCTGCTGCTCACGCCGAGGGAAAGGCATTCCGGGCGTATTGCTACGCGGCTGGTGGGGAGAACCACTGGTTGATGGGGTCGGCGCGGCGGTTTGCGTCGATAAGCGAAAACGAAGTCCGCGACTTCATTGCTTCCGACGAGTGGGTCGACGTGTTCACGTGGGTGCGCCGCTTGCTGGTGGGCACGGACGGGCTAGGGCTGAAAGTGGTCGCGCCCATTGCCGGGTACGAATGGGCCGGCGATGTGGACGGGGAAGAGTCAGTGGCGCTGCGCCGTGAAGCGCGCACCGGGGACATGTCCGCGCGGGCGGCGCTGGAGCGCTATAACGAGGACGATTGCCGTGCCACTGCCGCCGTGCGACGGATGCTTATGGCTGGTGCGCCCGGGGTGCCGCGCCTTTCTTCACTGTGAGCGCGAGCCACACTGCGATCGCCGTGAGCGCCACGAGGAATCCAGCGACGACCCCGATGAAGCTCGGCCAGTCGAGGTACTGGAAGAGCCAGCCCGTCAACGCGCCGAGTGCCGACGATCCGACGTAGTAGAAGAACACGTACCCGCTCGAGGCTTCCGCCCTGTCGCGAGTTGCCACTTGGCCCACCCAGCCGGACGCCACCGAGTGCATGGCGAAGAAGCTGGCCGTGAACAGCAGCAACCCGACGAGCGTGACCCACAGGTTCGGGCTGATGAGGATGAGCGCGCCGATGAGCATGAGCACCGCGGTGATCACCATGACCCGGCCGCGCCCAGCGCGCTGCACGTAGTTGCCCGCGCGTGCCGACGACCATGTGCCCGACAAATACATCACGTAGACAAGCCCTGCCAGCGCCGGCGGGAGCCCGAAGTGCTCGATCGCCCGGAAGCCGAACATGTTGTAGACGGAGACGAACATGCCCATGCCCAAAAACGCGCAGGCGTAGAGGGCCACGAGGCGCCAGTCGGTGAGGTGGCGGGCGATAGCTGTCGCCTCGCTGGAGAAATGCAGCGGTTTCGGCTCGAACTGCTTCTGGTTAGGCAGCAGTGCCCACATGATGCACGCGAACGTCAGAGCCGTGACCGCCCCGGCGAACAGGGCGGTGCGCCAGCCTGCGACCTCTAAGGTGAACGCGGGAACAAGGCGACCGATCAGCCCGCCGATCGAGTTGCCTGCCACGTACAGCCCCATCGCTCCGGCGGAGTCCTCGGCAGCGATTTCCTCCGAGATCCACGTCATCGCCACTGCCGGGGTGCCGGCGATGAGGCAACCCTGGATAAAGCGCATCGCGATGAGCTGCCCGCCTGTTTGCGCCAATGGCAAAGCAAGCCCGAGCGTGGTGGCGAGCAACGCTGAAATGATGAGCACCCTGCCGCGGCCGAACCGTTCCGAAAGGATCGACGCTGGCACGACGCAGAGCGCCAGTCCGCCGGTTGTTGCCGAGACCGTCAGAGCTGCTTGGCCCTCGGTCATGCCGAGCTCGTCAGTCAAGGTGGGCAGCAGAGCCTGCGTGGCGTAGAGCGAGTTGAAGATGGCGAGTCCCGCGAACAGCAGCGCGAACGAGGCGCGCCGGTACTCCGGTGTGCCTTTGCGTATGCCTGCTTGTCTGTCGGGTGCCATAGCTCCTATCCAACTACTCTTCGCCCAAGGGGTCTAATCCGGGCAGGTCAGGGCGTCGATAAGCAATTAAGCGCATTTAATGTTGCAAAAACCTTGCTTGTTTAGGTCAGCCTTACTTATAGTGAAAGGCGAGTTCGGAACTCCGCCGATCTCGTTGCGAAAATCAGGTTACGCACCCAGGCACCTCCAGCCCCGGGAATGCGTGAAGGGACCGCCACTTTCTGGGTAGTGGCGGTCCCTTTCAGCTTGAAGCGACTTTCGCGCTTCAAGCAGTCAAGCGATGGTTAGGCGGAGGCCTTAGCGTAACGCTCGGCGACATCCTCCCAGTTGACAACGTTCCAGAATGCCTTGGCGTAGTCAGCCTTGACGTTCTTGTACTGCAGGTAGAACGCGTGCTCCCACATGTCCAACATGAGCAGCGGGGTGAAGTCAACGGAAATGTTGCCCTGCTGGTCGGTCAGCTGCTGGATGATCAGGCGGCCAGCGATGTGGTCGTAGCCCAGCACCGCCCAGCCGGAGCCGTGGATGGAGGTTGCAACGCCCTCGAACTGCTTCTGGAAAGCCTCGAAGGAGTTGAAGTCGCGGTTGATGGCCTCAGCGATCTCGCCGGTCGGCTCGCCGCCACCGTTCGGGGACATGTTCTGCCAGAAAATGGTGTGGTTGGTGTGGCCACCCAGGTTGAACGCCAGGTTCTTGGACAGGGCGCGCAGCTTGTCCGGGTTAGCCTCGCCGTTGCGCTCCTCCTCGAGAGCCTCCAGGGCAGCGTTAGCGCCAGCGACGTAGTTCGCGTGGTGCTTGTCGTGGTGCAGCTCCATAATCTCAGCGGAGATGTGCGGCTCCAGAGCGTCGTACGCGTACGGCAGATCAGGAAGCGTGTAAACAGCCATTGTTCTACTACCTTTCGTATGGGCGATTGGCTTACGTGGCCCATGATAGGGAAATTTCCCAGGGTGGGGGTCTGGGCCAGTTTGGGCGATCACCAAAAGTACCTCGGGTACTCAGCTCCGTTGAGCCTATTTCCGGCCAGCCCAACGACGACAAGAACAACCGCGGCCAACAGTGCGAGGGCAACGAAACCCACGTTGGTATCCACGCTCACTCCGAGGACAGCAGTAGCCGCTGCGGGGGAGTGGGGCATGCGGGCGGCCATCATGGCTCCGAGAGCCAAGCCGCCAGCCAAAGCGCCAAGCCATAGGGAATCTCCGAAGAGTCCGACCAGAACTCCCACCAATGCGCTGAGGGTCTGGCCACCTACGACATTTCGTGGCTGAGCAAGGGGGAGATGCGGAACCCCCATGATCAAGGCCATGGATGCGGCCATGGGAGGAATGAGCCATGGATGCCCTGAAGCGGCAGTGAGCGCTGCGAGAACTCCTAGCGCTGCGCAGCTTGAAAGGGTTGAAACGGCAATGGTGCGGATCGGGGGGCGAGGCGGGGCTGCGGTAGTGAACATAGTATCTCCAATTAATGGCAAGGGCATTAGGGCGATCCCAACATTACTGGAATTAATGGGAATGCCATTAGTTATATTCACGTTAGTCTTGGCGTAGCGGTAGATTCCGCACGACAGGAGGGTGAAGTGAAGACTCAGTACGTAGTAGACGGCGCCCTAGTCCGCCCACTTGAGCCTGCGGCGACCCGATTCCTTAGTTCCCGGTTTTATGACGGCCGGGAGCTAGTCGATGCGTTGGCAACCAAGGAAACGGCGCGGAATTGGTTCAGAGCCATGTCGCAAGAGTTGGGCGTTGCGGACGTTGGTGGGATCGATGCTGAACAACTGGAACAGCTGAGGAGCGCAAGGGTTAAAATCTCGGAAGCTTACGATGCGGCACTAGCGGGCGACTCTCCGCGGGCGGCGAAGGCGTTTAATTCCCTCGCGAAAGAAGTGAACATTGCTCCGAGTTTCTCCGGAACAAGTGGAACCTTTGATGTGCATCTCGCCCACGGTGCTGACCGTTTAGATGATTTTCTGGCGGAGGTCTTCCTGTCTGCAGTTGATGTGCTCACCGAACCGGAGTTTTCCAGACTGCGAAAGTGCGACGGGCCTCATTGCGTTCTCTATTTCACCCAACTGAGGAGTGGACAACAGTGGTGCAGCAACACGTGCGGCAACAGGGCACGTGTCGCTCGCCACTCCCGAAAGTAGCTGGGCGGGAATCTTCCGCGGCACACGGCCGTTATGAAAGACATGGCATTCTTCTTCGGACGCACCCCTGAACTCACCGACCCGGAACGGGCTCTGCCCGGCCGCCCGGACCCGGTCCTGAACAACCCGCGCCCGCACGCTGTGCTGGGCACGCCGATCACCGGCCCGTGGCGTGAGGGACAGAAACGCCTGTTCATCGGCATTGGCTGCTTCTGGGGTGCAGAGAAAATGTACTGGGAGACCCCCGGTGTGGAGTCCACGTCCGTCGGCTACGGCGGCGGCGTGACCCCGAACCCGACCTACCGCGAAGTGTGCAGTGGGGCCACCAACCACGTCGAGCTGGTGGAGGTCGTCTACGACCCGGAGCAGATCAGCCTGAAGGAACTGGTCAGAATGGCGCTCGAGGCGCATGACCCGACGCAGGGCTACCGCCAGGGAAATGACGTGGGCACCCAATACCGCTCCGCGTTCTACACCGATACTGAAGAAGAGGCGGAGCAGACCCGCCAATGGGTGACCGAATACGGCAAACAGCTCGAGCAGGCCGGCTTCGGCGCCATCACCACAGAGGTCGCGGCCGGGCAGGACTATTACCTCGCCGAAGACGAGCACCAGCAGTACCTGCACAAAGTTCCGAACGGCTACTGCCCGCACCACTCCACGGGCGTCGCCTGCGGAATCTAGTTAGCGCCTTTAGCTCGGCGCGCCAGAGACATCCGTGAACGCCTGCCGCGCCGACTCGGCAGCCTGTCGGGCGCTCTCCTTTGCCGCAGAGGCAGAGGTGGCACGGATGCGGGTGGAGTCCTTGTGGATCCACTCGGAAATCGCCGCCAGCTCCTCGTCAGAGAAGCCGGCATCCAAGACAGCGTTCCAGTAGGCCACGGTCTCATCGTGGTACTGGTGGCCGTGGCCACCGGGCGGGTCCTGGGAGGTCAACTGGTCCACACCGATCTGCCACCAGGTGATGAACGGCACCCAGCGCATGTTCTGCAGCGTGTCCACGTGCATGGCTTCCGGTGCGCGCTCGCCGCGGGAGCCCGGCTCCTTCAACCAGTCGGGCGCCTTGAACAGCAGCGTCAGATCCCACCAGACAATCGGGTCGGACGCGTGCTGGGCGAAGACCGCGCGGGGGAACTCCCACTCGTTGTCGTACTCGGAACCGTCGAACGTCTTCTCCAGGTGATCGGGGTGGGCAGTGAAGCGCACGCTGCGGCCACCGTCAACAACCGGCACGCGCTGCGGGGAGCCCTCGTCACGGTTCTGGGTCAGCTGGGCGTGGGTCTTGGTAAAGCCCGGTGCACCGGTGAACACCCCGCCGTCGACATTGGCGCGGAACTCCTCGAGGTTCTCAAAAGCGTCGGCAAGCCCGTAGGCGCCGAGCGATTCGCCGCCGAGGTACAGCTTCGGCCGCTCGTCTTCCGGCATGGCGTCGATACGCTCCTTCACCGCGCCAATGAGAATCTTCGCGCTGCGCACCGGGACCTCGCGGTCAGAGGCGTAGGAGTAGGCCGACGGCATGAACGAGTACTGAATCGCCACGATGGCGCTGTCACCGCGGTTCAAGAACTCGAACCCGGAGGTGTGGAAGTCATTGATCCAGCCCGTGCCGGCCGACGACATCACAGCAATGGACTTCCGCGACCACGCATCAGTGCGGTCCATCTCGCGCAGCACCATTTTGGCCTGCTCCTCCGGCGAGCGGTCCTTCAAACCGATGAAGATGCGGATCGGTTCCTTCACCTCGCCGCCGAGCACCTTCTCTAGATCGGCCGAGCGCGGCCCGCCCGCGACCACTGCGCGGCCCTGGCGGCCCAGGTACTTCCAACGTTCAAGAGAGGCCGGAGAGCCGGAGCGTTCCTTCTCCCGCGGCTTGGTCGCGCCGGGGAGGAATTCGCGGTTGAGCTCGTCGGCGTTCTGGTAGGCTTTGCTCAGCACAGCCCGGACGACCACCTTGTCGGTGAGCAGCAAACCGGCCGCGCCCAGAGCGGTGATCGCCAGCGGCCATGATGCTGCAGACGGCAGAACACGGCCGAATTCCTTGTTCAGCTGATCCACGGTGACCTGGATGCCTTCACCAACCAGCAACAGCACGCCATAACCGATGGAGCCGACACCAATGCCAGCCAAGGTCTGCAGCGGTCCAAGCTTGGTCTCGTTTTCTACGAGGCTTTCGTGCTCGGGACGTCGATAAGCAGCGGTCGCGTACGCGATGACCGTAGCCGCGCCCATGACCAGCTGCACTGGCACCGCGGTGCGCTGACGGAAGCGGCGCGGAGCCTGCCAGCCGACCGACTCGCTGGCGTTGGCCACGAAATTCGCCAGCCCAACACCAACCGAGTGCCCGGCTGCCTGGCAGCCCGCAACATTAGCTGCGGTCACCCACCATGGGTGAGGCAAAAGAGAAGGAGAGATGGCTAACCACGTCGCGGCTTCGGCCCCGATGATGCCCGTGGCGAAGTTGTCCGGCAGGCGGCGCAGACCCGCCATGCGCACCACCGGCGTGAGGTCTGCGAGGAGCTGAACTGCATAAATCGGGACACGCACCGCGTGGTTGCGGCGCGGCCACAGCTCCTTCACCGTCGACGTGAGGCGGTCGCGGAAGGACCCGAGAGAATCCTTGAGTGGCTCAACCATCATGCGGTCCATTGTGACAAAAGATACTAACTCGAGGTGAACTCTCAGTAATCTTTGCGGTAATCAACCGTCTGGGGGTTCGCCCACAGCGCGCGGAGGCCTATTGTCTTCCAGTGGTATACGTTGCGTTCGCTGGGAGATCCTTTTGACCACCGTCACTGACACAGCTCTAGTGCCCGTTAATAAAGACCCGAAGATTGTCGCCCACCGCGGCATGAGCGGGCTCTACCCCGAATCCACGCTCCGGGCGTTCGAAGAAGCACTCAAGCTCGACGGGGTGCACGGCATCGAAGCCGACGTGCGCCTCACCCGCGACGGCAAACTGGTTGTCCACCACGACAACTTCATCAACCGCACCTCCACCGGCGCGGGGCGCGTGGCCAAAATGGACTTCGATGAGCTGCGCCAGTTCAACTTCGGCACCAAAGAAGACCCGCAGCAAATTTTGCTTCTCGACGAGCTTCTTGACCTCCTCGCCGACTATCCCGATAAGCATTTCTACATCGAGACAAAGCACCCCACCCGCTACGGCCCCGAGGTAGACGAGCAAACCGTGCGCACCCTGTGGCACCGCGGGATGAAGGAAGACCCGCGGATCCACCTCATCTCTTTCTCTCACGCGGCGATGCGCTACTTCGCCCAGGCCGTGCCGGACCTGGAGACCTTCTACCTGTTCCGCCTGTTCGAGCGGAAGTGGAACAAGAACAACACCATGTTTTCTCGCCCCTACGGTGTCGGCCCGGCCCTGGCCCACCTGCAGGGCAAGCCGGAGCTGCTCGGTTTCCGGGGCTTACGCACCTACACCTGGACGGTGAACCTGCCGAAGGAAATGCTGTGGTGCCGTGAGAACGGTGTGGACGTCTTCGCTACCGACTTGCCGCAGCTCGCCGTGGACACGTTCAAGCGCAACCCGGTCACGCCGGCAGCCGTCGGGTAGTTAGACTAAGCCGCATGGCCAAGAAGAACCGCAAGAAGGACCAAGACCTGCCGGAGGGCATGAGCCGCCGTCAAGCCAAGCTCGCTGCCCGCGCCGCCGAGCGCGAAGCCCTGGCAGGTGACCCCCGCCCGTACAAGGACTTCGCCGCTGAGACCGATCTGGTCGCACTGCAGGAGTTCGTGCCCGCCGCCACCGCGAAACTGGATGTGAACGGTACTCCGGTCACGCTGGCCACTGTGCTGCCGGGCGCTGGCGCCGCGTTGGTCCGCTCCGAGGATGAGGGCGCTGAGCGTCTCGTCGCTCTCCAGGTCCAGTCCCACTCCGGCAACCCCGCCCGTGACCTCGCGTACGCCCTGAACTGGGTAGTCAACGCGCAGCCGGGTGAGACGCTCGGTTCCACGGCAGCAGACGGTTCGCAGCCGGAGCTGACTTCGCTTATCGACGCTTCTACTGACCTCGACATCACCGAGCACTCCGACTTCAACTGGTGGTTCCCCTCCGGCGCCGGCATGAACATGCAGATCCAGCAGGCACTGCAGCGGGCAAACGACGCGATCATGCCGTCCACCAAGGTCGCTGCCGACGTTCCGGGTTCGGTCTGGTGGGTCAACCCCGGCGGTGGCAAGGCCCACATCCGCTGGGTCCGCCCGGAAGATGACGAGCGCGCCATGCTCAACGCCCTGGCCCGCATCGCCGCCCGCGGCGAGCTGAACCTGGGCGAGGGCACCAAGTTCGCCGGAACTTTCCGCACCCACGGCCTGCTCGTGCCGGTGTTCGACCTGGACCCGTCCGTTGCCGCTGACTCCTACGGTGAGGCATTGGCGGCAGTGAATGCGGCGATTGAGAAGGAGTACACCAATTCCGCCCAGCTCACCGCCGACGAGCGCAAGCAGCTGGAGAACATCAAGTCCCGCCAGGTGACTATCTAGACCCTGTCCGAACAGACGGGCATAAGTAGGCACCTAATCCGTTCAATAGATTGCAGGGGCAGCGAGAGTTCGTTGCCCCTGCAGGTAGAAACCAGCGGTACGGCAGATTTCAATCTAAAATGTAGTGCTTATATAGCGTTAAACGATTCGAAGCGGGAGGAGTGATGGAAGATGACAACCAATTACCTGAGTCCGAAGTCGGGGCGGAAGGTGATCGCGAGAACGAACACCGGAGAGGAAATCTACCTGATCGAAGCCCCCGCATCAGGGGAAGTCGTGCGCGAGGCATGGAAGCAGACCGGGACGTCGATGAAGAGGGCCATGAAGCGGCACCAGTCCCAGACGAAGCGGTAGAAGGCGAGATAGTTTCCGGACCTTCTGGCTACGAAAACCCCAGTTTCTCTGCTGTAGTTGAGCATTCGGGCCCCCTCCCTCCGGTCGCTGCTTTTCGTGGATACGACGAAGTTCTACCTGGGTCGGCCGATCGCATTCTCCGCATGGCAGAGGAGGGTGTTGCGATTCAACGCGTGCAAGTGGAATCAAACGCGGAGATTCAGCGTGCGGTGGCAAGATCGATCGACGGAAACACCCAGCGTTCTAATCGGCAGCAGGGGATATACACTGCCCTAACGATCCTCATCGGTGTTGGAGCTTTCCTCCTGGCTTGGTTCGATAAGCCGGTCCCAGCGGTCTTTATGGCGATAGTCGCTTTCACCCCAGTGTTTCTCATGTTTGCTGCTCATAAGAAAGAACCTCCTATCGTTCCGGCGGATTCACCGCAAGAGTCGGAAGGCTAGGCTCTAAACCCTTTTTAGGGAGCGTTTTCTCCCCCGACCGGGGGCGGGCTTAAGCTCAGCGTGTGTCTGAACCTGTGTCTTCCCCCTCGTCTGCGCAAGCCCTTACATCTAGGACCAAGCCGAAGGGCTTGAACACGCGCCACCTCAACTTCATCGCCCTGGGCTCGGCTATCGGCACCGGCCTGTTCTACGGTTCATTCGGCGCCATCCAAGCGGCCGGCCCGTCTGTGCTGCTGGTCTATCTGCTCGGCGGTGCCGTGGTGTACTTCATGCTCCGCGCCCTGGGCGAGATGGCCGTGCGCCACCCCGTGACCGGCTCCTTTGCCGAGTACACGCGTGCGCACTTAGGCGGCGTCGCAGGCTACCTGACCGGCTGGATGTTCGCCTTCGAAATGGTCATTGTGGCGCTGGCGGACCTGACTGCCATCAGTGTCTACATGAGCTTCTGGTTCCCGGATGTCTCCCGCTGGGTGTGGATCGTCACCGCGCTGCTCATCGTCGGGGCCGCCAACCTCGCCAGCGCGAAAGCATTCGGCGAGCTGGAATTCTGGTTCACCATCATCAAGGTCGGCGCGGTCATCGCCATGATCGTCGCTGGCGCGGCCGTGCTCACCTTCGGGCTTTCCGACGCCGCCACCGGCCCGGCCAACCTAGTCAACGACGGCGGGTTCTTCCCCAACGGTTTTGAAGGCATGGTCGCCTCCTTCATCCTGGTGCTCTTCGCCTTCGGCGGAACCGAGATCATCGGAGTCGCCGGCACCGAGGCGGCCGAACCGAAGAAGGCGATCCCGCAGGCCGTCAACGCCGTGCCGGTGCGCATCCTCATCTTCTACGTGCTGTCCATCCTGGTCATCTTGATGATCAACCCGTGGCGCACCATCACCGGCGAGGAGTCCCCCTTCGTCCAGATTTTCTCCGTTCTCGGCGTGAACTGGGCGGCCAGCCTGCTCAACATCGTGGTCATCACTGCCGCTCTGTCCGCTATCAACGCCGATATCTTCGGTGCCGGCCGCGTGCTCACCGGGCTGGCCAAGCAGAAGTTCGCGCCGTCGATCATGGCGAAGACCGTCCGCGGCGTGCCCGTCATGACCACGATCATCCTTCTCATCGTCATGGTCGTCGGCGTCGTGGCCAACGCCCGCATTCCGGAGAGCGTCTTCGAGCTCATCGCGTCCTTGGCCACCTTCGCCACCATCTTCGTGTGGTTGATGATCCTGTTGGCGCACCTCGCTTCGAGGCGCCACATGACCCCCGAAGAAGCCGCCGCCCTGACCTACAAGACACCGCTGTTCCCCTACGGCCAGTACTTCGCCGTGGCGTTCATCCTGTTCACCTTCGGCATCATGCTCTGGCTCCCCGAGTTCAGGCCGGCCTTCTGGGTCGGCATCGCCTTCAGCGTCATCGTTGTCGCCCTGTACTACCTCACCGGCCGGCACAATCTCCCCGGCGTGAACGATCACACGCCCGGGGCGACACCGGAGGAGCTGGAGCAGCGGGCGTCGTAAAGCGCATGCTTTCTAGCGCAACTTAGCGAAGAGCTCTTGCGCACCCACCTCGTCCCAGATGAGCACGCTGCCCACCTCGGAATCGGCGAACTGTCCGATGGGGACAGTCTCCGTTTCCACGCCCGAGCGCAGCCCCAGCGCCATGCGCGCGAGGTGCCACACGTGGTCGCCCTCGCCGACGATGAGCAGGTCCGTTCCGCGCAACGCCATCGGCACCAAACGGAACGGGTTGAGCAGCACGCCCGGTGAGACCACGCGCTTCATCAGTGCACTCATGAACTCGCGCTGACGCTGGACACGGTCCAGATCGCCCATCGCCGTCGCGCGCGTGCGGACGTAACCCAGCGAGGTCGGCCCATCCATCTTCTGGCAGCCTGCCTGCACGTCCAGGTTCGCCAACGGGTCCTGGATCGGTTCGGACGGGCATAGCTCCACGCCGCCCACCGCGTCCGTCAGCCCCGCGAGACCGCCCATGCCGATTTCCGCGTAGTGGTCGATGCGCAGGCCCGTGGCCTGCTCCACCGTCTCCGTCAGCAACTTCGGGCCACCGAACGCGAACGCCGAATTGATCTTGTCCATCCCATATCCAGGAATCTCCACGTAGGAGTCACGCGGGAGCGACACCAGCGTCGGCTTTCCCGTGGCCGGCAAGTGCATGAGCATGATCGTGTCCGTGCGGCCCTGACCAATATCGCCGCCGGTTCCCAGGCGCTCAATGTCTTCGTCGCTCAAACCCTGGCGGGAGTCCGAACCCACAATCAGCCAGTTCGTGCCTGCTGTGTTGGCCACCTGGTTGTCCGGGAAGGCATCTACGCGGGTCAGGCGCGTATCCACGAAGAGGGTGCCTGCCACAATGAGAACCAGTAGCAGTGTCAGCGCCGTCGGGATGCAGCCCCGGAGCCGGGGCATGCGCATCCGCGGGCGCCGGTGCTGGCGGGGAGGCTCGTACGGTTGGTCACGTCGTTGTGTTGGCCTTTGGCCCGGCCGCTGTCGCGGCTGGTTCAGATCGCCCGGTAGGTCATCGCGGTAACGCTGCGCGTTTCTTGCAGGGCGGTTCGGACGGTCTGCTGCTCTTTCCGCCGACTGCGGCGAATGGTGCGGAGTCTGCCGAGGCTGATACCCCGTCTCATTCGGCAAGTACTGGCGCGGCCGGTCCGACTGGGCTGGTTGGGCTGTTCGGACTGGTCGCTCTGATTGACGTGGCCGCTCTGCTCGGTCTGGTCGCTCGGGCGAGGCTGGCTGCCGCTCGCGAGCCGCCCTGCGCACGGGCTCTTCGTCGCCACGGCCGACACCCCACTGGGTCTGGTTGGGTTGGCTACTGGGGTTCTGACTTGTTGCACGCTTGCGGATCGGACGGCCGTATCGGTCGATCAGCGGTTTGCCGTCCCGACCCACAACGAAGTCCCCGGGGTTGTCCCGGGGATCGTTGGAGTGTGGAGGTCTCGGCGGCGTTGTCGACATGGTGACTATCCTAAACGCTCACATCACATGTCCCAGCAATTCACACCAGTTACATTGGGAAGTTTTAGAAGAGTCCACGCTGCGGACTCCCTGCGGTTTTGTGATTGTTCACTCCGCATTGCGGAGTCCCTGCAGTTTTACAACCGAGGCCGTCCACCTTGCGGAGTGCAATCCGTCGAGTTCCGGAATACTGCTCGACCACATAAACCAAAGAGCATGCTTTTGACCTGCACGTTTACTTGAGCAGTATTCCGGAAACCAGCGAGCAGTATTCCGGCCCCCAACCTGTCGTCACCGGGCCCCGCAAATCCTGCGGAGTCCCTGGGGTTTTTTAGCTCGCCCGTCCGCGCTGCGGACTCCCTGCTATATCCCAAGCCAAGAGAGGTCGAGGAAAAGGTAGCCGATGTAGGCGACGGCGTCGATAAGGAAGTGGGCGAGGATCAGTGGCCAGACTTTTCCGGTGCGCGCGTAGAACCAGGCGAAAACCACGCCCATGACCACATTGCCCAAGCCGGCGGAAAATCCCTGGTAGAGGTGGTAGGAGCCGCGAAGGACAGCGGATCCGGCGATGGCACCCCACACGGGCACGCCGAGCTGGCGCAGCCGGGAGACAAACCACATCACCACCACGATCTCTTCACCAAAGGCGTTGGCGAAAGACCAGGCCAACAGCAGGGGCAACTTAGATGAGTCGGTGGCGGGGACGACCTCCGCCGAAAATCCGAAGTGCAAGGCGCCCACGTAAAGAGCCAGGCCAGGTAGGCCGATCAGTGCGGCTAACCCCGCGCCCCACGCCCAGTCGCGCCACCCGGGCCACCGCCACGCAAAACCGACATCAGAAGCCGAACCGGCACCCGACCCGACCGCAGACCCCGAGCCAGAACCCGAACCAGCCGGCACCACCGCCAACAAATACAGCGCAAGTAGCCCCCACGCGATCAAGGTTCCAGCGGATGCGAGCTGGAGGCCCACGTCGAGCCAGTCCAGGCGCGAGACGGAGTCGTTGAGGACGACCTGTTTTTGGTTGAGGGGGGTGGGGGAGAGCCAGGCGTCGATAAGCTTCATGGCTGCCTTGAGCCCGGACATGCCGAAGGTGACGGCGAGGACGATGAGGATCTCAAGTTTGAGCCGGGCGTGCATGAGAGCAACTGTAGGCTGGGGAACTATGACTGCAACCGTCGCGTATCTGGGTCCTGCGGGCACGTTCACCGAGGAGGCGCTGTGGCGTCTGGCTGAGCACATCGGCGACGTGGAGCCGCTGCCCGTGGATTCGCCGTCGGAGGCGCTGGGTGCGGTGCGCGACGGGCGGGCCCAGTACGCGGTGGTGGCCATCGAGAACTCGGTCGATGGTGCTGTGACCAGCACGTCTGATGCGTTCGTGGAGGCGCCGGGGGTGATGGTGTACCGCGAGGTGGAGTTGCCGATCAGCTTCGCCATCATGACGCGGCCGGGCTTCGAGCTCTCAGATGCCGCCCGCTTTTCGACGCATCCTGTCGCCCACCGCCAAGTCCGTTCCTGGCTCGGTGAGAACCTTCCCGGCGTGGAGTTCGTGGCCGCGAGCTCGAACGCGGCGGCAGCGCAAGCTGTGGCCGAAGGGCAGGCGGATGTCGCGGCGGCGCCGAGGAGAGCAGCGGACCTGTTCGGCCTGGAGGTGGTCGCCGAGGACATCGCGGACATGCGCGGTGCGCGGACACGGTTCGTGCTGGCCGGGCCGCGGGGCGTGCCGACGCCGCGGACCGGCGACGACCGCACCTCCGTCGTCTTCCAGCTGCCCAACGAACCCGGCACGCTCGTCGGAGCGTTGCAGGAATTCGCCTACCGCGGGGTGGACCTGAGCCGCATCGAGTCGCGCCCGACGCGCGAGGAAGCCAACACCTATAACTTCTACGTGGACTTCGTCGGCCACATTGATGATGTGCAGGTGGCGGAGGCGCTGCGGTCCTTGTGGCTGCGGGCGTCGAAGATAGCGTTTTTGGGGTCGTGGCCGCGCTTCGTCGATAAGCAAGAAGCGGTTGTGGACACGATCGAGGCCCCGGCTCGCCTGCGCGAGGCCGAGGACTGGGTCCGTGCTGCGAGGGAAGGGAACTAAATGCTGATTCTTCTGCGTCATGGGCAGACCACGTCCAATGTCGACCACAAGCTGGACACGCTTCTGCCGGGGGCGGAGCTGACGGAGCTGGGCCAAGAGCAGGCGCGCGAGACGGGGGAGCGCATTCTGGCTGAATACGATGTTGACCAGGTGATTTCGTCCCAGGCGACCCGCGCCCGACAGACTGCGGCCATCGCGTTCGGGGAGCGTTTCGGCGACATTCCCGCCGTCGAGGGGCTGCAGGAAGTCCACGCCGGGAAATGGGAGATGCACTATTCCTGGGAAGCGCACGACGCGTATCTGAAGGCGTTTCGCGGTTTTTACCGCCGCGACCTAGCCTCGGGGATCCAGGACGGCGACTCGCTGGAAATCTTCCTCGCCCGCTACAAGGGCGCGTTGCTGCCGTTCGCGGAGCAAACAGCCCAAGGCGTGACGACGGTTGCCGTCTCCCACGGCGGCGCCATCCGTGCGTTCACCGCCAACGCCTGCGAGGTCGATCCGACGTATGCCGAGCGGTCCTACCTGCCGAACTGCCAGTTCGTCGTGCTAGATCCGTGTGCCGGGCCGACCGGGGATCCCGTGGCTGATTTCGGCCAGTGGGGCATGGTGAAGTGGGCTGACTACGACCTTCCCGGCGCCTAGCCCCAGCCGAGGTGGTGCAGCTCGTGCTCCTCGAGGCCGAAGTAGTGGCCGACCTCGTGGAACACGGTGACTTTCACCTCGTGGCGGAGCTCGTCGAGGTCAGAACAGATCGCTTCGAGGGCATCTTTGTAGATGAACACTGCATCCGGCAGGAAGCCGGTGTGGTTGGCGTGCTGCTTCGGCAGCGGCACGCCCTCAAAAAGGCCGAGCAGACTCGGGTTGTCCTCGTTATAGGGCCTGGCCAGGATGACCATGTTGGTCATGTTGCGGGCGAAGTCCTCGGGGATCTGGTCGAGGGCGTCATTAATGAGGCCCTCGAACACCTCGTCGCTGACCGGCTCCATTACGGGGTGTCTTCGGTCGAGCTGGGGCTTTCGGATTCCTCGCGCAGCGGGCGGCGCTCCGGCGGGGGCTTCGGTGTCTCGCCGTCAACCTTCAGCGCGTCGCGGCCGTCCTTGGCGGAGCCGGTGATCTCGGCGAAGCGGTCGTCCTTGGCGGAGATCAGTCCGCAGTTGACGGAGCGGCTGCCGCCGTCCCATGCCTGGCTGTTGGAGGTTCCCCAGTACACCTGCAGGGTGGACTGGTATAGGTTCTCCTCCCCGCCGAGGTAGTTCTCTGCGGCCTTGGCGCACACGTCGCCCAAGTACTTGTTCTGGTCCTCGGTAGACGGGGTGCGGTCTTGGAAGACGGGGGCCAGGTCGACCTTCTCGGTGATTTCAATGTGGTGCGGGTCGGCGCACTCGACGGTCCGCAGCGTGTTGGCATCATCAGTGATCACACAAGTGCCGGGCTCCGCGACACGGGCCTGGTCCTGCTCGGCGGCGTGGCCGACGGTGAGGATCGGGGTGCCTTGGCTATCAGTTTCCTGCAGCCCGCACAGCATGGTGCGGTCGCCGCGCTCCCACGCCTCGACGGGCGGAAGAATCGGGGCGATGGAGTAGCGGCCCGACGGATCGTAGCGGCCGTTGAGGTAGCGGATGGATGCTGTCTGGCACAGCTCCTCGCGCAGCTGCGCCTGTCTGGTCGGGTTCGGCGGTGGCGCGTCCGGACCGAATTCCTGCGTGGGGTAGGTGTTCAGGTCTTCGCGGGCAGTGACCTCGAAGCGGTGCTCATTGTCGCAGGGCGTTTCGGTGAAACCGGAGATGGAGCCGTCCTCTTGGGACTCCCACGTCAGGCAGGCGCCTTGGTCGGCGGCGGTGAAGGCTTCGGTGTCATCGCCCTTCTTCGACGTGGACGACGTCTGGGAGGTGCCGTTTCCGTTGCCGTTGCCTGCCGCAACATCGAATCCGGTCGCGGCGGCGTAGGTGCCCATGCCTAGCGAGCCCGCGAGCGTGGCCACCAAAATGGTGCGCAACGCGGCCGGGGTCAAAGCGGATTTTCGTGCAGCCATACCCACTATCATGCCTGACGGTAGTGTTATAACCGTGATTGATCTGAAGTTTCTGCGTGAAAATCCCGATGTCGTCCGTGCCTCCCAGCACGCCCGCGGTGAGGATCCGGGGCTAGTAGACGCCCTCCTGGCGGCGGATGAGAAGCGTCGCGGAGCGATCGCTACGGCAGATTCCTTGCGGGCGGAGCAGAAAGCCTTTGGCAAGAAGATCGGCCAGGCCTCGCCGGAGGAACGGCCCGCGTTGCTGGAGGGCTCCAACGAGCTGAAGACGAAGGTCAAAGAGGCCGAGGAGGTGCAGAAGACGGCGGAGGAGAACGTCGTCAAGCTGCAATACGCCATCTCCAACGTCATCGAGGGCGCTCCCGCGGGCGGCGAAGAGGACTTCGAGGTGCTCGAGCATGTCGGCGAGCTGCCGGAGTTCGACTTTGAGGTGCAGGACCACCTGGATCTGGGCGAAGCCCTGGGGATCATCGACATGAAGCGCGGCACCAAGGTCGGCGGCGCCCGCTTCTACTACCTCGTCGGCGACGGCGCGTGGATGCAACTCGGCATGCTCATGCTGGCTGCGCAGAAAGCGCGCGAGGCCGGTTTCAAGGTCATGGTGCCGCCGGTACTGGTCCGCCCGGAGATCATGGCGGGCACCGGCTTCCTCGACGCCCATGACGAGGAGATTTATTACCTCGAGCGCGATGACCTCTACCTCGTGGGCACCTCTGAGGTCGCTCTGGCCGGCTACCACCGCGACGAGATCATCGATCTGTCCGATGGGCCGTTGCTGTACGCGGGGTGGTCGAGCTGTTTCCGTCGTGAAGCGGGCTCCTACGGCAAGGACACCAAGGGAATTTTGCGCGTCCACCAGTTCGACAAACTGGAGATGTTCGTTTACTGCAAGCCCGAGGACGCCGAGGAGATGCACCAGAAGCTGCTGGGACTCGAGCGCGAAATGCTCGCGGCGGTTGAGGTGCCGTACCGCATTATCGACGTTGCAGCCGGCGACCTCGGTGCTTCCGCCGCCCGCAAGTTCGACACGGAGGCGTGGGTGCCGTCGCAGGACACCTATCGCGAGCTGACGTCGACGTCGAACTGCACCACCTTCCAGGGCCGCCGCCTGAACACGCGCTACCGCGATGAGAGCGGCAAGACCCAGACCGCGGCGACGCTCAACGGCACGCTGGCCACCACGCGCTGGCTCGTGGCCATCCTGGAGAACAATCAGCAGGCAGACGGATCGGTTGTCGTGCCGGAGGCGTTGCGCCCGTGGGTCGGGAAAGAGGTGCTCACGCCATGACGCTTTTCGACGTCGCAAGCAGCGACTTCACCCCACCCGCCCCGCACCCGAAAGAATCCCGCGAGCGGTTTTATCAGGCCATTATCTCCGGTTTCAAAGGGATCATGCGCGCCCAAGGGCTGCGTTTCACCATCTTCGGCGTGGAGAACAACCCGACCGAGTCGGGCGCCCTGTACGTGATCAACCACACGGGGTTCTACGACTTCATCATTGCCGGCATCGGCCCGCACCTGCAGGGCAAGCGGCTGGTGCGCTTCATGGCGAAGAAAGAGGTCTTCGACATGCGCGTCGTCGGGTCCTTGATGCGCGGGATGAAGCATGTGCCGGTGGACCGTGCGGCGGGTGCGGCGTCGATTAGCGAGGCCACAAAGTGGCTTGCTGACGGCGGACTCGTGGGCATCTTCCCGGAGTCGACGATCTCGCGGTCGTTTGAACTCGCCGAGTTCAAGACGGGTGCCGCGCGCATCGCGCACGAAGCTGGGGTGCCCATGATCCCGACAGTGATTTGGGGCTCGCAGCGCATCCTGACCAAGGACCTGAAGAAGAACCTTGGCCGCTCCAAGACACCGGTGTTCGTCTCCTACGGCGAACCCATCTGGGCGACCGGCAACGCGGAGGAAGACACGCGCCGGGTCAAGGACGCAATGCAGGCGCAGCTCGAAGAACTGCGGGAAAAGTACGCCGAGAAGTACGGGCCGTTCGAGGACGGTCTGGACTGGATGCCGGCCTCCCTTGGCGGCAGTGCCCCGACGCTGGAGGAGGCGAACCAGATCCTGGAGCGCGAGCGGGCCGCCAAGAAAGCTGCACGGGAGGCGAGGAAGTGAACGAGCCTGACTACCGCGTTGAGAACGGGATTTTCTACATCCCGGCCGACGTTCCGGTGGTGCCCATCCAGCCCGGTTGGAAGCGCGAGCGGATGTATCAGGCGATCAGGAACACGATGATCCCTCTGCTTCGTGCGCAGGGAGTGAAGATCTTCGTGCATGGCCTGGAGAACGTTCCGGTTGAGGGGCCGGCACTTGTTGCGACGAACCACATCGGCTACTACGACTTCATCGCCGGCGCTTTGCCGGGCATGCTCCGCGGCCGCCGCCCGACGCGCTACATGGCCAAGAAGGAGCTGTTCGACCACTGGTTGCTCGGCCCGGTCTGCCGCTCTGTGCGCCACATCGAAGTCGACCGGTCCCTCGGCGCGGACAGCATCGTCACCGCCGTTGAGCGGCTTGAAGAGGGCGAGGTCGTGGGCATTTTTCCCGACGGCACGCTCTCGCCGTCTTTCGAACTGTCGGACTTCAAGACCGGTGCCGCCCGCATTGCGCAGCAGTCCGGTGCGCCGCTCATCCCCGTCGCCTCTTGGGGCACGCAGCGCTTCTGGACGAAGGGCCGCAAGCCGAACCTGGGCCGTAACCACTACCCGATTGTCATCAACATCGGCCCCGCTATCTCCACTGATGGCACGGCAGAGGAGGTCACGCAGCGGCTCAAAGACGCAACGCAGGAGCTTCTCGACGTCTCCCGCGCCCAGTACAACGACCGTTTCGGACCTTTCCCGCCCGGCCTGGACTGGATGCCGGCCTCCATGGGCGGCTCCGCGCCGACGTTCGAGGAGGCCCGCGTGATCAAGGAGCAGGAGAAGGCCGAGCGCGCCAGGAAGAGGGGCAAGAAGTAGTGGCACCACGGCTCATCGTCAGCGACATTGACGGCACACTGCTGGACAGCAACGGCCGCGTCAGCCCCCGCCTGCGGGATAAGCTGGCGCGCGCAGTCCGCAGCGGAACGCACGTGTGCTTAGCGACGGGCCGCCCCCACCGCTGGCTCACCCCCGTCCTCGACCAGCTACCGTTCACCCCGTTGAGCGTGTGCGCCAACGGTGCCGTGCTGTACGACCCTGCCCGCGATGAAGTCCTGGCGCGCCACGAACTGCAGCCCGACACCCTGCGCGACATTGCCTCCGCGGTGCAGGAGGTCTTCGGGCCGGCTTCGCCCTCTGAGTACGGTTTCGGCGTCGAGCGTGTCGGATCTTCCGCCTTCGACCCCGAGGACGAATGCTTCCTGATCACCCCCGGGTACAGCCCAGACCTGTGGGACATCGGGTACGGCGTGGTCGACGTCGACGAGCTGACCTCGGTGCCCGCCGCGAAGATCCTTGTCCGGCGCGCTGACATGAATTCCGCCGAGCTTTTCGACGTTGTCGCTCCGCTCATCGACCCTGCCGACGCCCACGTCACCTACTCCATGAACGATGGCTTGATCGAGATCTCCGCCCCCGGCATCAATAAAGCCACCGGCGTGTCCACCCTGGCCGCCCACTACGGCGTGCATCAGAAACAGGTGCTCACTTTCGGCGATATGCCCAACGACATTGAGATGCTCGCCTGGGCCGGCATGGGAGTGGCCATGGCGGATGCGGCCCCGATCGTTCACGATGCCGCTGACTTTGTTACCACCTCGAACGATGACTTCGGGGTGGCCCGGGTGCTGGAGCGGTGGTTCTAGCTCGCTGGAGTCCGGCCAGCCCGACCTGCCCGCCCGCTCGCTGGCGCCTGCCTTGCTGGGCCCTGCCTTGCTGGGCCCTGCCTTGCTGGCCTGGAATACTACTCGAGCATATAAGCTTTTTTGCACGCTTTTGACCTGGTGTTTTCTACGAGCAGTATTCCGGAAACTGCCCAGTAGTATTCCAGCGTCGCTAGGCACCTCTCCGGTAGATGGAGTACTTCCTGTTCTCTTCCGCGCGCACGATCTGCGCAACTCGGTTGGCGAAGATGCCTTCCATGACTGATGTCCAATCTCCCCGCACGATCGGGAAGCCCTCGGCTTGAATGCCGTTCTCTCGCGTCTTCTCCCGGGTAATCACCTTTCGTGGATCCCCGTATATGCCGGAGTATTTTGCTGCCCCGTCCACCTCTGCGACGAGGAATCCGTTGATTAAGAAGTCCACCCGTGAGAGGCATAGTTCCCCATAATCGCCTCGGTAGGCGATCTCTGCCTGAGGTTCGAGCGTGACCACTTCGGGAAGCTGCAGCAACCGATCGCGCGCGACGGTTTCAAGGGGACTTTCGCTGGTGTCGGCGGAATATTCAATGAGTTCACGCAGGTCCTTGGCCCCCTTTGCGCGGGGAAGAGTTTCACACGACTCCAGAAGAAGGGCCTGTGTGAACCTGTCAGGCCACTTGTTCCGCAAAGATTCCAAGGCTACGAGGCATTCGAGTCTCCCGTGGTAGCGCAGTGTATCGAGGAGCATTCTCACTGGCCTCACTACTGCAACCCCGTTGATCTCTCGGATCTCGTGGGGCTTGAGGATGGCACTGCGGTACACAAGCTGCCCTTTCATTTTGGCCCGGGGTTTCGCACCATTGCGGAGGAGGACATCTGTCTTCCTCACCCAAGTCAGAGTGTTCACACCCATAAGGCGCGCAGCCGCAGGACCTGTGACTACCGCTGACCTACAGTGCCGGATTGATTCCCGTATCAGTTCGAGTTCTGCCTGCTTGTCCATGATCCCCCCCGGGTTTCCTGTGTCCATCATGAACCAGCTGGACCTGGCAGCGCAGCATCACCGTGCGCACTGCAGTGAGCATTCAGGCCTTAGAATACTGCTCGAGGTTATAAGCAAGAACGCATCCTTTTGACCTGCAGCTTCGCATGAGCAGTATTCCGGAAAACCGCCAGCAGTATTCCGGCACCGCTAGGCACCGGCGCGACCCCCAACCCCATAAGGTTTAATAGCCCCCATGTACATCGCTGCCATCGACCAGGGGACGACGTCGACACGCTGCTACATCACCACCACCGACGGTGAGGTGGCGGGGACGGCGCAGTTCGAGCATGAGCAGATCATGCCGCGCGAGGGCTGGGTGGAGCACGATCCGCGGGAGATTTGGCGCAATACTCGTCGCGCGCTGTCCGAGGCGCTTGTCGACGCTGACTTGGAGCTCGAAGACATCAGCGCTGTCGGCCTGACGAACCAGCGGGAAACAGCCGTGGTCTGGGACAAAGCCACAGGCAGGCCCGTCTACAACGCGATTGTCTGGCAAGATACCCGCACCGAGCGTGTCGGGGAGGGAGAGAAGGGCCGCTACCTGCGGAAGACGGGCCTGTTGGCTAACTCGTACCCGGCGGGTCCGAAGTGGGCGTGGATCCTGGATAACGTCGAGGGTGCTCGGGAGCGGGCGGAGAAGGGGGAGTTGCTGGCGGGAACCGTCGATACGTGGCTGATTTGGAATCTCACCGGCGGCGCGCGCGGGAAGCGCTCGGTCTTCGGCCGTGGCGGTGCCCAGCATGTGACCGATGTGACGAATGCATCGCGCACGCTGCTCATGGATCTGGAGACCCTCGACTGGGACGACTCGCTCTGTGAAGAGATCGGTGTCCCGCGCAAGATCCTGCCGGAGATCAGGCCGAGCTTCGGTTCATTCGGCACCATGCGCCGGCGCAAGGGCAGCCGCGACGTGCCGATCACGGGTGTGCTCGGCGACCAGCAGGCCGCGTTGTTCGGCCAGGGCTGCCTCGAGCAGGGCGACGCGAAGATGACCTACGGTACTGGGCTGTTCATGCTGCTCAACACCGGTGAAGAGCCGCAGTTTTCGGATCACGGCCTGCTCACAACCGTCGCTTACCAGCAGGACGGCAAGAAGCCGGTCTATGCGCTGGAGGGGTCAGTCGCGGTTGGCGGCTCACTGATCCAGTGGTTGCGCGACCAGATGGGCATCCTGTCTTCCGCCGCCGAGTCGGAGACGCTTGCCAGCCAGGTCGAAGATTCCGCGGGAGTCGTCATCGTTCCGGCGTTTTCCGGCTTGTTCGCCCCGCGGTGGCGCCCGGACGCGCGCGGCGTGATCACCGGCATCACCCGCTACATCGACCGCCGCCACATTGCGCGCGCTGCCCTCGACGCGACCTGCCTGCAAACGCTCGAGGTGGTCAACGCGATGGAGAAAGATTCCGGCATCAGCATCGACGCATTGCGTGTCGACGGCGGCATGACCGCCAACGACCTGCTCATGCAAATGCAAGCCGACATGCTCAATTCCACGGTGGTCCGCCCAGACAATATGGAGACGACAGTCATGGGCGCAGCCAGTGCAGCGGGTTTTGGCGCTGGGCTTATCGACGACCCCTTGAGCCTCGGCGGGGACACCACCTGGGAAAACGAAATGGCCGGCCCCGACCGGGACCGGCTCGTTTCGCAATGGGAGGAAGCGGTTTCCCGCTCCCTGGACTTGGCGCCTTAGCGGTTAGCGCTCGTCGATAGTGACATCCAGCTTGTTGGTCTGCACGTTGTAGGTGATCTTGCCGCGCTCGAAGTCGACGCGGACGTCACCCCCGGAGGCTGCATCGTCGCTCTTGACGGGCTTGCCCAGCGGGCCGAGGTCCATGCCCTGCTTGAGCCAGGCGTCGGCGATCTTCTCGGGCATGACCACGCTGCTGCCGTCGGAGGAGAGCGCCTCGACGCCGTTTTCGAAGAAGGCGTACTCGTCGCCGCCGACACCCTTGACCACTCCGTCGAGCTGGCCGAGGACAGGATCGATCTTGCGCCAGGTGTCCTGAATATCCTCACTGCCGGACATCTCGACGATCTTGCCAATGTGCGGGCGCAGGCTGGACAGCGTCATGCCCGGCAGGACCTCAATGTTGGCCACCTGGGAGATGTCCTTGGGCAGCAGGTCGTTGCCGGCGGCGAACAGGAGCACAGCACCGGCGACAGAGCCCACGGCCGCGGCGATTGCTGCCGGGTCACCACTGAGGATGTCCTCGAAGGAGATGTCGCTGGACAGGTTCGCCGCGTTGTTGATGTTGGTCTCCGTGCCGTTCGAGTCCTTCACCGTGCCGGAGTTGCCGGTGTTTCCGTTGTTGCCGTTGCTCGGCTTCGGCGCGGGCTTCGGTGCCGGTGCAGCGCCGCCGCCCTTGATCTCGTTGTACTTGGTCTTCGCGTGGCTGCGGACAGTACCCAGCTGGGAGTAGAGCATGTCCCCCGGGCAGTCGTTGTAGTGGAAGTCGCGGTGGGCGTTGATGGCCGGGAAGTTCGCGCCGGAACCCTTCGGGAACTTAGTGCCGCGGAAGGAGTAGTCGGAGCGCAGGTAGACGGTGCCGGTCGGGTCGAAGTTCGAGCTTGCGGCCTTCCAACCGATGATGTCGCCCATGGCCTTGAGCCCTTGCGGGGTCGGGGCTGTCTTGGAGTAGTCGCCCATCATGGACACACCCCAGGTGTTGGAGTTGAAGCCGCCGACGTGCGCGCCCTGCGGGCCGCGGTCCAGGCCGCCTGCGCGGCCCTCGTAGATGTTGCCGTACTTGTCCACCACGGCGTTGTAGCCCAGATCCTGCCAGCCCAGGCCCTGGTGGTAGGCCTGCATCGAGCGCATGATGCCCGGTGCCTGAGCTGCGGTGTAGTTGTTGGAGCCAGCAGTGTGGTGCACCGTGACGGCCTTGGTCGGCTCGGTGTAGCTCGTGCCGGTGGCGTTCTTCGCACCCCAGGAGGCGCGGGTGATCACCTTGGGCATACCGTTACTGTTGTACTGGGCCGGGGCGATCGCACCGTCGACAGTGCCTTCACCACCGTCGATGAAGACGGCCTCGAGGTCGCTGGCGGTGGTCACCGGAGCAGCCTCGGCCGGAGCCTCGGCGGGGTCTTCATCGCCGTGCTCTTCGGCGCCTTCTTCGCTGAGCTCCTCGATGTCCGCCACCGGTGCGATGTCACCGTAGTTGGTCGGCAGCGCCGGTGCGTCGCCCATGACAGCGGGGGAGTCGGCGTCGGGCACGTCGGGGAGGTCGACCGGGTCAGAGTCGGGAAGCGCATCGTCAGGAAGCGGAACGTCAGGAATGTCGTCCTGGTCGGTGACTTCGGTTCCGCCAATGTTCAGGTCGCCGTTCTCGATGAGGTCCACGTTGGCCGTGGAAACCTGCACCTTCTTGGTCGGCTCGACGTAGATCGGCTCGGTGCCCTGGTGGGTGGCATCCTCGGGGGTGGACAGCAGGTCCATCGGGTACCACTCGGACCAGGAGCCGTCGGCACGCTCGGCGCGGACGAAGGCGACAATGTCGCGGTCGCCTTCCCACTGTAGGCCGAACACGGAGAACTCCTCGTCGCGGGTGAACTCCTTGACTGTGCGGGCGGCGTCGCCTTCTGCGCCCTGCGTTGCGACGGCTGGGTCGTCGACGACGACATTCTCAGCGTCGGAAAGCGATGCCTGCGAGGTGGTCACCTCGATCTGTACACCGGCGGCATCCTGGGTCTTGAGAATCTCGTTCCCGCCGTAAACACCAGCGGCAACAAGGGCTACGGAGGTGACGGCGGCGATGACCGGCGTCTTCCTGCGGGAAGACGGGTTCAAACGTGTACGTGCTTTCACGGTGATCGCTCCTGAGTTAATTGTGACAGCTGTGACTAATCTAGATCACAACGAAGTTTAAGTGACTCGTGTGACAACTGGTGACATTGTGAATCTTCGGCGTGTCGCGTCTGTCCCTGCCGTTGCGCTCCGGCCCCACTACGCTGGAACGCATGACTTATGACCTCATCGTCGTCGGATCCGGATTCTTCGGCCTCACTATCGCCGAACAGGCAGCGTCTGAGCTGGGAAAGCGCGTGTTAGTCGTCGAAAAGCGTGAACATATCGGCGGCAACGCCTACAGCGAGCCGGAACCGGAAACCGGCATTGAGGTGCACAAATACGGTGCCCACTTGTTCCACACCTCGAACGACCGCGTGTGGGAGTACGTCAACCGTTTCACGGACTTCACGGACTACCAGCACCGCGTCTTCGCCATGCACGACGGCACCGCGTACCAGTTCCCCATGGGCCTGGGCCTGATCAATCAGTTCTTCGGGCGCTACTACTCGCCGGATGAGGCGCGCGAGCTCATTGAGGAACAGCGCGAAGGCTTCGACCCCGCCGCTGCCACGAATCTGGAGGAGCGCGGTATTGCGCTCATCGGCAAGCCGCTTTACGACGCATTTGTCAAGCACTACACCGCCAAACAGTGGCAAACCGACCCCACCGATTTGCCGCCGGAGATCATCTCCCGCCTACCTGTGCGCTACACCTTCAACAACCGCTACTTCAACGACAAGTACGAGGGTCTGCCTGTCGACGGCTACGCCGCCTGGCTCGAAAACATGGCCGCCTCGGAGCTCATCGATGTGCAGTTGAACACCGACTGGTTCGATGTCCGCGAGAAAGTCCGCGCTGAATCGCCGGATGCCCCGGTTGTCTACACCGGCCCGCTGGACCGCTACTTCGACTACGCCGAGGGCCGTCTCGGCTGGCGCACCCTCGACTTCGAGCAGGAAGTGCTGGAAACGGGGGACTTCCAGGGCACCCCGGTGATGAACTACAACGACGCCGATGTCCCCTACACCCGCATCCACGAGTTCCGCCACTTCCACCCGGAGCGGTCCTCCTACCCGGAGGACCGGACGGTGATTGTGAAGGAGTACTCCCGCTTCGCCGAGGACGACGACGAGGTGTACTACCCGATCAACACCCCCGACGACCGCGCCAAACTCGAAGCTTATCGACGTCTCGCTGCCGCTGAATCCCGCGAGAACAAGGTCCTCTTCGGTGGCCGCCTAGGCACCTACCAGTACCTGGACATGCACATGGCGATCGGCGCGGCTCTGTCCGTCTTCGACAACCACGTTCGACCCTACTTCGAGGGCGACAAGGCGATCGACCAGCCGCGCGGGCACTAGCGAATAGCGCCCACGCTGTGGATGACCATGTAGATGCCGACGATGGCTGCGATCCACAGCAGAGTCACCTTGGCCTCGTATTGAAGGCGGGGGATGGCCTTCTCGAGGCGCGGGAAGAACTTCTGCCCCGCCACGAGAGCGATCGCTGCCAGAATCACCGTCGGCGCGACCATGACTCCGCAGTAGGCGGCGATAGCTACTAGCTGTCCTGCCATGGGCGTATCCCAGTCGCTGATGATTCCCATTGCGGCGATGTAAGGAAGCATGGTCGCCGCTTCCGTTAAAGAGGCGCCTAGACCCAAGATGATCATTTTGGGCAGACTGGTCCGGATGGGCTTGTTCAACTGCTTCGGCAGTTCGCCCGGCGCGGGTTTGACCGGGTCGGGACCGAAGATTCCGTAGATGGCCAGAATCGCGCCGAGGATCAGTGTGATCCATGGAAAGACGGGGGTATTGATGATTCGTTCTACGTAGGAACTCAGGCCGGTGAACCCCAGCAACATGGCGACTCCGAGGGCGAAGTACACCGCCGCGACGGTGAGCAGGTACGCAGCGAGTGCCGGTACGCGAACCGACCGCCACATGACGATGAGTGCCAACGGGATGACGAGCGTGCCGATGCTCAAGCTGTCGAGCAGGGCCAAACCAACGAGCGGAATGAGGGAGTGCATAGCGGAGAACCTTCCCTGTCATACGAACGTATTAATCTCTTACGAACGTACGACAGACTAAGCTTGTGTGCAACCATGAATGATTTTTCGCTGGACCATCAGTTCTCGGTATCGTCCGCTACCGTCGCGGATGCGACCATCAGGATCATCGCTTCCCGCGGCCTCGACGCAGTGAGCGTGCGCGAAGTAGCCAAAGAATCTGGTCTCGCTGCGGGCTCCGTGCAGTACCACGCCCCGAACAAGGAGATCCTGCTGGCGCACGCGTTCATTCGCTCCATTCAGCGGCAGACGGCTCGCCTGGAAGAGGCGCCGATCCCCAACGATGTATTCGAGGCCTGGGTTGTCCGGCTCTCTGAGCTACTCCCCCTCGGTGGTGAGCGTCACGAGGACGCAGCGATCTGGGTCACCTACGGCTCAGCGTCAGCAACGCGCGACTGGATAGCGGCCCTTTACAGTCAGGTGCTTCGTGATTTCCAGCAAGCAGTCGTAGCTGAGCTGGGTGACATGGACAACGCCGAGCGCAAAGCACGGCTCATCACCGCGTTGGTGAACGGCCTGACCATCGACAACCTGGGGGCTGACGAAGCGGAGGCAGATCGTGTTGTCGGCGACCTTCGCCAAGGTTTGCGCTTGATCCTCGGCGTCTAGCGCCCTTCACTATCGTCGGGTGCATGGAACCGCAGACTGAAATTTTCGTCCACCACCAGTGCCCTCATTGCGCCAGCGTCATCGAGCAGTTCAACACCGACCCGGCTCAGTTCGGGGATGCCGCTCTCCTCGACATCACCGACATCCGCAACCTCAAGACGTTCCTCGAATACCGCGACACCCTGGCGGGCTACGAAGAGATTACTGAGCAGGGAAAGATCGGTGTGCCGTCGAAGGTCATCGACGGCACAAATGTGGAGTTCTTCGACGAGGTCTAACTGTCCAAAATTTCGAAATGCCAAGTGAAACAGTTTCAGAATGCCAAGTGAAACCGTTTCAGAATGCCAAGTGATCCAATCTACCTGCTACAATGGCGCCCATGAGCGGCAACTATCTTCCCCGTCTGGCTGACGGTGAGTTGGAGAGGGCTCTCCGCCGTCAAGGAGGGGTTTTGATCCAGGGGCCTAAGGGCTGCGGAAAGACTGAAACTGCCAAGCGCCAAGCAATGAGCCTGCTCAACGTTGAGACGGACCCAGCGGTGCTCTTGGCAATGGAAACCGATCCTCGTCTGCTTCTCGAGGGCGAAACACCGCGTCTCATCGATGAGTGGCAGATCGAGCCGCGCTTATGGGATTTCGCCCGTCACGCTATCGACGACCGTCAGGCCAAGGGCCAGTTCATCTTCACCGGGTCGACGGCTCCTGGTGCTGGTGCGACCCGCCACTCAGGGGCTGGGCGTTTTGCGCGGTTGAATATGTCGACGATGACACTTTTCGAATCCGGAGAGTCCGACGGATCCGTCTCTTTGGAAGCTGTCGCAACCGGTGATTCAATTCCTTTCGTCCAACCGACGCTCACCCTGCAACAGTTGGCGGAACGGGTGTGCCGCGGGGGTCTGCCGTACAACGTGGGTCTGCCGCTGGATGAAGCGCTGGAAAACGTGAGGGATTACGTCACCACGGTCGGAGAAGTAGACATCCACACCGTCGACGGAACAAACAGGGATCCCCAGCGGGTCAAGAGGGTTATCCGCTCGTTGGCGCGCGGGATTGGGACAGAGTTGAAGTTGCAGACGATTGCGACCGATGCTGCATCCTCCCGCGAGACGACGCGAGGGTATCTGGACGCGCTGGCGAGCATCTTCGTTGCTGTAGATCAGCCCGCTTGGTTCACGCATCTCCGTTCCAAAGCAACGCTGCGAAAAGCGCCGAAGCGACACCTGGCGGACCCGTCATTCGCAATGGCTGCCTTAGATCGCGGGCCCGAGCATCTTCTTCGTGACAGGGCATACTTCGGCCAACTTTTTGAGTCTTTAGTCGTTCACGAACTGCGAGCGTTCACAGGTCGTGAGGTCTACCACGCCAGGTTGAACACCAAACGTGAAGTCGATGCCATCGCCAACGTTCGAGGTAGGGATGTGCTCGTGGAGGTCAAGTTGGGTTACAGCCCGGAGGTCATCGAGCAAGCCGCCGATTCGTTGAAGCGATTTGCGGACCACTTGGTGGAAGAACCAGCCCTGGTGATTATTACCTCGGGGGGCCGGGCTCTTCGACGAAAGGACGGAGTAGCGGTAGTGCCGATCGGTGCTCTGGGTCCTTAGGCACCTTCATCGAGGTTGAGAGGAATGTCCCACCCCTCCGCTACCATGAGCGCGTGACCATCCTTCTTGCCATCATCGGTCTCCTTCTTGCCACTGCCCTCGTCGCCGCGATCGGTGAGCGCACCGGGCTGCCGTGGTCTGCACTGTTGACCATCGTTGTTGCGCCGGTGCTGTTCATTCCAGGTATTCAGACGGTGAGCCTGGATACAGATCTCATTTTGCCGATCTTCATTCCACCGCTGCTCTGGTCGCTTGCTCGCCGAACGAGCTGGGGCATGATCCGCGCACAAGTGCATGTGGTGCTTGTGATGTCGGTGATGTTGGTCTTTCTCACCATCGCGGCATTGACGGCCACGGCGATGTGGCTCATGCCGGGCATCGGCCTCGCTGCGGCAATGGTGCTGGCTGCGGCGATCGCCCCTCCGGACCCGGTGGCTGTCGACGCGGTGGCGGGTTCGGCGGGCATCCCCAAACGCATCACCGGCACGTTGGAAACTGAGGGCCTGTTCAATGACGCTGCCTCCATCGTCGCGTTCAATGTCGCACTCACCGCGCTCGTCGCAGGTGGGGACGTGGACTTCAGTGAAGGTGCGCTCAAATTCCTCTACTCCGCTGTCGTGGCTGTGATCGTTGGACTGATCGCCGGCCGTTTGGCGGCGCTGTTCGTCAATACTGTCCACGATTCTCTGATCCGCAGAGCGTTCACGTGGGTCTTGCCCTTCGCGATCTTCATCGCGGCAGAGGAAATCCACGCCTCGGGTGTCATCGCGATTGTGATCGCGGCCGTGGAAATGAGCTCCCGCGCGTCGTTCACCGCCGAAGATCGCCTCTCCGGAAACGCTTTCTGGGAGACCATTGAGCTGCTGTTCACCGGTCTCGCATTCGGCCTTATCGGGATGAGCGTGCGCGACGCGATTGACGACGCTGGAACAATGGTGTGGCAAGCCGTCGGCATCGGACTCGTTCTCTCCATCGTTGCCTTCGTGGTGCGTTTCGCCTGCATGTGGGTGCTGTACCAGTTCAAGAAGCGGATGAACCGGACTGACGTGGCACCGTTGCGCATGCAGGAAGTGCTGCTCATGACGTGGGCCGGCATGCGCGGCCTGGTCACCTTGGCGCTCGTGCTGTCCATCCCCGCTGGCACGACCAAGTACCACCACGAGCTCTCTGTCATTGCCCTAAGCGTGCTGACCTTCACCATGGTCATCCCGGGTCTGCTCCTGCCGTGGCTGGTGCGCCAAATGGACCTCGAGAATGGTCCCGACGCGAAGGGCGACCGGGTCAACGCCGAACTCAACCAACGCGCCTACTTGGCTGCACGGCGGGCAATCCAGGAGCATGGCCCGGAGCTCGCGCCGGAGTCTTATGAGATGGTCCAGGTGTGGCTGGGCGAGTTCGCCGAAAGGAGGCAGGTGGATCCGGAGGGGGCGAAGGAACGTCGTCAAGCATTTGCTCGCGCGCGGAAAGCCGCAGCTGATTTGCAACGCATCGCCCTGCAAGCTGCGACTGAAGAGCTGCAGAAAGCGCGCGGCGAGCGGCGCTATAACCCCGCCGACGTCGACGCGGTGCTCGATGAGATCGACCGGCTCGTGATCGCTAGCGAACGTGACGCTCTAGCATCTCCGGGGCAGATGGTCGCGTGGCAAAAGCCCACGCCGTGACGACGAAGGGGAGCGCCAGAAACATCAGCGGCGGCAGCGAGTGCAGGATAAGGCTGTCGAATGGCCACGTCGGATTGGCGAAGATGACCAACATGAGCAGCCACATCGCCGGCCAATGCATGGGGGATTGCGGTCTGGCCACGGTGAGAACCATCGGCAGCAGCCAGATCGAGTAGTAGGTCTGCAGTAAGCCGCTGGCCATGAAGCCACCGGCGAAGCAGACACCAAGCGTGACGAAGGCCCACATGACCTCGTCGACATCTCGCCAGCGCCAGAGCTTGACGACGGCTGCGAGCGTGGCCGCAACAACTAACAGTGTCAGCAGCGTGACTACCCACTCCGGCCAGCCGAACATGCTGCCCAGGCCAGCGACGGAGCCGTTGAAGCGGGGGCGGGGCTCCGATAGATAAGGCACCAGGTTGGTGAAAAACAGCTCTGGCTGTGCAATGGTGAACCAGCCAATAGCGAACAGGACCGCGCAGGTGACCGCGGCGACAACGACCACCGCTGCTTGGAACAGCAGAACCGAGATGATCATCAGCACGCCGAACTGCGGTTTCACAGAGATCGCCAGGCCTGCGACGATGCCCGCCACGTACGCTTCCGGGCGGGTGAAATGCTCTTTCCAGTTGGCCCCGCGCAGGCGCAACGAGCACCAGACGAACACCACCATGAGCAGTAGCAAGAACCCATTGATGTTTGTCAGGGATAACGTCGCGCGAACCGGTTCCGGGGTGAAGAACACGACCGTCACTATGAGTGGGAAGACGTAATGGAAGTGGCGTTTGGCCACCATCCACGTTGCTAACGCCAGTGCCGCGATGATGCACAGTGCGCCAAGGGCCAGCATGACTAACCGGCCAGTGGACTCATCGCTGAAGACGCCGATCGGGGCGATCACCACCGTCCCGGCGGGCGTGTACAGGTAGTGCGGCATGTCGATCGTGTAGTCCGAGTCGAACACCGTCTGCCCAGCAAGATACTTGCGCGCCGCAGTCCACACCGGTGTGAAGTCAGTGCCGGGATTTTGGAAGGGGACGGTCACGGCCGCATGGAGGAGCGCGAACAGCATGGTTGCATACAGAAGCACGGCCCAACGAGGGCCTTCCAGGGCTATGGCCAGGCGGTTTCTGGTCGTTGTCGACACAAAAGGAGACTAACACGGCAACTGCGCCGGGCCGGGGACCTGAAATGCGAATGCCAGGTTAACAAACCGGATTGTTGGGTCGCGTCAAAGTTAACCCATGGTGAACTCGGTTGATGGGGCAACAATGCGCGTCGGCGTGTCGCGCCTTTTATGCTGGTAAACAGCGTGAGAATAGGTTGATATGAACCAAAGCTTGACCCCGACCAACTATCTGCTAAAGTTAACGGCAGGTTAACGCAGAGGGAACGAGAAGTTCACTTTGAACCTCGCCCGAGGAGGTCCCCCTCCACGGGCAGAACACATTCAACTTCATGGCAATCGCAAAAACTTGAAAGGAGGATGCCATGATCGCAATCAAGAACATTTCCCAGGACCTGCACGCCCGCTTCGGCGGTGCCGTCGACGCCGACGTCATCGACGCAGTCTTCGCAATGGCACTGGCTGAGCACATGGACCGTGCAACGGTGACCAAGTGGATCCCGGTTCGCGCAGAGCGCGCCGCTATCGCGGAGCTCACCAAAATCGCTGACGGCACCCTCGACGCCGCTATGTACGCGGACGCCGCGCTTGCTGCATAACCCCCTCTAGCTAACGAAGAGTTAGCACCCGAATGGCCCCGCTTCGGCGGGGCTATTCGGCATTTCTAGGCGGGGGTCGGCTCCACCTCCTGGAAGGTGTCTTGCCTGTTCTGGGTGGGCCGCATTGGGTGGAGGGCGTTCCTGGCCCCTACGCGGCCCCCGCTGGATCCTCATGACCGGTATGCGCTGCGAACTCCCCGGAGTTTGCCGGGGCCCGGTGACGCCAAGTGGGGCCAGAATACTGTTCGCTGTTTTTCGGAATACTGCTCAAGTAAACGTGCAGGTCAAAAACGTGCGGTTTGGTTTATGTGGTCGAGCAGTATTCCGGGGCCTGACGGATTGCACTCCGCATTGCGGAGTCCCTGGGGTTTTGCGGAGGAGGTCCACGCTGCGGCGCCTCTGGGGTTTTAGGAACCGGCTATGCGCCGAGCTCACCTCAACCTGAGATTCCTTACGGAATCCCCCAGCCAACCGCGCGCCAAGAGAGGAGTCGACCGGGCAGAACGATTACGCTGGTGTCGATAAGCCGACTGGTTAACTAGACGAAAGCGAGTCCCGTGGAAAACCCCGAGGATAAATCCGTCAAATCTGTGGATGTGCTGCAGCGCATCCTGTTGCCGCGGAAGGGTGAGCCGCATGATGTGCGGATGCTCTACCTGATCGAGTCGGATCACAACACGCAGCGTGTGAGCTGGCCGGATCGCAGCAGGGTCGCTGTGCCGGAGGGGGCAGAGGTCTCGTTCCAGACGTACTTCAATGCGTTCCCGGCGAGCTATTGGCGCCGCTGGTCGCAGCTCAGCGAGGTCGTCTTGGCTATGGATGTGGAGGGCGCGGCGACAATTTCCGTGTACCGCTCCAAGCACGATGGCACGCGCATCTCGGTGGTCAATGTTGAGGCGCAGGACGAGCGCGTTGAGATTCCGCTGAAGCTCGCCAACTTTGAAGATGGCGGATGGTTGTGGTTTGACGTGAACGCGGAGTCGGAGGCGTCGATAAGCAATGCGGGCTGGTGCGCGCCGTGCGAACCGCAGGAGCAGACGCTTCCCGACGGCACCACCATCGCCCCGTCCGAGAAGAAGGTGGCGGTGGGCATCCCGACGTTCAACCGCCCCCGCGACGCCGTCAATGCACTGCACGCGCTTGCGGAGGATCCGCTGGTGCTCGGCGCGATCACGGATGTGCTCATGCCGGACCAGGGCAACCAGCACCCGGCGGATGAGCCGGACTTCGCCCAAGCGGAACAGAACCTGCAGGGCCGGTTGAAGATCTTCCCGCAGGGCAACCTTGGTGGATCGGGCGGCTACTCGCGCATTATGTATGAGGCGCTCAACCAGACTGACGCGCCGTTCATCCTGTACATGGACGACGACATTGCGATTGAGCCGGACTCGATCCTGCGCGCGGTGCAGGCGGCACGGTACGCGAAGAGCCCGATTCTCGTCGGTGGTCAGATGCTCAACCTGCAGGACCGCAGTCAGCTGCGCACCTCCGGCGAGCGCGTCAACCGCGCGGACTTCATGTGGGGTGCGGCGGAGCACGCGGTGTACGACCACGACTTTGCGAAGTACCCGCTGGGGTACGTCGGCACGGAGGAAGAGGACCTCGACCCGAGGAAGACGACGTCACGGCCGCTGCACAGGCGTATCGACGTCGAGTTCAACGGCTGGTGGATGTGCCTGTTCCCCCGCGTAGTGGCTGAGCAGATGGGCTTGCCGCTGCCGCTGTTCATCAAGTGGGATGACACGGAGTACTCGCTGCGCGCTGGCCGCGCGGGCTTTCCCACGGTCACCTGGCCCGGCGCCGCCATCTGGCACATGGCGTGGGCTGACAAGGATGACGCGATCGACTGGCAGGCGTACTTCCACCTGCGCAACCGCCTGATCGTCGCCGCGTTGTACCACGAGGGTGAGCCGGATGGGGTGCTCAAGTCCATGGCGAAGTCCACGTTCAAGCACTACATGTGCATGGAGTACTCGACCATTGCGATCCAGAACGAGGCGATGAAGGACTTCCTCAAGGGCCCGGACCAGCTCTTCGAGATTCTCGAGTCCTCGCTGCCGCGCATCCAGTCGATCCGCAAGGACTACTCTGACGCGCAGGTCATTGAGTCCGCATCGGATCTGCCGGGGCCGACGGGTGCGCCGGGTGTGCCGACGAACAAGATCGGCGGCCGCCTGGCCAAGGTGAAGAAGATTCCGTGGGCGGTCAAGAGCCTGCTGCACATGCGCAAGCCGGAGGATCGCGCCCACTGGGGGGCCCCGCAGCTCAACCTCACGGCCGAGGAAGCCCGCTGGTACACCCTGTCCCGTGTTGATTCGGCGACGGTGTCGACCGCTGGAGGAACGGGCGTGGCCTTCCGCAAGCGCGATAAGAAGCTCGCGGACGATCTCGTTGACCAGCAACGCGAGCTCCGCGAGGAGATTGATGAACGCTGGCCGGAGCTGACCCGCGCCTACCGTGCGGCCCAACCTGACCTGACCAGCCATGAGAACTGGAAGAAGATCTTCGATGAGCAATAACTCGTTGAACTCGACGGAAGTAGACATCCTCCGCGAGCTTCAAAACGCGCTTTACGACGCCCCCGGTGTCCTTCCGGTCGCCCGCGGGTTGAGCTTGTTCGGCGAGCACGCTTTGGGCTGGATGAGCGTCGCGGCCGTCGGTGCCGTGGCGGACCACGAGAAATCCCGCCAGTGGATCGCGATGGGGGCCGGCGCGTTCACCGCGCACGCCACCTCGGTCATCCTCAAGCGCATCGTGCGCCGCCGACGTCCGCACGATCCGCGGGTCAAAATCGGTGTGGGTACGCCATCGAAGTTGAGCTTCCCGTCGTCGCATACGACGTCGACAAGCGCTGCGATGGTGCACTTGGCAGACATCACAGGCTCAAACCTTCCGTATGCCGGAATTCCCGTTATGATGGCCTCCCGCATGGTTCTGGGGGTGCATTACCCCACGGACACCCTGGTGGGTGCCCTGCTGGGTACCGGGGTGGCCCGCGCCGCGATCAACATTGAGAGGAACACCCGTGACTGAGCCAGTTGATGAGCCGTTCCTGAAGTCCGAGCCCCACACCGAGGGCGTGGACTACAACCGGAAGAAGAATCCGCCGAAGAACCTCCCGGACGCGATGATCAAAGGTCTGCGTCCGAAGCAGTGGGTCAAGAACGTCCTTGTCGTGGCGGCGCCGCTGGCGGCGGGGCTGGACTCTTTCACCTCGCGGACGGCCATCGACATCCTGCTGGCCTTCATCACGTTCTGCTTCGCGGCGTCCTCTATTTACTTGATCAACGACGCCCGCGATGTCGAGTCTGACCGTGAGCACCCCACGAAGCGCTACCGTCCGATCGCCTCGGGCATGCTGCCGATCGGTCTCGCGTACGGCATGTCGGTCGTGCTCATTGCGCTGGCCGTTGGCCTGTCCTTCATGGCCACCGACGGTATTGCGCTGGCAGCTGTGGTCGGCGTGTACATTGCGCTGCAGCTCGGCTACTGCTTCGGATGGAAGCACATCCCGGTGATCGACATCGCGCTGGTGTCCTCCGGATTCATGCTGCGCGCCATGGCCGGCGGTGTGGCTGCTGGCATCGACCTGTCGCAGTGGTTCCTGCTCGTCGCCGCCTTCGGTTCGCTGTTCATGGCGTCCGGTAAGCGCTACGCGGAGCTGCTGCTTGCGGAGCAGACTGGAGCCAAGATCCGCAAGTCTCTGCAGGGCTACACCCAGACGTACCTGCGCTTTGTGTGGACGCTGTCTGCAACTGCCGTGGTCATGTCCTACGCACTGTGGGGCTTCACTCTCTCCAACGGTGTCCCTCCGGAGCAGGGCTTGTGGTACCAGATCTCGATGGTGCCGTTCATCATCGCGATCCTGCGCTACGCCGCGGAAGTGGACAGCGGCAACGGCGGCGCACCTGATGAGATCGTGCTAGAGGACCGCGTCCTCCAGGCGCTAGGAGTGCTGTGGATCCTGACAATCGCCATGGCGGTCTACATCGTGCCTGCGTTCTCGTAGCCCCACCCGCAGGATAAAATCACGGCCATGCATGATCGTGCCCGCCTCTCCCTGCTCATCTCCGCAGCGATAGCGGGCGTTTTCGCATTCTGGGGCGGATGGACCCGCCGCTGGATGAGTGATGACGGGCTGATTGTCCTGCGCACAGTCCGCAACATCCTGGCCGGAAACGGACCGGTGTTCAACGTCGGGGAACGCGTGGAGGCCAACACGTCAACACTGTGGCAGTACCTCATCGCCGCCTTCGGCTGGATCCCTGGCGTGCGTCTCGAAGACGTCTCGATGTGGTTGGCCCTCATCTTCACCGTGATCGCCGCTGCGAGTGCGACATGGGCATCGGGCCGGTTGTGGGGGCAGACGGTGCTGCCGTTCGGCATCATTATCTATCTGGCACTGCCGCCCGCCCGAGACTTTGCCACCTCCGGTTTGGAGTGGGGGTTGTCCTTGGCGTGGATCGGCGTGTGGTGGGCGCTGCTGGTCGGATGGGCGAAACAGCCTGACTCCCGTGTGGTGTACTGGCTGGCCTTCTGGGCGGGACTGTCGTGGTTGGTCAGGCCGGAGCTCGCGCTCTATGGCGGATTGACCGGACTGGTGCTGTTGTTCTTCTCCTGGCGGGATTGGCCGCGCATTGGCGCAATTCTCGCGGCGGCCCTTCCGGTGCCCGCTGCGTACCAGATCTTCCGCATGGGGTATTACGGTCTGCTCACTCCGCACACCGCGGTGGCCAAATCAGCGTCGGACTCAGCGTGGGGCAGTGGTGCTGCGTACGTATGGGACACAGTGCAGCCGTATGCGCTGTGGCTGCCGCTGATCGGTGCGGTGGCACTCGGCGTGTGGTTCAGTCTGCGGTTGCAGTCACGCGAGGTCGTCGTAGTCGGGCTTGTTCTCGTGTGCGGGCTGCTACACATGCTGTACGTCATGCGCGTCGGCGGCGACTTCATGCACGGGCGCATGGTGTTGCTACCCCTGTTCGCGTTGCTGCTGCCCGTCATGGCGGTGCCTGCCACCTTGGTCAGTGGAATCGGGTTGGGTGCCCTGGTGATTTGGGCGGGCATTGTGGTCTACCGCGGCCACGACCTCGGCTTCGACGTCTTCGTGGAGAGTCCGGAAAACCTCGTCGTCGTGGATGAGCGCGAATTCTGGACGGCCGTAATGATGCGGGAATCCGGTGATCCGCCGCGGTATGCGGAGGACTTTCTCGTCGCGGACTTGCTCAACGGCTGGCCCGAAGGCCTGGAAGAGGCGCGGCGGCAAAACTCCGGTGCGCTGACCATCATCCGCTTCGACGACAACCCCCGCCACTACACGTGGGTGCCGCGCGCCCGCACGACGGCGGACACTGACCTGCAGGACATCCCGACTACGGCGTACCTGATCAACCTGGGCATGACGTCAGCCAACGCCCCGCTCGATGTGCGTGTGCTCGACTCGGTCGGTTTGGCCACCCCGCTGGGTGCCCGCCAGCCGCGCGACCTGGACGGGCGCATCGGACATGACAAGAACCTGCCTCTTCACTGGCAGTTGGCGGATTCGGCTGTGGGGGACGAAGGGATGCCGGATTACGTCGATAAGCAAACGGTGATGCAGGCACGAGCTGCGCTGCGCACGCCTGAGCTCAATGAATTGCTGGCGACGTCGCGCGAACCGATGAGTCCAAAGCGTTTTTTGAAGAATATGGCGTATTCCTTAAGAAAGGGACGCAATCTGGAAGTGAACGATGACCCGAAGATGTACCTGGATCAGGAAACTCTGGACCGCATCGCCGCAGGTGAGGACGTGGGTTTGCAGGGGCCGCGGATCTTCTGGCCAACGGCACGGCTGGAACAGAAAGTAACCGGTTGATAACATATCGATCACGATGAACGATGAACTCAATTGAGTCATCCTGATTTTTTCTAGTGATTGGTGAACCGATGAACGCGACTCTCTCCGTGCGCCGCGCTGTGGTGGCGCTTGTCACGGCATTCGCTGCCGCGATGATGCTGCTCGTTGCCACCCCCGAGGCTGACGCGAACCCGCGCGGTTGGCTGCGCCCCGACGCAACCGGCCACTGCACGTGGGACCCGGTGAAGTACTGGGTGCAGCGCTGCGACGTGTACTCCCCGGCCATGGGCCGTAACATCCCGGTGCAGATCCGCCCGGCTGCCCGCGGCGGCAACGCTGGCCTGTACCTGCTCGACGGCCTGCGCGCCACCGAGCAGACGAACGCTTGGGTGCACGACGTCAACGCTGCGGCTGTCTACGAGAACGCCAACATCACGCTGGTCATGCCGATCGGCGGCGAGGGCTCCTTCTACGCTGATTGGCAGTACGACCCGAAGTACGGGGGCGGCAAGCCCTACAAGTGGGAGACCTTCCTGACGCGTGAGCTGCCGGGCTACCTGCAGCGCCACTTCGGTGTCTCCCCGACGAACAACTCCGTCATCGGCCTGTCCATGGGTGGTACCGCGGCGATGAACCTTGCGGCGAAGAACCCGCAGCAGTTCCGCCAGGTCCTGTCCTTCTCTGGCTACCTGACCACGACGCTGCCGGGCATGCAGACCATGCTGCGCGTGGCGCTGCTCGACGCTGGCGGGTACAACCTCAACGCTATGCACGGCTCCATGGTCAACCCGGAGCGCTTCGCCAACGACCCGTTCTTGAACATGAACGGTCTGCGCGGCAAGGACATCTACATCTCCGCCGGACCGGGCATCCCGGGACCGCAGGACGCGAAGTACCCGAACGACCAGAAGCTGGCTGGCGCTGGCCTGGAGTTCGGTGCGATGGTGACCACCCGCGTGTGGGAAGCGAAGGCTCGAGCCGAGGGCCTGAACGTCACCTCGGATTACCCGCCGAACGGTCTGCACAACTGGGACCAGTTCGGTAGCCAGCTGTACAAGACCAAGGGTCGTGTGCTGAACCACATGAACGCCTGGTAATCACGGCACCGGCACAACATGGCCCCTGGGAAGATCCTCGCCCAGGGGCTTTGTTGTAGCATCACGATTAGGTCGTGGGCACCCGGCGTGTCACTGACCTAAAGTCTCAAGTTAAACTTAAACTTTGCCACAGAAACCGAGGCCCGGCCTGGGAGAGGGGAAACTCCTGGGGTGGTGAGCTGAACCGGTCATTTCGTCATCCGAGATTTAAGGGTTCAACCACATGCGCAAGCTTTCTAAGGGCCAGCTCCTGGCGGCCATCGCTGCACCAACCGTCATCGCTGCCGGAATCGCCGTCGTTCCTGCCGAAGCACAGAACGGCTCCGACCTGTCGTCCGCCATGTCGTCGGGCCGCGGCATCTCCGACGGCATCCGTCCGTCCGACCCGCCGCCGCGCACCCCCATTGAGGTGGACAACAACCCGCAGGTTGAAGGCCTGCCGGAGGGGGTGTCCGTGGACCGCATCGAGTGGCTCACCCAGCGCCGCGTGGCCGTGTACATCAAGTCCGCCGCGATGCCGGATAAGCCGATTCAGGTGCAGATCCTGCTCGCCCGCGACTGGCACTCCAACCCCCAGGCGAAGTTCCCGGAGGTGTGGGCACTCGATGGCCTGCGTGCACGCGAGGATGAGTCCGGCTGGACCATTGAAACGAACATCGAGCAGTTCTACGCCGACAAGAACGTCAACGTGGTCCTGCCGGTGGGCGGCGAGTCCTCCTTCTACTCCGACTGGCAGAAGGCGGACAACGGCAAGCACTACAAGTGGGAGACGTTCCTGACCAAGGAGCTCGTCCCGGTGTTGGACAACGAGTTCCGCTCCAACGGCTCCCGCGCTGTCGTCGGCCTGTCCATGGGCGGTACCGCCGCGATGAACCTGGCGGAGCGTAACCCGCACCTGTTCAACTTCGTCGGCTCCTTCTCCGGTTACCTGGACACCACCACGACCGGTATGCCGACGGCCATCAAGGCCTCGCAGATGGATGCCGGCGGCTACAACTCTGAGGCCATGTGGGGCCCGATCGGTTCCCAGGACTGGATCGACCACGACCCGAAGCTGGGCATTGAGAACCTGCGCGGCAAGACCGTCTACGTCTCCGCAGGTTCTGGCCAGGATGACTACGGCCAGCCGGACTCGGTGGCAAAGGGCCCGGCTGTCCCAGCGGGCGTGGGCCTGGAGGTCATCTCGCGCATGTCTACCCAGACCTTCGAGCGTTACGCGAAGAAGGCGAACGTGCCGATCATTACCCGCTACCGCCCGTCCGGTGTCCACTCCTGGGAGTACTGGCAGTACGAGATGACACAGGCATGGCCGTTCATGGCGAACGCGCTGAACGTCCCTGAGGGCGACCGCGGCGCGGAGTGCAACGCGGTCGGCGCCATCGCTGAAGCGACGAAGAACGGAGCGGTGGGTTCCTGCGTGAACAACGAATACGACGTCGCCGGCGGCAAGGGCAAGGCTCAGGAGTTCCGCAACGGTTCCGCGTTCTGGTCCCCGGAGACCGGCGCGCAAGTGCTCTTCGGCTCGATCCTGGCTAAGTACAACGCACTGTCGGGCCCGGCAGGTTGGCTCGGCTTCCCGAAGACTGGCGAGCTGAAGACGCCGGACGGCAAGGGCCGCTTCGTCCACTTCGAACGCGGCTCCATCTACTGGACCCCGCAGACTGGCGCGCAGGCGATCCCGGGCGACATGTTCGCCGAGTGGGGCAAGTCCGGCTACGAGCGCGGCCACCTCGGCTACCCGGTCGAGGAGGCACAGGCTGTCGGCGGCGGGTACGTGCAGAAGTTCGAGAAGGGCTACCTGACCCGCAATCCGGACAACAAGGGCCACTACCAGGTCTTCGGCGCTATCGGCGCGAAGTACGGCGAGATGGGTGCTGCCCGCTCCGACCTGGGCTTCCCGAAGTCGAATGAGCGCAAGATCAACGGCGGCTTCTTCCAGGAATTCGAGAAGGGCAACATCTACTGGTCCCCGAAGACCGGCGCCCACGTGATCTACTACGGCGAAATCTTCGACCACTGGGGCAAGAAGGGCTGGGAGCAGGGTGAGTTGGGCTGGCCCACCTCCGACATGAAGAAGATCCCCACCGGTGGACTGACCATCACCTTTGAGAATGGCACGGTCGAGCAGGTCTTCGGCAAGGTGCGCGAACGGAAGTAAACCATGAAGAAACTCCTACCGGCTGTCCTCGCTGCGGCAGGGCTCACGCTCGCTGCGTGCGGCGGCACGACAGTGGACAGCGACGACGTCACTGCGACTCAGTCGGCACCGTCCACAACCGCAACGGAAGCAACCACAGAGACGCAGACCGAGACCTCCACCTCGGAAAAGTCGGACGAAGCTGATCCGGCACTGGGCAATGAGGGTGCGGCCAGCGAGGTCGAGGCGCCCGCGGACGAGCCGATGCGCCCGGCCGAGGAGGAGGCGTACCTCGAGGCGCTGCGCGAAGGCGGCGTCAATGTCGACGGCAATGAAGAACAGCTCGTCTCCACTGCTCGCACCATCTGCGACGGCAGCATGATCACGCGTGACGCTGTCGCAGGTCAGCTGGTCGAGCAGGAACAGGCGAAGCTCGACGCCGATAAGGTCGCAGAGCTTATCGACGCCTCCGCCAACGACCACATTTGCAGCTAATGAAAGCACGCAACGTATTGACGGTGATTGCCGTCATCGCAGTCCTCGCCGTCATTGCGGTGGGGGCTGCGCAATGGTTTGGACCCGGTGAGGGCCCCCTTGAACCGGGTAAGGATCCCGCGCCGCCGTCGGCCGAGGAGCCTGGTTGGTGTCCTGCGGTGGAGGTGATTTCGGCACCGGGGACGTGGGAGTCGTCGAAAAGCGATGACCCGTTCAACCCGACGGCGAACCCGATGAGCTTCATGCTCTCGATCTCGAAGCCGCTGCAGGAACAATACGACATCAACCACGTGCGTGTGTGGACGCTGCCGTACACCGCGCAGTTCAAGTCGATCCAGTCGCGCAAGGAGATGAGCTACGACGACTCGCGCAATGAGGGCACCGAGCGGCTCAATGCGGAGCTGAAGTTCGTGGCGGATACGTGCCCGTCGACGCAGTTCATTCTCGCCGGGTTCTCCCAGGGCGCGGTGATTGTCGGCGATATTGCCAGCGACATCGGCAACCACCGCGGCGTCATCCCGCCGGAGCGGTTGCGCGGCGCGGTGATGATTGCCGACGGCCGCCGCGAAAACGCGGTGGGCATCAACCCCGGCGTACCGCTGAACGGCATCGGCGCGGAGATCGCGCTGCACCCGCTCAACTCCGTGGTCCAGGCAGTCGTGCCGGGCGCGACGATGCGTGGGGTGCGCGATGGCGGTTTCGGCGCCGTTAATGACCGGGCGATTGAGATTTGCGCGCCGGATGACTCGATCTGCGACGCCCCGCCGAATGTGGGCGATGCGCTGGGACGCGCCCGCGAACTCGCCGAAGCTAACGGCGTGCACGCGATGTATGCGTCCAATCCCGATGTGATTCCCGGCACCACGACCAGTCAATGGACCGTAGAGTGGATTCGCGAGAGTATTGACAATATGTAAGGAGAGCCATGGACCTCGAGCAACTGCTCTACCAGTTCTACGACGACGACAAGATCGACCTGCCGCCGGAACTGTCCCTGTTCCAGTTGTGCGAGATGCTCTACCAAGGCAGCGCAGAAATGGGCACGGGCGACCTGCACCAGCTGCGCTACTGGGACTACTCGGAAGACCGCGAAGGTGTGGCCGTCGATTACACCCGTGAGGATGTGATCACCCGCATCAAGGCTGTCGGTGCGCGCTTGCAGCAGACCGGCCAGCCCGGTGACCGTGTGGCCATCATGGCGAACAACTCGCCGGAGTACCTCTTCGGTTTCATGGGTGCCGTCTACGCCGGCCAGGTGCCGGTGCCGCTGTATGACCCGAATGAGCCGGGCCACGGCGAGCAGCTCACCGCTGTGCTGGCGGATTGCGGCGCGAAGACCGTGCTGACCAACAACCTCGGCGCGAAGGCCGTGCGCGAGTTCTTCGCGGAGACCCCGAAGCCGCAGCGCCCCCGCATCATGGTGGTGGACTCTCTGCCGGATTCCCTGGCCGAGTCCTGGGTCACCCCGGACGAACCCGAGGGCATCGACCCCGTCGACCAGGTCGCGTTCCTCCAGTACACCTCCGGTTCGACGCGTCTGCCGGCCGGTGTGGTGCTGACCAACCGCGCGATCCTCACCAACGTCCTGCAGATCTATGACGCAGTGGAGCTGAAGATGCCGCTGCGCTTGTCGACGTGGCTTCCGCTGCACCACGACATGGGCATCATCCTCACCATCTTCGTGGCAATCATGGGCATCGAGTTCGAGCTCATGGGCCCGAAAGACTTCATTCAGCAACCGAAGCGGTGGACTGATCAGCTCACCTACCGTGAGGGCGATGAGGAGCAGTTCACCTACACCGTCGTGCCGAACTTCGCCCTCGACCTGGCCGCCCGCTACGCAGCGCCGGAGAACCCGGGCGACTACGACTTCTCCAATGTCGACGGCATCATCGTCGGCTCTGAGCCCGTGACCAAGGCGGCCGTGGAGACATTCGTCGAGGCGTTCACGCCGTCCAACCTGGACCCGAAGGTTCTGCGCCCGTCCTACGGTCTGGCAGAGGCGACACTCATCGTCTCCACCCCGCAGACGGAGGAGCGCCCGCACTTCGTGCTCTTCGATCGTGAGAAGATCGGTGAAGGCACCGCCGTCGAGGCCGAGAACGGCATTCCGTTCGCCTCCAACGGCCAGCCGGTGCCGGACATGCACTACGCGGTCGTGGACCCGTCGACCCGTAATGAGGTGCCAGAGGGCACCGTCGGCGAGCTGTGGATCCACGGCGACAACGTGGCCGTGGGCTACGAAGGCCGCGAGGGAGAAACCCAGCAAACCTTCGGCAACACTCTCGGCGAACGTCTGGCAGAAGGCTCCACCGTCGCCGAGGACGCTCCGTCCGAGGGCTGGCTGGCCACCGGTGACCTGGTTACTTTCTACAAGGGCCACCTCTACATCACCGGCCGCGTGAAGGACCTCATCGTCATCGCCGGCCGCAACCACTACCCGCAGGACATCGAGGCGACCGCCATGGAAGCTTCCGACCACGTCCGTGCGGATTCGGTGGCGGCGTTCGCGGTGCCGGGTGAGGACGTCGAAAAGCTCGTCGTGCTCGTCGAGCGTGCCGAGGGCGCCGACGCTGCTGCCGACCCGATTGCCGAGGACGCGATCCGCGGCGCGATCTCCCACACCCACGGCATTAGCCCCGAGGTCATCCGCTTCTACGCACCGAATGACATCACCCGGTCTAGCTCTGGAAAGATTGCGCGACAGGTTAACCGCAACAAATTCATCGCGGCCGACGATAAGTAGACGTGTCCGACAACAGAAAGGTGCCCATGACGGAGAGTGAACTCGTAGCGTGGCTGCAGCAGTGGATTGCTTCAGCGACGGGAACTGAGGACGTCGACCCGACCCTGCCCCTGGAGAACCTGGGGTTGTCCTCGCGCGACGCGGTCATCCTCTCCGGCGAGCTCGAGCGGCTCCTGGACACCAAGCTCGACCCCACCATCGCGTACCAGTACCCGACGGTGGAAGCGTTGGCGCGAGGTTTGCTCGCGCCGAAAGCACGCTTGTCGACGACATCCGCGCCGGTCACCCGCCGTGCCGGGACCGGTTCTGGAGATGTCGCCATCATCGGCCGCGCGGGGCGGTTCCCCGGTGCGGCGGACGTGGATAAGTTTTGGGACCTGTTGGTTGCGGGCCAGTGCGTGACCGGCGACCTGCCGGCAGGCCGCTGGTCTGAGTACTCCGCGGACCCGGTGATGAGCGCGAAGATGCGCGAACAGAACGTCCAGGGCGGCTACCTGGATGACATCCGCAGCTTCGACAACGAGTTCTTCGGGCTGTCGCCGCTGGAGGCGACCAACATGGATCCGCAGCAGCGCATCATGCTGGAGCTGGCGTGGGAGGCTCTCGAGGATGCTCACCAGCCAGCCAATGAGCTGCGCGGTACGCCCGTCGGTGTCTTTGTCGGCTCGTCATCAAACGACTACGGCATGCTCGTGTCTTCTGACCCAGCAGCAGCGCACCCGTACGCGCTCACCGGCACGGCCAGCTCCATCATCCCGAACCGCATTTCCTACGCGTTCGATTTCCGCGGCCCGTCCATGAATGTGGACACGGCTTGCTCATCGTCACTTGTGGCAGTGCACCACGCTGTGCGCGCGCTGCGCGACGGGGACACGAACCTCGCCCTGGCCGGCGGCGTGAACATTCTCGCCTCCCCGTTCATCTCCACCGCGTTCGCTGAGCTCGGCGTGATCAGCCCGTCCGGCCGCATCGCCGCGTTCTCCGACGACGCCGATGGTTTCGTCCGCGCTGAGGCAGCCGGCTTCATCGTGCTCAAGCGCGTCGAGGACGCGATCGCCGACGGTGATGAGATCCTCGCCGTGATCAAGGGCTCCGCCACCAACTCGGACGGCCACTCCAACGGCCTGACAGCCCCTAACCCGGAGGCGCAGGTGGACGTACTGTTGCGCGCGTATACCGACGCTGGTGTCGATCCGGGCACCGTCGACCTTGTTGAAGCCCACGGCACGGGTACGGCGCTCGGCGACCCGATCGAGGCGTCCGCTCTGGGCGAGGTGCTGGGCGCGAACCGCCCGCTCGCGGAGCCGATTCTGCTTGGCTCCGCCAAGTCCAGCATCGGCCACACTGAATCCGCCGCCGGTGTGGTGGCGATGATCAAGGTGCTCGAGGCCCTCACCCATGACACTGTTCCGCCGAGCGCAAACTTCACCGAGGGCAACCAGTACATCGACTTCGACGCCACGCGCATCGAGGTCGTTGAGGACCCCCGCGAGTGGCCGCAGTATTCCGGCCGCCGCGTTGCCGGTGTGTCCGGCTTCGGCTTCGGCGGTACGAACGCGCACGTCGTGGTCACGGACTTCGACCCGGCTGACTACCCGACGTCGGCAGACTCTTCCGAGGCCCCGGCCGAGGGCGGCTTGGTCGACCCGGAGAATCCCAACCTGGTCCTGCTCCCTGTCTCCGGGTTATTGCCGTCGCGCCGCCGCGACATGGCTGCGACGATCGCCGAGACGCTGAGTTCGAAAACGGATCTGCGCGCTGTTCAGCGCACGCTGGGTGGGCGCAACCACGGCCGCTCCCGCGCAGTGGTGACAGCGAGCTCCGTCGAGGAAGCAGTCAAGCGGCTAGGTGCTGTCGCTGAAGGCAAGAACGCGCCGGGCATTGCCTCTGCGGATGCCCCGCAGACTAGCGGCCCCGTGTTCGTGTACTCCGGTTTCGGTTCGCAGCACCGCAAGATGGCTAAGCCGCTTATGGAGCACTCGGTCTTCTTCCGCCAGCGCATCGAGGAGCTGGACAAGGTCGTCGGCTTTGAATCCGGCTGGTCCATGGTGGACCTCATCATGGACGATGAGCAGACCTATGACACAGAGACCGGCCAGGTCACCATCACCGCCATCCAGATCGCGCTGACGGATCTGCTAGCCAGCTACGGCATCACCCCGGCCGCCACGATGGGCATGTCCATGGGTGAGATGGCCGCGGCATACGCCGCTGGCGGTCTGTCCGCCGAGGACGCCATCGTCATTGCCTGCGCCCGCGCCCGCCTCATGGGTGAAGGCGAGCAGCAGGTTGCCGGCACGGACGGTGAGGGTGCCATGGCGGTGGTGGAGTTGAGCCGGGAGCAGTTGACGGAATTCGTCGATAAGCACCCGGAAGCTCAGGGCGTGGAGCCGGCTGTGTACGCAGGGCCGGGCATGACGACGGTCGGTGGCCCCGGAAAGGCCGTCGACTACCTGGTCGCAGCGCTGGAGGAAGAGTCGAAGTTCGCCCGCAAGCTGCAGGTGCGCGGTGCGGGCCACACGAGCATGCTCGACCCGATCCTGGGTGAGCTCGCCGCGGAGATCGCCGGCACCCAGCCGCGTCCGCTGCGCATCACGCACTTCGGCTCCGTCGATGGCACGCACCACGCGGGCGAGACGATTCATGACGTCGACTACTGGGTCCGCATGACGCGCCAGCCGGTCATGTTCCAGGACGCCACCGAGGCCGCATTCGCCGCCGGCCACACGACGCTGGTGGAGATTTCCCCGAACCCGGTGGCGATCATGGGCATGATGAACACGGCGTTCTCCGTGGGCAAGCCCGACGCGCAGCTGCTGTTCTCCCTCAAGCGCAAGGAGAATGAGGTCGCGACGCTGCTGGACCTCGCCGCGAAGCTCTACGTGAACGGCATGCCGGTCGATTTCGCGGCGCTTGCGGGCGACGGTCCACGCGCAGAGGTGCCGCACACCCCGTTCCACCGCAACGAGCTGTGGACTGACGCACGGCCGTCCAGTTCCGGTTCCGGTCCGCTGGGTGCGCGCGTGTCGCTTCCCGACGCCACTTACGCCTACGCCACCCCAGCCGACCAGATCTTCTCCTCTATCCAGTTGGTGGAGCTCGCCGCGGCTGACGTGGACCCGGATGCCCGCGTCGTTGCTGCTGAGGAGCGTGCGCCGCTGCCGGCTTCGGGCGAGCTGACCACAATGGTCCGCCGTTCTCTCGGTGGTCTCACCGTGCATGTCTACAACGGGGCAGTGCTGGTCGCGGAAGGATTCGCGTCCACGCTCAACCTCGCGGAGACGAGCCTGCCGGGCGTGACCAACGCCCCGGAGGCCCCCGAGATGGCCGCCGCTCGCGAGAAGATGATCGCTGGCGCCAAGGCCGATTCCGAGATCGACGCCGTCCGTTGGGACCCGGCCACCGAGACCGTTGAGCAGCGCTTGCGCTCTATCGTCTCCGAGTCCATGGGTTATGACGTCGACGATCTCCCGGTCGAGCTCCCGCTCATTGATCTGGGCCTTGACTCGCTGATGGGCATGCGCATCAAGAACCGCGTGGAGAATGACTTTCAGATCCCGCCGCTGCAGCTCCAGGCGCTTCGCGACGCCTCCGTTGCCGACGTGATCACGATGGTCGAAGACGCGGTCGAAGGCCGCCCCGAAGAGCCCCAGCCGATGGCGGAGAATGATCCGAACCGCGATCCGAGCCAGGCCGCCGCGAAGGCGAAGGGCGTTGGCGTTGCCCCGCGTGACGCGTCCGAGCGCATGGTCTTCGGCGCGTGGGCCAAGTACGCCGGCGCGGCTGCCGCGGGTGTGACCAGTGAGTTGGATCCGATCACGGACGAGCAGGCGGCAGATATCGCCACTCACCTGAGTGATCGTTCCGGCATCGAGGTCACCGCCGAGCAGGTCAAGGAAGCTGAGACTCTCGAGCCGTTGGCCAATATCGTCCGCGAGGGCTTGGAGACCCCCGTCGAGGGCAACGTCCGCGTGTTGCGCGAGCGTACCGACGACACTACCCCCTCCGTCTTCGTCTTCCACCCGGCTGGTGGGTCGAATGCGGTGTACCAGCCGTTGACGCGTCGTTTAGCGGACAACGTGCCGGTCTACGGGCTGGAACGACTCGAAGGCTCGCTCGAGGAGCGCGCCGCCGCCTACATCAACGATATTCGTGAGCTGTCTGCGGGCCTGCCGATTGTGCTCAGTGGCTGGTCCTTCGGTGGCGCGCTGGCGTACGAGATCGCGTTTCAGCTCGACGAGCTGAAACGACGCGGCGAAGCGGACGTGCAGGTAAAGTTCATCTCCCTGTTGGACACCACCCAGCCGTCGAACCCGACGCCGGACACGCCGGAGAATGTGCGTGCCCGCTGGGACCGCTACGCGGAGTTCGCGAAGGACACCTACGGGCTCGACTTCGAGGTGCCGTACGAGCTGCTCGACACCGCTGGTGAGGATGCGCTGCTGAACATGCTCGGCGAGTTCCTGGCCACGACTGATGCTTCCCAGCACGGCCTGGCGGCGGGTGTGCTTGAGCATCAGCGTGCCTCCTTCGTGGACAACCAGATTCTTGCGAAGGTGGACATGCAGCGCTGGAAGGATGTCGACGTTCCCGTCCTGCTGTTCCGTTCTGAGGGCATGCATGAGGGCGCGATCATGCTGGAGCCGGCCTACGCGGAGATTGATCCGGATGGTGGCTGGGCCGCTATCGTGGACGACTTGACCATCGTTCAGCTGCCGGGTGATCACTTGGCGGTGGTGGATGAGCCGGCGGTGGGGATCGTCGGCAAGCATATGCAGGAGTGGATAGATGACAACCGCTGAAAAACTCGCTGAACTGCGCGAACGTCTCGAGCGTGCGCAGGACCCCGGCTCCGAGCGTGCGCGCAAGAAGCGTGATGACGCTGGCCAAACCACCCCGCGCCAGCGCATCCAGGCGCTTCTCGACGAGGGATCCTTCGTGGAAACCGGCGCGCTGGCCCGCACTCCCGGCGATAAGGACGCGGTCTATTCTGACGGAGTTGTGACGGGGTACGGACGGATCGACGGCCGACCGGTGGCCATTTACGCCCACGACAAGACTGTCTACGGCGGGTCGGTCGGCGTGACGTTCGGCCGCAAGGTTGTCGACGTCATGGAGTTCGCCATCAAGATCGGTTGCCCGGTCATCGGCATTCAGGACTCCGGCGGAGCGCGCATTCAGGACGCGGTGACGTCGCTGGCGATGTACTCCGAGATCGCGCGGCGCCAGTTGCCGCTGTCGGGCCGTTCGCCGCAGATCTCCATCATGCTGGGTAAGTCCGCCGGCGGTGCTGTCTATGCGCCGGTGACCACGGACTTCATTGTCGCCGTTGAGGGCCAGGCCGAGATGTACGTCACCGGCCCGGCTGTGATCAAGGAGGTCACGGGCGAGGCGATTTCGTCTGCCGAGCTCGGCGGCGCCGTCCAGCAGGAGCAGAACGGTAACGTCACCGTGACGGTGACCAGCGAGGATGAGGCTTTCGAGTTCGTCCGCGACTTGCTTGGCCACCTGCCGACAAGCACGTTCGACGAGCCGCCCGTTGTCTGGGCCCCAGCGGACGAGGACCTTGACGACTCCGCACTCGACGACTTCATGCCCGACGACACCAACGCCGGCTACGACATGATGGACCTGCTGGTCCAGCTTGGTGACGACGAAGAGATCCTGGAGATCCAAGAGAACTACGCCCCCAACTTGATCTGCGCCATTGGGCGTATCGACGGCAGGCCTGTCGGCTTCGTAGCCAACAACCCGATGCACTTCGCCGGCTGCATTGATGCCGATGCCGCTGACAAGGGTGCTCGGTTCATCCAGACCTGCGACGCTTACAACATCCCGCTGGTCTTCGTCGTGGACACTCCTGGCTACCTGCCCGGTGTGGATCAGGAGAAGGTCGGTTTGATCCACCGTGGCGCGAAGCTCGCGTTCTCCGTTGTGGAGGCCACCGTGCCGAAGATCTCCCTGATCGTCCGCAAGGCCTACGGCGGTGCCTATGCCGTGATGGGGTCGAAGAACCTCACGGGTGACTTGAACTTCGCGTGGCCGACCGCGCAGATCGCCGTCATGGGCTCGGCCGCTGCGGCCGTGATGATTCAAGGCAAGCAGCTCGCCGCGATTGACGACGAGAACCAGCGTGCTTACATGAAGAAGGTCTTCATGGACTTCTACGAGGAGAGCATGACCTCCCCGTACGTCGCGACCGAGCGCGGTTACCTCGACGCGATGATCCAGCCGTCCGAGACCCGCCTAACGTTGCGCCGCGCCCTGCGCCAGCTGTCCACCAAGTACGAAAACGACCTGCCTAAGAAGCACGCGATTCGGCCGCTTTAAGCAGTTGATCTGCGTCTTCTTCCCTTTTTCACCGAACGTGTAACGTTTTGGTCACGGCGGGAGATACTGACTGAGTAATGCTTTTACCCAAACTCTTTCAGGAGGTTTTCCATGCTGAGCAGCGCAATCGACATCGTCGCTGAAATTGCCAACTACTTGAACTGGATTGTCCGGAACGTCCAGCAGGGCAAGTTCGACATCGGGTTGTAAATCCCCGCCTGTTTCCCATATCCCCGTCGGTTCGCAGCAAGGCGTTGACCGGCGGGGTTTCCCTTTGTCGAAAGCGGTGAGGTCACTGGGGGGATGACGGATAGGGTTCGTGGGCCGTTGTTGTGCCTCGATTCAGCGTCAGATCCGAGGCAGATTGGATGTAAAAGAAAAGTCGGTGACTCTCCGTAGGTCGCCGACTAGTTCGCTCTTACTATCGGGCGAGCACGCCAGAGATGCCGCGCCACCCCAACATCAGTAGCGCCGACATCACGCACGCCACGATGACGAAAGACCAGTGCGGCAGTGCCTGGTTCCGGATACCCCAGATAGCCAGTCCGGTGACGACGGTGACCAACCAGATCAAAGGGCCGTGGCCGGTGGCTTTGGTAGTCCCAGTGTCTGCGGACGGTTCGGTTGTGCGCAGGCCAAACTCCACGATGACCCAGCCTAGGGCGACTCCGATAGCGAAAGGCCACACAGTGGAGGCCCAGCCGGCAAAGTTGAACGGCATGTCGTCTGACTGGTGGGCCAACCGGGCGAGCAGAGCGAAGATGGCGATAGCGAGGAAATCCAGGGCGACGGCGGTCGGCTTAGTGATCTTCATGTTCTCGACTCTAGCCCCCTGAAAGCATGCATTCGGTTTGCGTGCCTGGCAAATATGGGCCTGAACAGTGTTGCTCGATGCAAACGGTTCGAAACATGTGGGGGGAGCTAGGCTGCTTGCCTGATGCGGCGGGCGGGTTAAAAGACGGAGTCGTTCCACCAGCGGCGTTCGGGTGTGCCGGCGCGTGAGCCGTCGTGGGCTAGTTTGATGCCCACGATTTGGTGCAGCTCGACGACATCATGTTCGAAGCCCCATTCAGAACCGGCCATGTACATTCCCCAGAGTTTGGCGGTGTTTTCCCCGACGAGCTCGACGGCCTGATCCCAGTTGGCCTTGAGGTTCTCGCACCAATCGCGGAGGGTGCGCATGTAGTCGAGGCGGATGTTCTCTTCGTGGAAGACCTCGAATCCGTGATCCTGCATGTTCTTGACCACGGTGCCGGAGCCAGTGAGCTCACCGTCGGGGAAGATGTAGCGGTCCATGAACTCGCCGCTCTTTGTCTTGTGGTTGTCGGGGTAGGTGATGCAGTGGTTGACTAGGACGCCACCGTCTCGAAGCTTGCCTGAAAGGAACTCGAAGTAGGAGGGGTAATTGTCCACGCCGATGTGCTCGAGCAGGCCGATCGATGAGATCGCGTCGAAATCGGTCTCGTCGACGTCGCGGTAGTCGAGGTAGCGGACCTCCGCGAGGTCGGCGAGGCCCTCCTCCTCAATCGTGGCCTGTGCCCACTCGGCCTGTTCTTTGGACAGGGTTACTCCGAGTGATTTCACGCCGCGGCGGGCAGCATAGCGCACCATGCTACCCCAGCCGCAGCCGATGTCGAGGTGGCGGTCGCCCGGTGAGAGGTGCAGTTTTTCAAACACGAGGCGGAATTTGTTCTCCTGCGCATCATCCAGGCTCGCATCAGGCGTCGGATAGTAGGCGCAAGTGTAGGCCATGGAATCGCCGAGGAAGAGTTCGTAGAACTCGTTGCCGACGTCGTAGTGGGAGGAGATAACATCCGCGTCGCGTTCTTTCGAGTGGCGGGATAACCCTTGGCGCACGCGGCGCTCGAGCCATGACGCCTGCTCAGCTTCGGGGATTGGCTGAATCTGAATCGCACCCATGGAGCGCAGCGAGCGTGCGATGCGCAGGCCGGTGGCGACATCGGGGCGCTCGAAAGTGTCGTACAGGGTGCGCAGGTCATCGAAAATGCCGTAGGGGTGCGCGAGGTGCTCGCCTTCGACGGTGAGTCCACCGGTCACCCACGCCCGTGCTAGACCTAAGTCGCCCGGGGCGGTGGCAATATAGGACAACCCCTCGGGGCTGCTCACGCACACAGTGTGATCGGCGTTTTCGGGGCCGGTGGCCGATCCGTCGAAAGCTTCCCAGCGGAAGGGGTTGCCGGTGGGGAAGAGGGTGTCCACGATCTCTGCGACGGTCATGGGGGTGAAAGAGCTGTGCAGATTGTCAGTGATCATGGTGTCCTCCTATGCGTTGTCAATTGTCTTTTCGTACAGGCCCGGGAACCTCAGCTCTGGGTCGTAGCGCTGCTTCATCTGCTCCGGCAGATCACCGCCATAGAGGTTCTTGAACTGGGAGCGGCTGTAGAACGCCTCCGAATACAGTGATTTGTGCCCGCCCAGCTCTGTGACTTTCGCTTCAATGATCTTGTTAAAGGCACCCGGTTCCTGTTTGTCAGACACGTGGTCGGCGGGCACGCCTGACCAGAACCCGACGTTGACCCATGTGGTTCCCGGTTTGAGCGGGTACAGCGGCCACGGTTCGGATTCGCTGAATCCGACCCCGGAGAGTTCCTCCACGCCTGCGCGGAGGCGGATCGGGCATAGCCACACCGGTTCGATATCGCTGGCGCTGAAGAACCAGGAGAGGAACTCGGCGACGTGGTCATCTGTGACCTCGATGTCTTGGACTACTCGTTCAGTGCGGGGCAGACCTTTCGGCTTCTTCAGGAACCGGTATTCGAGGTCGTATTTCTTGTCCGCGCCCACCAGTTTCCAGTAGAAGGAGCTGCGCCGTAGCTCCCGCGGCCACACCGCGCGTACCTGCGGATGTTGGGCACCGAATGCTCGGGAGCACCAGAACCAGTCGGTGTCCCAACGCCAGATGTAATCGCGGATGGTCAGGTAGTCGTGTTTCGTGCCTTCCGGGTGTTGGATCGAGCGGTAGTAGATCCCTTGCCGGGTGTAATCGGAGGTGCCGGCAGCGGTGTCAACCTGAAACGCCAGTACCAGGTACTGCTCTTCGGGGGAGAAAGCAACGGCATCGAGACCGTGCAGGTCGCGGCCTCCCCACTCCCCCGACGTGGCCAGCTGCGCCAGCGCCGCCTGGAACGTGTCTAGGTCGCTGTAGCGAACATGCTTTAGCTCAATGAACGGGGCAACCTCCTCCAGTTCGATCTTCAGCCGCACGGCGTAACCGAGAGACCCGTAGGAATTCGGGAAGGCACGGAACAATTCGACGTTGCGTTCGCGCGAGCACGTGAGGATCTCTCCGGTCCCGATGATGACGTCCATTTCCAGGACGGACTCGTGCGGCAGACCGTTGCGGAAACTAGTTGATTCCACGCCCATTCCAGACACCGCGCCCCCGAGGGTAATGGTCTTCAACTGCGGCACGACAAGCGGTGCCAGCCCGAACGGCAGTGTTGCGTCGACGAGGTCCTCGTAGGTGCACATTCCTTGCACATCGGCAGTTTTTGCGACGGGGTCAACCTCGATGACACCCCCGAGGCCGCTGACATCGAGACCGGTCCCGCCGCCAGCGCGCGAACGGAAGAGATTCGACGTGCGCTTGGCTAAGCGCACACGCTGCCCGCCGGGCACGGCAACGAAGCTGCTCGTGAGCGTATCGACGCTTCCTTGATGCGCATTCCACCCCACCGGCTGAATGCGCCGTCCGTCCATGCGTGGGGCGCCGGCAATTCTCGTCGCTGTGTTTGCGGCGGCATTTGTGATTACCCCCGCTAGATTGAGCAAGCCCGGAGTAGCACTCATAGTTGCCACTGTAGACCCCTTCCTTACGTCGTGCGCAGCAAGCACGAGGGGCTAGGGAACCACAGGGTGCTCACGACGGGAGCGGGAGTACCGCGACGCCTCAATCGGGCCCGTTCGCCTGCGGCCTGCCGAGCATGAAGCCTTTTCCGGCGTAGACCAGCAGGTAGATTACCCAGCCGATAAGCGTGATGAAGGCGAAAGAGATGATCCGGTAGACCAGCGTCGCGGCGGTGGCGTGGACGAGGGTCAATCCGGAGGCCACCAGGGAGGCTGTGGCGACAGGTTCGACAGTGCCCACGCCGCCGGGGGTGATCTGGGCGGCACCGGCGAGCTTGGTCATGATGAACGCCAGCGCGACGCCCTGGATCGTGGTCTCACCCGGGCCGGCGGTGAAACCGGGGGCGGACAAACCGCTGGCGGCGGTGACGGCCCAGACGGAGAAGTAGAGGGTGGCTACGTCGAAAAGCTGGTTGAGCAGAGAGAACGTCGCGGCGGCGACAAACTCGGGCACCGTCATGCGGATCGCGGAGAGCTGGTTGATCACGGTCAGAACCCGCAATTCAACAGCCGGCGGAAGGACCCGCGCCCACCGGGTCAGCACACCCGGGTTGAACGCCGCCCAGAACACCAGACCAATGGCCACCAGCGCCACCACGAGCGAGCCGACAAGCGCCCACACCGACAATCGCGCGCCGAGGAAGATCACGGCGGCGATGCCGATGACCACCATCCACACGGTGGACAGTGCCCCGGAGATGACGAAGAACCATCCGCACCGTCCGGTCGAAGCTCCCCAGGACCTATGCACCCGGTAGGTCAGCCATGCGGACAGTGCGGGCCCGCCGGGAATAGAGGTGGACCAGGCGTTGCTGGCCAGGGTGATGGCGGTGCAGTTGGGGAGGGTGGAGCGGACGCCATCGTCGATAAGCAAAATGCGCATGACGGCGGCCATGGCCACGATCGCGAGCAACGAGGTGACCACCGCCGCAAAGATGGGGGCGGGATTGGCGTGGCGCAGCGCGGTGAACGCGTCACCGAGGAAGTCCAGCTCGTTGCGGAAGGCGAACAGAAGGACCGCCAGCACAACGACTGGCGCAATCCACCCGATCCACCGCTTATCCATTCAACCGCCGCATCAGCTCGTCGAAGGGGATGAGGTCCGCGTCCTGGTCGACGGTGACACCGGAGCGCACGTGACGGTTCGCGGCGACGGTTCCGCTAACGGGAATGTCGCCCGTGTACGGGTGCGTGTGCGCGGTCGGGGTGGGATCTGAACCCTCGCCGAAGGACTCGTAGACCTTCTTCACCCAGCGCGGCGCCCACCAGTTGTCCTCGCGCAGCTCGTGCATCACCGCAGGCACAAGCAGCAAGCGGATCAGCGTCGCGTCGAGCGCCAGCGAAATGATCATGCCGTAGGAGATGTACTTCATCATCACGATCTCGCTCAGCGCGAACGCCGCAGCCACAACAATCATGATCAGCGCCGCGGCGGTAATGATGGAGCCCGTGTGCGCGGTTCCATATTTCACGGCATCGCTTGTCGACGCCCCCTTGTGCCGCGCCTCCACCATCCGCGACACCAAGAACACTTCGTAGTCGGTGGACAACCCGTACAGGATCGCAATGATGAGGACGAGCACGGGGCTCATCAGCGGACCCGGCGTGAACCCGAGCAAGCCCGAGCCGACGCCGTCGACGAAGACGAGGGTGAGGAAGCCCAGGGTCGCGCCAATGCCCAGGACGTTCATGATCACGGCCTTGATCGGCAGAATCATCGAGCCGAACAGCACCGCCATGAGCAGGAACGTGGCCGCGACCATGTACAGCGCCATCCACGGCAGGCGGTTCAGCAGCGCCTCGATGGACTCGACCTCCATCGCCGGGGTGCCGGAGACGTAGAGGTCCACGCCCTCCGGGGCCTCGATGTCGCGCAGCTGATCGACGACGTCTTGGCCGCCGTTGCGGTCCGCCAACGTGCCCGACAGGACCGTCGTGCCGTCCTGCGTCGGCTTGGACGGTGCCAGCGGGGAAGCCAGGCCGGTCACACCGCGGGTTTGCATGACGACGTTGACAAGCTCCTCGTTCGACGCCCCCGCCACCACGAGCTTGACGGGGTCGGTGCGGAAGGCGGGGAACTCCTCGTTGAATTCGTCCTGGGCCTGACGGACCTCGTTGCTGGGCGGGAGGTAGCTCTCGTTGATGCCGCCGAAGGTGATGCCCACGATCGGGAGGGTGAGCAGCAGTAATCCGCCCGTGACGGCAACGATGACAGCCTTAGAGTGGCGCATTGCCCAGGCGGGGATCTTGTACCAGATGGTGTCTTCGAGCCTGCGGGCCTTGCGGGATGCGCGGCGGACCGACCACTTATCGATGCCGCGTCCCAGCATCCCGAACAGCGCCGGCAGCACCGTCACCGAAATCACGGCGGCGAGCACCACCGCGCAGATCGCGCCGTAGGCGACCGATTTGAGGAAGGCCTGCGGGAACATGAGTAGGCCGGACAGGGCCACGCCCACCATGAGCGCGGAGAAGAACACAGTCTTGCCGGCGGTGGTGGTTGTCTCCGCGACGGCGTCTTCTATATCGGCAGGCGTGTTGCCGCGCCGGTCGAGCTCCTCGCGGAAGCGCGAGACCATGAACAGGCCGTAGTCGATAGCCAGACCCAACCCCAGCAGGGTGATGACGGACTGGGAGAAAACGTTCACCTGTTGGAACTGCGCCAGAATAGACAAGATCGACATCGAGCCGATGATGGACAGGATGCCCACCACCAGCGGCATGCCGGCCGCCACGACACCGCCGAAGACGAACAGCAAGATGACGGCGACGAAGATCAGGCCGATGCGCTCGGCGCGGGCGATGTCGTCGGCCATGCCCTGGTCTAGTGCGTCGGCAACAGCGGTGGCGCCGGCGACTTGGACGGTCGCGCCGGGGACCTCGATCGCTTCGAGCTGTTCCTCGAGCGAGCGGTAGTCCTTCAGGGTTTGCTCGCCGTCGCCGGCCAGGCCGATCGCGGCGAAGGCCTTCGTGCCGGTCGCGTTAGCCAGCTGCGGGTTCTTCGCGTCGAAGTAGCTGGCCATGTGGTCGACTTCCGGTCGGTTTTTCAACGCGTCGATCTGCGTCTTGGCGGAGTCGAACACCGCCGGGGAGGCCACGCCTTGCTCTGCCGTGACCAGCAGGATCACATCGCCGGCGTTATCGCGGCCGAAGGTCTCTTCCTCGATCACAGCCGCGGTGGTGGAGTCCGCGTGCGGGTCCTCCCACCCCTCCTGCGATAGGCGGTCGCCCAGCTTCGAGCCCCACAACACCTGCATGAGCAGGATGATGGCGATGACTACGACAGGGATGATCCTCCGGTGCCGGTAGGCGATGCGGCCCCACGTGTAGAACAAGAAGCCTCCTAACCTTTGTTGAGCAGAGCGGAAAGCGGGCGGAAAGGCTGCAGCCAGGCGCCGTCCTCCGGCAGCTGGTCAAGGTTGACGCGCGGCAACGGCTCGCGGAACACGCCAGGAATGTCCTCTAAGTCTACGAACGTGATGGCAGGGGAGGTGACTGCCCAGCTGGCGTGTTCGTGGAAACCTAGGACGGTGGCGGGCAGGCCGTCGGCGGAAAGCTCGTCGAGAAGCTCGTGGAAGTTCTGGCCGTCGGCGGACGCAACGACCACGCCTTGCAGCACGCCTTCGGCGCGGCGGCGCTCGATGTGCTCGATCATTTCGCCGTCGACGTCGGAGTCGTCGTCAGCCTTCGGCTTGGCAAAGACCGCGAAACCGACATTGCGCAGCGCCTCGACCCACGGGCGGACCACGTCGGCCGAGCCGGGGGAGACGTTGGTGAACACGGTGGCTTCCGGCTCGATGCGCCGGCCCGTGCGGGCAGAAAGATCTTCGGCTTGGTGGACCAGCCAGCGGCCGATTGCGTCGAAACGCGGGCGGTGCGAGGACGTGGGCCGCCCGCCCAGAATCGCACCCAGGCCCATGTCCAGGTTGGGGGCGTCCCACACCAGCAGCAGGCTGTCCGGACCCGCCTCTGCGCCGGGCGCGTAGGGGTGGGTCATGTTGTGGAGGTCATTCATTTTTCTTTTCCCAGAGGTATTCGCGAATAACGTGTTCTTTATCCAGGCCTTTGCCCTCGAACTTCGTAATTACTTGACGGTTCGTCAATATGGGTGCATTCTCCCACGGCCACCCCTTGTATTCGAGCATTGGCTCTACATTGACCAGCTCATCAATCCATTCTGCGTAGTCCGCATGATCGGTCGCGACGTGCAGCACACCGCCCGGCTTGAGCCGCGTGGCAATGAGATTGAGCGTCCCCGACTGAATAATGCGCCGCTTGTGGTGGCGCGCCTTCGGCCACGGATCCGGGAAGAAAATGCGCACGCCGTCGAGCGACTCCGGCGCGATCATCCGCGCCAGCACCTCCACGCCATCGCCGCGCACCATGCGTATATTCTCAATCCCGCCGCGCACCACCGACCCCAGCAGCTTCGCCAACCCCGGCTTATACAATTCGACGGCGATCACGTTCGTGTCGGCTTCCAGCGGCGCCATCGCGCTTGTCGACGTCCCCGTCCCCGACCCAATCTCCACCACCGTCGGGTGCCCAGCGCGGCCGAACCACTCGTCGTAATTGATGTGCTGCTCGTCTTCGGTGTTTTCGAGAACAACGCCGAGCCGCGGCCACCATTCGTTGAAAAGCGCTTGCTGATTCTCAGTGAGCGTGCCTCGGCGGAACGTCACCGACCCGAGGCGCGGGTAATCCAGCCCCGTATCAAATTCAGTCTGCGGAGGGCGGCCGTGCGGAAGTTCACCAATAGATTCAGTCACGCTGACATTGTCCACTATGGCTGGTGAAAGCCCGAAATTTAGGCGCCACCTTATTTCGGGGGTGTGTAATCTGTGCCAACAACGCGCTTAAATGCGAGGTTCGCAACTGCCAGCGCAATCCTACGATCGTCGGATACGCTGGGGTTAACAAAAAGTTCATTTTGTAACGCCGAGAACAGTAACCGCCGAGTGTGAGGAGAGTACATGGCTACCGCAGTGAAGGGCCTTGAGGGTCAGGCCCCCACCGAGAACGAGCAGCTGATTGCGTGGATCAACGAGGCAGTAGACCTGTTCCAGCCGGACAACGTGGTTTTCGCGGACGGCTCCCGGGAAGAGTGGGACCGCCTCGCCGCTGAGCTCGTGGAAAAGGGCACCCTGATCAAGCTCAACGAAGAGAAGCGCCCGAACAGCTTCCTCGCCCGCTCCCACCCGTCCGACGTGGCGCGCGTGGAATCCCGCACCTTCATCTCCACGCCGACCGAGGACGGTGCCGGCCCGACCAACAACTGGGTCGCTCCGGACGAGCTCAAGGCCGAGATGACCGAGCACTTCCGCGGCTCCATGAAGGGCCGCACCATGTACGTCGTGCCGTTCTGCATGGGCCCGATTTCCGATCCGGACCCGAAGCTGGGCGTGCAGCTGACCGACTCCGAGTACGTGGTCATGTCCATGCGCATCATGACCCGCATGGGCCAGGAAGCCCTGGACAAGATCGGCCCGGACGGCGACTTCGTCCACTGCCTGCACTCCGTCGGCGCTCCGCTCGAGCCGGGCGAGGAAGACGTCGCATGGCCGTGCAACGACACCAAGTACATCTCCCAGTTCCCGGAGACCAAGGAGATCTGGTCCTACGGTTCCGGTTACGGTGGCAACGCCATCCTGGCGAAGAAGTGCTACGCCCTGCGCATCGCGTCCGTCATGGCACGTGAAGAGGGCTGGATGGCTGAGCACATGCTCATCCTCAAGCTCACCGACCCGGAGGGCAAGAACTACCACATCACCGCGGCATTCCCGTCCGCGTGCGGCAAGACCAACCTGGCTATGATCACCCCGACCATCGAGGGCTGGTCCGCGCAGGTCGTGGGCGACGACATCGCATGGCTCAAGCTTCGCGACGACGGCCTCTACGCCGTCAACCCCGAAAACGGCTTCTTCGGTGTCGCCCCGGGCACCAACTACGAGTCCAACCCGATCGCCATGCGCAGCATGGAGCCGGGTAACACCCTGTTCACCAACGTCGCCCTGACCGACGACGGCGACGTCTGGTGGGAGGGCATGGACGGCGAGGCTCCGGCCCACGCCATCGACTGGCAAGGTAACGACTGGACCCCGGAGTCCACCACCCCGGCCGCCCACCCGAACTCCCGCTACTGCGTGCCGATCTCCCAGTGCCCGGCCGCAGCCCCGGAGTTCGACGACTGGGAGGGCGTGAAGGTCGACGCGATCCTCTTCGGTGGTCGCCGCCCGGACACCGTCCCGCTGGTCACCCAGGCCCGCGACTGGAACCACGGCACCCAGATCGGTGCCCTGCTGGCGTCCGGCCAGACCGCCGCGTCCCTGGAGGCCAAGGTCGGCTCCCTGCGTCACGACCCCTTCGCCATGCTCCCGTTCATCGGCTACAACGTCGGCGACTACATGCAGAACTGGATCGACCGCGGCGCCGAGGGCGGCGACCGCATGCCGTCGATCTTCCTGGTCAACTGGTTCCGCCGCGGTGACGACGGCCGCTTCCTCTGGCCGGGCTTCGGCGAGAACTCCCGCGTCCTGAAGTGGGTTGTCGACCGTATCGAAGGCCGCGTCGACGCCGACGAGACCCCCGCCGGCCTGGTCGCCCGTGCCGAGGACCTCGACCTCACCGGCCTCGACACCGACATCGAGGATGTCCGCGAGGCCCTCGCCGTCAACCCGTCCGACTTTGAGACCGAATTCGCCGAGGGTGAGGAATACCTCCAGACCCTGGGTGACCGCGTCCCGCAGGAGATCTTCGACGAGCTGGAGAAGTCCAAGTCCAAGATTTAAGGGTATGAAGAGCGCGAGCCCGGGCCTGACTTAGGCCCGGGCTGATCGGCCACTGCGGAAAAGTTGACAAACTCGATTTCGCTCTAGAACGGAAACCGCTGGTCACAGCGGTTTCCGTCTTTTGGGCGGGGTCAGGGTTGTCAACTTTTCCGCGTTCTCGGGGGCGAGTCCTGCAAACGTTGACAAACTCCAATCCTGCCTAGAGGCATCCGTGCAGGTCAGGGCGATTTCGGTGAGTAAATCGAAATCGAGTTTGTCATCTTTTGCAGCGGCGGCCGGGTTGCGCGGGGCGGGGGCTCGCGCGGTGGGGGCCGTGCGCCGGACGCGCCAGGCTACCGCGGCCGGAGAACCACAACGAGGTTGGAGACTGCGAACTCGCGCAGGCCGGGCACCTTAGTCACCCACCAGGCCCAGCTCGGGTGGTAGCGGGGGAAGGCCAGTAGTAGGTCGGCGACGCCGGCTTCGGTTTTCTGGTGGGACCAGGTGAGGCCCCAGGTGGTGGGGACGTCGAAAAGCGAAGTGCCCCAGACGTTCTTTGGGGGATGGCCGTGTTTCTTCTCGTAGCGGTGGCGGGCGAACTCGCCGCCGACGTAGTGCTGCCACAGGCCGGTTTCGTGGCCGCCGAAGGGGCCCAGCCACACCGTGTAACTGATGATGGTCAGCCCGCCCGGCTTGGTCACGCGCAGCATTTCGTCGCACATCGCGTCCGGGTCGGGGATGTGCTCGACAACGTTGGACGAGTACACGATGTCGAAGGCCTCATCGTGGAAGGGGAGGGCGGTGCCGTCGCCACGTACGGCGCCGTAGCCGGTCAGCCCGGCCGCTGACATCTCGGACACGCTCGGCTCAAGGCCGACATACCACGCGCCGGCCTGCTCGAACTCGGTGGCGAAGTAACCGGGGCCGCCGCCGACATCCAGCACGGATTGGCCGTGGAGGGGGCGGTTGGTGAGGTCGTGGGAGAGGGCGTCGATAAGCAGGCGGGTATCGCGCGCAAGCCCCCCGTAAAAGATGTCGGGACGTGACTGCTCGTGGCGAAATGACCGCAACAGCCCGAAAGAGCGCCGAAGCGTGGCCAGTCTGCGTGTGCGCGGTGCCTTCATTCCCGCCACTCTAGCCACGGTAAGGTGGACGGGAATGAAGATCCTCCTCCTCTGCTGGCGCGACACCACCCACCCCCAGGGCGGCGGCAGCGAACGCTACCTCGAACGCGTCGGCGCCTACCTGGCTGAACAGGGGCACGAGGTGGTGTATCGCACGGCGTCGCACACAGACGCTTCACGACGTTCGCTTCGCGACGGCATCCTTTTCCAGCGCCTCGGCGGCAAATACTCCGTTTACCTGCTGGCCCCGCTCGCGATCTGGCGGCAGCGGCCTGACGTGATTGTGGATACGCAAAACGGGATCCCCTTCTTCGCGCGGCTATTCACCCGTCGGCCGGTCGTCCTGCTCACGCACCACTGCCACGAGGAGCAGTGGCCGGTGGCCGGGCCTGTGATTGGGCGGCTGGGGTGGTTCCTGGAGTCACGTTTGGCGCCGCGGGTGTACCGGGGTGCGCAGTACGTGACGGTGTCGGAGGCGTCGCGGGCAGATCTCGTGTCGTTGGGGGTGCGCCGGGAGGACATTGCGATCATCGAGAACGGTGTCGACCCCGTTCCCGCTGACCTGCCCGTTCTTGGTGGTTCAGGTTTGCGGGTAGTGGTGCTGTCGCGTCTGGTGCCCCACAAGCGGATCGAGCAGGCCATCGATGCTGTGCGGTGGATCGACGGGGTGACACTCGACATCATCGGCTCCGGCTGGTGGGAAGACGAGCTGCGAGCTTACGCCGCCGAACTTGGCGACCGCGTCGTCTTCCACGGCCACGTCAACGACACCTACAAGCACGCCGTCCTCGCCCGGGCATCGCTGCACCTGATGCCGTCGCGCAAGGAAGGGTGGGGGCTCGCCGTGACCGAGGCCGCCCAGCACGGCGTGCCCACCGTCGGGTACCGCTCCGCCGGTGGCCTGTGCGATTCCATTGTGGACGGCGAGACCGGTGTGCTCGTGTCCACTGAGCAGGAGTTTCACACGGTGGTGCGTGGCCTGCTGGCCGATTCGGATCGGCGGGAAGCGCTGGGTTCGGCTGCTCGTACCTTCGCAGCGCAGTTCTCCTGGCAGGAGACCGGCCGGAAGTTCGCTGCGCTGCTGGAGGGGTTCGTTGGGGGCGGTGCCCGGGGGCGGTAGAGCGGCGAGCGGCTGCTGTCGGATGTGATCGGCTGGGGTGGACTGGGGCTTGAGAGGGTTTGAGCCGGCCGATACATTTTTAGTATCGCCTTCTAGGCTTCGCCTGCGGCGTTTTCCCAGGTGGGATTTCACCCGAGACGTCAGAAGGCGATACTAAAAATCTATTCCGGGGGTTGAGTGGCGTGAATCTGCCTCGGGCAGTCGCCTGCGCCGAGCAAAAGCATCCCGGCGAGAAGTGCCGCGGGCGGCGAGGCCGAGGAGCGGTACTGCGAACCAGAGCGCCAGCAAGCCGAGACCAAGCCCATTGCGTTTGCGGGCCGGAAGACCGGCGTCTTCGACAGTGAACCCGTTCGCGTCGGGGCGAACGACCAGGCCGACTTCGGGGTCGGAGTAGTAGCGGGCCGTGGCGGGGTCGTACTCGCCGGCCTCTGCACCTGCGAAGATCTCGTTTGCGGTGCGCCAGCGGGGGGAGGGGATGTCGGTTTCGGTGCCGTCGACGACGAGGGATCCCGATTCGACCACGTTCATAGCCTTCGTGGCGGGGTCGATGACCGGGATGCCGTCGGACCTCGTCAGGAGTGTTGGCCGGTCGACAAAGAAGACGTCCCGGCCACGGTGATCAATCTCGGGAACGGCGACCTCTACTGGCGCGAGGAGCGCCACCGCCCGTGGCGCGTCGGGGACCTGGAGCAGGGCGAGCACAAGAGCGACGGCGGGAAGGCGCAGGTCGACCACACGCAGCGAGGCCGCCGCCACGATGAAGGCGGGGAGGGCGAGGGCAGTGAACTTTTGGGCATCGCGAAGAAGTCCGCCGCCCGGAATCGTAGACACGAGCCACCCCATTGCGCCGGGGAGCAGCCACGACACCAGAGGGACAGCGAATCCAATGCCGGCCAGGATGAGAAGCGGGCGCGGCACTCGCCGGGCGGCCACGCAGAGCAGCGCGAACAACAGAACTCCTACCAGCGCAAACCCGACCTGCCGGGAAGCGGGGGCCGCGTCACCGTTCCAGATGCCACCGAGCCCCATGAGGGAACCGAGGGTGCCGGCGTAGGTCTCTGCACGGGGTGCGAAGGCGGTTGCGGAGGCAGCGGTCGCGGTGGTTGTCCCGGATCCGAGGCTCAGCACGCTCGGCACCACCCACGGCAGGCAGCCCACCACACCGGCGACAGCTACATACCATCGCCGGTTCACAGCGAGCCCCGTGAGCAGCGCGAACAATCCGCCGGTCGGGGTAAGTGAGGCACCCCACATCGCCAGAATCTGCCCCGGCCCTCGACACAACGCCACGGCTGGCAGCAGCCAGGCCGCCGCAGCGAGCGACCATTGGCCCTGCAGAAGACGCTCCACGACGAAGGGGTTCCACACAGCGATCGTCATAGCAGCGGCCGAGGACCACAAGCCGCGGCCCGAACGCGCGCCAACCCACGCCGCCGCACCAGCCGCAGCCACCATGAACAGCGCCACGAACCATGTCGCCGGCACGACCGCCCCCAGCACCGCAAGGACAGCATCCTGCGGCGCGTTGCGCCCCGGCAGGTCTCCAAACCCCAGCGACGCGTGGGTCAGGTAGGGCCGCGGCAGCACCATCATGTCGCGCAGGGCCAAGGAACCCCCGCCGAAAACGAGCAGGAAAGGCCAGGTCAGCGACCCGACGAGGAACACACCCCAGGCGACGAGCAGTACCCGCGCGACGGGGAAGCGTGCACCGTTATCTCCGCCGGACAAGGAACACCGCCCCGGTCACAGCCGCCGCCAGCGCCACGAGCCGGGCGACCACGGCTAGCAGCTGCAGCCACCACAGCACCCTCACCTTGGATTGCGCTTCGGCCACCTTCTCATTGCGGGTGACGGGGGAGAGGCGGGCGGGGCCGTTGGTGGCGTCGATAAGCGTGCCCGTGCGACGCTCAATTTCGTACGTGCGCCCGTCGCCGCTGAAGCGCAGCGTGCGCATGCCGCCGACGGTGCCGGGGCCGACGTAGTCGACGCGTGTGCCGTCGTAAATGTCGTAGCTGCGGCGGTCGGGTTCCCACGGGAAGAAAATGACCTGACCGCGGTTGGTTTCGCCGGAGTCGCGCGACATTTCCGCGTCGATGCCGTCGCCGGTGATGCGCGCTGACTTGCGCGGACCGGACACCTCGAACGTCTCTGTCGAACCATCGTCCCAGGTCAGCGTGTAGGTCCCGTTGTCGATCAGCTTCATCGCGCCGATCACCGGCGGCGCCACGAAGTTGCCCAGCGCGAGCGCGATGACGAACACCGCCAAGCACCACCACAGACGTTTCATGGGACTCCTCTACAATTTCGGTATTACGAACACTAGCAAGCTGCCGGAGCTCGAGGGCCTGCGCGCGGTCGCCGCCCTCGGGATTGTGGTCACGCACGTTTCGTTTCAGACCGGGTTGGGGTCGCGGTTGCTGGAGCGTTTCGATTATTTCGTCGCTGTGTTCTTCGCGCTGTCCGCGTTCCTGCTCGCGCGTGGCCCGCGGCGGCGGGGCTATTATCGACGGCGCTTCGCCCGCATCGTGCCCGGTTACCTTGCGTGCGTCTGCATCGTCATGGCGGCGCTGCCCTCCCTGACCGGGTTGTCGCCGTTGCAGGCGGTGGCGCAGGTGTTCATGCTGCAGATCTACGTGCCCGAGGGGCTTGTTCCGGGACTCACTCAGCTGTGGAGCCTCTGTGTCGAAGTAGCGTTTTACCTGGTCTTCCCGCTCTACCTCGTGCTGGGGCCCCGCGCCCGCGGGATCCTGCTGCTCGCGGTTGTCGTGTTCGGTTTGAGTTGGCCGTGGCTGATCACGCTTATCGACGCCCCCGTCAACCTCCAAATCTGGCCCCCCTCCTACGCACCATGGTTTGCGGTCGGGCTGCTGTGCGCGGAGTTCGAGCGCTTATCCGCGGCACAGCCGCTGACCCGATTCACCGGCTTCCGCTGGATCCTTCCGGTTGTGGCCCTCGTGGTCGCGTGGGTGTCTGGCCATCTCGGCCCGCCCGGTCTGCAGCACCCGACGCCGGCCGAGTTCAACGTGCGCATCATTCTGGGGACGGTCTTCGCCGCCCTGTTCGTCGTGCCGTTCGCGCTGGCGCCGTCGACCGGGGCCGGCCGGCACTCCAAGCCGCCGTTCTTAGCCGGGCCCGTGATGGGCGCGCTGGGGAAGTGGTCTTACGGGATCTTCCTCTGGCACGTCGCCGTGCTGGAGATGGCGTTTCCAGTGCTTGGGGTGGACTTGTTCAGCGGCAGTCTCCTGGACTTTGGGACAGTGCTGGCATTCACCGTTGTCGTGTCTGTGGCCGTGGCGTACATCAGCTACGTGCTTGTCGAAGCCCCCGCCATGCGCCTCATCCTCGGCCGCCCACCGACTCAAGCGGCGGGTCAGGGCAGGCGGGCTAGGCGGACTGGGCGCGGCCGCCGGCAGTAGCAACCCCAGAGCCCCGCAGAATACTGCTCGGCCGTATGCACTCAAACGCATGTTTTTGACCAGCGCGTTTATGTGAGCAGTATTCCGGAAAAGGCCGAGCAGTATTCCGGGGATTGGGTGGGTGCTCGTTCGCGGGGTCTGCGGCCACTCCGCATTGCGGAGTCCCTGGGGTTTTGCAGACTACCGCCGCCGCCACCACTCGCCGGCAAGGCTGGTGATGGCGACGCACCCGGCTATCGTCACCAGCACCGAGTCACCCGCGTAGTTGGCGGCAGGCCAGGGAGCGCGGGCGAGCCAGAGACCCATGAATCCCACAGCGCCGGCTGCGAGCGCCCACCCGGGAATCAAGGTGAAACGGCGGATGAGCAGGGTGACCAACCATGCGCCGACCCCGTACCAGCCACCGACGAGGGTGGTCGCGGCGAGCGTGGCCAGCGCGTTCACTACCTGGGAGGCCCACGCGGCGGGGGCGGCGGCAACATTAGCCGCGAAAGGTGCCGCAGCCGAGCGCGGCCGGCGCGAGTCGATCCACAGGCAGGCGGCAACTCCGAGCAAGCTGAGCGCCCCGCCGAAAACAAGGCTGAAATAGAAGAATCGAGACCCGGCGAAGGACATGCTGAACTCGCCGGCCAGGCCGGCGGGGACGGTGAAGGCTTGCATGCCGGAATCGATGCGCGTCGCCTCGAGGGGGACGTCGCCGACGAAACCGCGCAGCCCGGAGTTGTAGGCGCGGGCGGTCATGATGATCCGATCACGATCGGAAGCAGGACCGGAAGCGGTGACGGTGCCGTCGAAGGGCTCCCACGGTGAAGCAGCAGCGCCGGATTCAGCACCCGCGCGCGTCAAGGCCACTGTCTCGGATTTGGTCACAATGGTGTGGCGGCCAGCGTTGAGGGTGACGGGGCCTGGGGGGTGGGGTGTGCCGTCGATAAGCGCGCGGGTGGACAGCTCAAATGTACCTGCCTCAGTCTCGAAGGAGCGGTGCAGAAGCTCGGTTGCGGGGAAAAGCCGCTGGAAGAAGTAGGTGTCGGCGGTGCCGTCGACGGTGACTATGCGGCGCACGCCGAACTCGATTTCGCTGATGCCGACGGGTTCGGTCAGCTTGATTGTCACCGAGTCGCCCTCAACGTCGACCGTCGTGGGTTCATCGGCGCGCAGCTCGAGGGTGCCGCTGTCAAGGGTGCCGGACCAGTGCACGGTCGTGTCGTCGGTCGCGGTGATCGTGAACGCGCCGGGCTCACCGTCGGCGACGGCCTCGATCCACGGGTCTCGGTCGCCCGGCGCGGGGTGCCACGCGGTGTCCTCAATGCCGTCGAACGCGCTGTTCAACGACTTGGATGGTTTCGCGCCGCCGAATGCGTCGACGTCCGCAGCGCTTGACGACGCCCGACCAATCCCCTCCTCACTCACCCCCACAAGACGACCCTCAGAGGGGTAGTCGGGGAGACGGTTGTGCACGTCGCCGCCCTCCCAGATGTCGTCCTCGATGGTGCCGTAAGGCAGGTGCGCCGTTGTCGGGCCTTTGAGCGTGCCGTAATTGCGTTTCACCAGGGCAGGGGTGTCGGTGATGATGTCGGCGTCGGCAGGCGAGGCGGTGAGGGTGCGCGGGGAGTAGCCGAATTCGCGGTCGAGCAGCGGCAGGACTTCGCCTCCGCCGGCGACCGTGGCGGGGTCAGCGCCGATCATCATGCCGCGCTCGCGGTCGAACAGGTAGACCGAGAGGTCACCGAAGACCTTTGGCTTTCCGAAGCCTTCAGCGAGCTCAGGCAGCTCGGGGTCGGCAGCGAGATCCCCGCGCACCACGACGGCTCCAACACCGATCGAACGCAGCGCCTCGGGGTCGAGCGCGGCGACCTGGCCGTCGAGGCCGCGGATGGCCTCGGGGTCCACAAGCGGGATGGCATCGCGGACGGCGAAGGGGACATCGGTAAGGGCCTGGATCGGCTCATCACGCGTCCAGCCCCAGGTCTGCCGCGCGAAGGATGTCGCCGGCACGACGAGGGTGCGGGTTCCGGCGGCCTCCTCATTGAGGAATGCAGCGGCGGCCTGCCAATCCTCGGAGACCTCCGTCCACGTGCCTTCCGGCAGCAGCCGCAGCGTCCACGCCGGCGCGACCGCGATCACGGCAACGAGCACGACGGCCACAACCCCCGGCCCGCGCGGTTTCATCCGCGCTACCGCGTACCCCACGCCGAGGCAGATGGGCAGCCTGACCAGTGGATCGAGTTTGTGCAGGTTGCGGAAGGGGGCGAGGGGGGCGTCGAGAAGCGAAAGCCAGAAACTGGCATGCGTGCCCATGAGTGCAACGCCGAGGCACAGCAACACGATGGGGTAGCCGCGGCCTTCGAGCGCGAGCCCGGCGATGCCCAGCGCGGCGATCGCGAGCGTGGCCAGCACAAACACAGGTTCGGTGACCAGCAGATGCCCCGCGACGCGCTCGGTGTCCACGAACGGCGACCACGACGTTGTGCCGCGCAGCAATTCGGCGAGGTTGAGCCAGCGCGTGGTCACGAATGAGGACTCGATGAAGTCCGTGAACGGCGGCGAATAACGGCCGAGCACCAGCAGCGGCCCGATCCACCACGCACTGACCGCCGCGACACCGACGAGCCATTTCGCCAGCGCAGGCCACGCGCGCAGCCAGATGAGCAGCACGAACGCGGGCAAACACGCCATCATCGTCGCGGTCGCGTTCACCGCGCCCATCAGCGCGACGGGGATGACCGCCGCCGCGACGTTCGGCTTGCGCTGCATCAGCGGCACCAGCGTCCACGGCACCAGCGCAACGGGCCACGCCTCCGACGAGATCGCGGTCAAGGTGGTTAGAATCCGTGGGCTCAGTGCGTACAGCGCCGCGCTTATCGACGACTCGCTCAACCGGTACATCCCCGAAAACGCGACCCCCATGACAACCGTCCACCACAACCGCTGCGCCACCCAATCCGGCAAGGGTTCCGTGAGCAGGAAGAATAAGCCGTGGGGGAAGAGGTAACCGTAGGCCTGGTTCTGGATCTGGCCCAGTGTGAACGTGTCGGTGTAGGCCTGTGTGGCCTGGGAGAGGAAACCGGCCGGGTCCGCCGACAAGTCGAACTTCGTGTCGGCGGCGGTGCGGCCTGGGGGTTGGAGGAAAGAAATGAGAGCCAGGACGATCCAGCCAATGATGTGCGTGCGGGCGTCAGGGCTGATTTCGGCGAGGGGATGTGGGCTGGTGCGGCTAGCGTGGGGGCCGGCAGTGCCGCTGGTACCGCGGCGGGGAATGCGCAGCGTGCGCATGGCGCCCTCTACTGTCGGGACCCGTACTCCGGCCCGCCGAGGACTGCCTGGTCAGCGGGAACGGCATTGCCCGCCGGGACCTGGTTCTGGCCGGAGAAGCTAGCGATGCCGATCACGCCCACAATCCCCAGCACAACGCCAGTGACAGTGCTGGCCAAAACCGGGCCGATGGAGCGGCGGGGCCAGGAAGCGAATCGGTTCGTCATGGTCATAGACCCTACCACGGCAGGTGTGCGAGGCCAGAGCCGTTGTGCAAGTGCGGCTGGGGTCTTCTCTGGGGTCCGGCAGGTGTCTGTGCAGGCCCGCTGCGGAAAAGTTGACGTCCGCCGCCGTTTGATGGAAAGGCCCCACTTTTTGACCTGCATGGACGGACCAATAAGCGGGTTCGCATGTAAAGTTTTCCGCAGTTTTGTCTCCAAGGAGCAGGGGCTAAGATTGACTCGGCAATCAACCGGCCACCAACCCAAGGAGCGACCTGTGCACGTACGACCAGCAGCGGCCATCGCAGCTGTCGCGTTGACGTGCGCCGCATGCGTTCCGGGAGACCAGCCCAGCAACGAGGAGGCTCAGTCCGAGCAAGTCCAGGTCACCGCAACGGAAACGAACGTGGTCACCGTGACACCTGTTCCGGAGAAAACCGAGGCTGAGAAGCGCGTGCCGGAGGACCTGCGCATGCGGGTGGCCTCGCTGATGGTGGTCGGTGCGGCGGACTATGACCAGGCCCGCGCCGCGCTAGAGCAGGGAGCTGGCGGTCTGATCATTCCCAGCTGGGCCGACCCGAAGCTGCTCACAGAGCCGGGCCGCAACATCAATGCGCTGCGCGAGGAGTTCGACCGCCCTTTCACGGTGGCCATCGACTTTGAGGGCGGCCGGGTGCAGCGCCACTCGGACGTGCTCGGTTCCTTCCCCGCGCCGCGCGACTTGGCCAATCAACCGCCGGAAGTCATCCGCGGCACCGGTTACGACATCGGGGTCACGCTGCGCAAGCACGGCATCAATGTCGATTACGCGCCGCTGCTGGACTTGGACGTCACGGACCTGGACATCGTCGGCGACCGCGCGTTCGGTCAGACACCGGAGCGTGTGTCAGAAGTCGCGACCCTTTTTTCGCAGGGGCTTGTCGACGCCGGAGTCACCCCGACCTTCAAGCATTTCCCCGGCCACGGCCGCGCATCAGGCGACACGCACCTCACGTTGGCGGTCACGCCACCGATCGAGGAGCTGAACGCCTCAGACCTGGTCCCGTACGGGACGGTGTTGCCGCAGTTCCCTACGGGGTCGGTCATGGTGGGGCACATGGTGGTCCCGGGGGTTAGTGAACCGAACACGCCGTCGTCGTTGAACCCGGCTGCGTACCGCATGCTCCGGGAGGGCAACTATCCAGGTGGGAAGCCTTTTGCGGGTGTCGCGGTGACCGATGATCTTTCCGGCATGCGCGCCATCACGGATCTCATGCCCACACCGGAGGCGGTGCGCCGCGCGATTGCGGCTGGGGCGGATCAGGCGCTGTGGTCGTCGGGAAGCGATCTGGGCCCGGCGATCGATGCGACGGTCGGTGCGGTCGAGCGCGGCGAGATTCCGGAGGAGCGGATCAACGCTGCTGCTGCGCGTGTCCAGCAGCAATTTATTGATGCCAACCTGTGAGTTGCTCGGTAGTCCACTAACCTTATGTGGGTGAGTTCTATAAACGCAGCTGGAAACGGGCAACGTAGCGGTTCGCGGACCGGCCGGATTGTGGCCGGATTCCTCGTCGGCATGCTCGTGCTGCTGTTGGGTCTGTACCTGGCAGACGTGGCGTTCAACCGGGGGCATGTCCCGCGCGGCACGACTGTCGGCGGTGTGGAGATCGGCGGCATGGAGCCGGCTGCGGCCGTCAGCAAACTCGAAGACGAGCTTGGCGGCGTCAGTTCCCAGCCTGTTAAAGCTGTCGCCGGTGAGCAGAGCACCGAGTTCGTCCCCGAACAGGCGGGGCTGAGCGGTGATTGGCAGCGCACGGTGGATGACGCCGGCGTGGAGTCCCTCAACCCGGTCTCCCGCCTGGCTGGGTTTTTCCGCAATAAAGAGGTGGACATTGTCTCCACGATCGACCACGACAAGCTGGTCGGTTCCGCTGAGCGCGTGGCTGGCGATCTGACCGTGAAACCGGAGGACGGTGCGGTGGCCCTCGAGGGCGGCGAAGTCAAGGTGACCGACCCGAAGGATGGCCAGGACGTCAACCGTGAGGAGCTCGAGCGCGCGATGTCGCTGACGTGGCTCAACCCGGACGGTGTCGAGGTCGAGCCGCAGGTGACGCAGCCTGCGATTAACGACGATGTGATCAAGCAGATCGTCGACGGCCCCGCCGACAAAGCCCTGAAAGGCCCGCTGACGCTCAAGGGGGAGCAGGACACCAACGCGGTGATCGAGAAAGACCGGATGGGTGAAGTGGTCACGTTCCGCAACGACCCTGAAGCGAAGAAGATCGTCCCCGAAGTCCACGTCGACAAGGCGCAAAGGATCTTCGGCGAGCAGCTCAAAGACACTGTGACCAAGATGGAAAACGCCACGATCAGCGCCTCCGGCGAGGTCACTCCGTCCAAGGACGGCAACGAGATCAAGTGGGACGAGACGATGAAGGACTTCGACAAACGCGTGATCGGTGACGAACCGCGTGAGTGGGAGGCCAAGTACGAGGCTGTCCCGGCCACCTTCAAGACGGAGGATGCGGAGAAGGCCACTTTCAACGAAGAGGTCGGCTCGTTCACCACCGGCGGGTTTGAGTCGGCGTCGGGGCACAACATCAAGATCGTTGCGCAACAGGTCAACGGCGTGATTGTCAGCCCGGGCCAGGAGTTCTCCCTCAACGGCTTCACCGGCCCGCGCGGTACGGCGCAGGGCTATGTTGAGTCCGGCATCATCATCGAGGGCCGCGCCGGACGCGCGGTCGGCGGCGGCATCTCCCAGTTCGCCACGACCTTGTACAACGCGAGCTACTTCGCTGGCATGACGGACGTGGCGCACACGCCGCACTCTTACTACATTTCCCGTTACCCGGCCGGCCGCGAGGCCACCGTCTACGAGGGCGCGATTGACCTGGTGTTCAAGAATGACACTCCGCACCCGGTGAAGATTGTCACGGAGTTCGGTGGCGGGCAGATCACGGTGAAGATGATGGGCGTGAAGTCGCGCGAGGTCGAGTCCGTCAACGGCGGCCGCTGGGCGCAGACATCCCCGCAAACGCAGTCGTTGTCAGGCGACGGCTGCATCCCGTCGGGTGGAGCCCCAGGCTTTACGACGTCCGACACCCGCATCGTCCGCGACCTTGGCGGGTCCGAAATCTCCCGCGAAACCACAACGACCGTCTACGACCCGCAGCCGATCGTGCGCTGCGACTAGAGCCGGTTAACTGGGCGCAGTCTCACCCGGCTCGCGCTCTAAACCCCACAAGGTCAGCTCGGCCGTTTCCCTGTCGCGCGGCATGAGGGGATGCAGCGGGGCGCCGGGGATTTCCAGGTTGACCACGTCGGCGCCGTCGATAGGCGTGAGGATGGAGGTCTCCACAGGCGTGACCACGTGGTCGCGCCGGGAGTACAGCGAGGTGTACATCACGCGCGGATTGGTATCGGGCACAGTGGCGAGTTCGTGCGACCATTCCGAACCGGCGAGTTGCTGTACTGCGCTGGGGCTGGCCATGCGTTCCCAGAACTTCGGGTTGCGGCCCGTGATGGGGTTGATGCGCGCGGCGTATCCGCGCAGGTCGGTGCCGTGGAAGTTGGCGCCCATGGCCACGACGCGCTCGACTCGTTCGGCCCCGCCGGCAGCGATGAACAGTTTGGTCAGCAGCCCGCCTTGGGAGTGGGCCACTACATTCACCTTCGATGCTCCGGTTTCGCCAAGTACGTGGTCGACGTTTTCTCCCAGCTCGTCGACCATGTCCTCGATCCGCCCAGTCCCGGCGAGACCGGGGATGAGCATCCTGCCGTAGTCGTACCCCCAGACCCAGTGGCCGTGGGAGGAGATCAGGCGGGCGTTTCGTCGAAAAGCAATGGTGCGGCTGTTGATGCCGTGCACGTAGAGGACAGGTGTCGCGTGCTGGGCGTCGAAGCTGGGGTCGTTGAAGAGCACGCCCCTAGTTTAAATACCGCACGTGGAGGGAGGGTGGACCCCGGCTCGGTGGTGCCGGAATACTGCTCGGCTTTTTCTGGAATACTGCTCGTAGATTCGTGCTGGTCAGAAACATGCAAAAGCGCTAATGTTTGCCAGTAGTATTCCGGCCGCGGTGCGGCGGCGGGCCCCAAAACGACGAAAGGCCCAGGCGTGTGCCTGGGCCGAGAGTGGAGCCGGCGACGATGTCTGAAGTCATGACATAGTTGACACGGCGTGCCTGGGACAGCATTCCTGATGGTTGACAGGTCAGTCGCGACATC
>NZ_JAGPYY010000014.1:0-60059 GCF_024454075.1 Corynebacterium sp. CCUG 71335
GAACTCGTCACTGAACTTCCTAGGCATGATCCAATCCTCCTCTAGAAACGATCGGAACTAAACCCAGGACACTTCACGTCCGACCGGAGATCGGTGTTAAACGGTGCGTAGTGTGCTTCCGTCTTCCTCCGGACCGCTAGTGCCCGGCATCGAGGTCAGTGATACCGAGTTTGCCGAGAAATCGGCGATGGTGGTCGCTTCGTATGTCCTCAGCGGAGCCGTTAGCACGGGGCAGGAGCTTGTCTACGATTTGTTGTCGCTCGTCTTCAGTTGCGTTTGCAAGTACAGCTGAAGCTAGGTCGGATTGGGCACTAAAGTGACCGGCTATGTCGGGGCGAATGCAGGCAACGATTTCATGCTCAATCGATTTCGCCGCCGCATCGACCTTAAGACGCATTTGCTGTGCACTAATCACTGTGTTCTCCTCGTTCGTCGTCTCTACGCGCTCGCGGCTATTGGCGTGCTACGTGCCCATTCGGTCCAGGGCTCTGTCCATACGGGGATTTACTCCCCTGAAATGCGAGTTTTTGACCCATTGCAGTTCAGGCGCCCGGCGGAAGAACTTTTTCCGGACGCCGTCTGCGATGATCATGAGCTGCGCAGAGCGCACGTGCTCGCCGCTCAGGCGCAGAGCACGGTTGATGTGGTGGATGTTGTCGGGTGATGCCGTTTCGCTGAGCAAGTCTGAATCGTCGTTGAGTGCCCGCTTCCCTTTGGGGGAGTCTTGTAGCAACTCCATGTCGTCCACGACGTAGGACACATCGATGTCCTTGATTCCAAGCGCGATGAGAAACCACGCGATATAGCGTGCGCGTGGGTCGGCAAAGGATCGCTCGGCAAAGGGGCGCAGGAGTGAGACTACTTCAGAGATCTCCTCCTTTGACGCCTCTGCTCTAAGCAACGATGAGTACGACACGTTAAGCTTCAGTTCGCCAGCGAGATCGGGTCGAACCTTCCTCACGGCCTCGTACGAAAGAGAAATTGCTGCAGCATTATTCTCGCCGGTGGAATCAATCACGCGTTGTTCAATTGGGTCAATGTTCTGATTAGCCAATCTGTCACTCCATAATTGCTCTCGAGCCGCTTGCGCCGGCAATCTCATTCTCCGTTAGCCTCACGAGCACAAGGTCCGGATTAGCTGCAATTTCATCTCTTAGCGGTTTGGACAGGTGGGTCTCCGGGGGCACCACGACATAGTATCTAGCATTCGGGTCTCCCTCACTCCTCACTTCCGTCAACGCATCCTCGAATTGAGGCCAATGGCCTTTATTCAGATTTCGATGGAATTTCGCCTCTACGATTGACCCGTTATTTAACCTCAGATCAGGGATACGTTTTTGATCGCCAACGTAGTAAGGCTCGCCTCGCGGTTTGTCTGGATTAAACTCGTTGTCGAAGAGCTGCATTGCGATATCCTCACCCAATGTTCCCTTTTGGTTGGGTGTCTTTTTGTCCAGATGCTTTTGGAGGTCTTGATCCTTGACCTGTTTATAAAGACCCAGAAAGTCAATCTCATGCGCTGCGTGGCTAACGTACGCTTGAGCAGACCCGAGAGAGGGGAAGACGCCTAAGGGATCTTGGGCGTTGTAGATTCCGGCAGACGGGTCGTAAAAGCGGAACCTGTTGTAAGCCCATCCTGATTCGGAGTCTAGGTATTGGCCGGCGTACAGCAGCGGAGAAACGTCGTCTCCGTACCATCTGCGAATTCCGTACAACGATTGTCTAGCGTGGCCGGTGATTACACCCGCATCGGGGTCAATGAGCTCCTGGGGGGAACCCGCCAAGTCGCTCATTATTAGAGAGAATCGCGACTCGATTTCACTGCCGCGATAAGTTGGTGCGTCTGATCTGCCGGCAGCGGCACTCAGCGAACAGATGTGGGTCGTCCGGGGAGGTGGCTAAGCGGAAGATAGGGGCGTCCGGTGCGTCTTCGTGGAGGTTGAATGCGCGAAAGGCGTGGTAGGTGTCGGCTTGGGTGAGGATGGTGAACTCGGCGACTTGTGCCCCGTTGGCTGTCAGTGCTTTCCGGATGGCGGGTGCTTTGTCTTTGTTTGCCACGAGCGCGTCGAAATCCTCAGTCAGGCCAAATTGGGGCAGGTATGTACCGTCCGTGTCGTAATGCACTTCGAATGCCTCTAGGGCACGACCGTTGATGTCGTTGAAATCTTGGCATTCGACGAACCCCAAGTAATCGAATGCGTCACCGTAGTCGAATGTCGCTGAACCGATGGTTGATTCGATGTCGTAGCACCTCATGGTTTGATCAACCTACTTTCTACTTCTCTCGGAGGGTAAGGCTGCGTCCGGGGCGCGTTCGCTTATCGACGGCCGACCGCTAGCTCTTATCTGGAGTTTCGGGAAGCCATGGTTCGACCGGGTTGGTGTTGGTTTTCCGGATTTTAGATTGCAGTGCTTTCAGCATTGCGGCATCGCTTGGTGTTGTGGCGGTTTCGGCGATGGCGTCCCAGTGGTGTTGGTGGCCTTTTGTGGCAAAGAGGTATTGGAGGAATTCTTTGATGGTCTCCCGGTCGGAGTCGTTGTCTTCTGTGCGGTGGTCTGTTCGGTAGAGATGGAGCATGCGGTCGAGGAGTTGCGGGCTTTGTCCGGTGAGGCGTTGAAGACTTTTGAAAATGGGGAACCGGACCGCGATGCGTGGTTCTTTGAGGTAGCAGGCGGCCAGGGTGTCGAAGTGGCTGTGGTGCCATGGTTTGCAGTGCTCGTCGATCACTTGGGCTAGGGGAGCTGCTGTCTCGATGTCTGCGTCGGCGTTGAGGTGCTCTGCTAGTGCGGCGATGTAGCTTTTGAGTTCTTCATCGGTGATGGTGTCGAATCGGCCGGGTAGTTCAGTCGGTGTGGTCATAGTGGGCAGGTTTGTTAGTTGAAGTAGACGGCGACTGCGTCACCGCGATCGCGTGCTGCGGTGTAGAAATCAGTGAGGGTATCGATTGGGTCTGGGTCGTCGAATTCGTCCGGGTCGAGGCTTTCGAGCGCTGCAGCGTATTCGGTGACTTGTTCGGGGGTGGTGATGCGCATTCCGTCGGTGAGGTCTTCGCCGTCCCAGTCGGCGGTGCCGAAGACAATACCGCTTGCGGTAGAGGGATCCAGGGTCTCTGCGAGTGCTTCTATCGTGTCTTCGAATGCGACGTCGATGTCGGTGATTGGCCGGGACTTGTTTTCGATGGAGTCTTTGATGGCGGTGTGACGCTCGGAAGCGGCTGCGCTGTTGAGGTGGGTGTAGTCGTCGGCGTGGAAGGCGATGTAGATCGGGATGATCATGAGGTTTCCTTTAGTTGTTGGTGTTGTGTTCTGGTTTTCCGGTGACGCGTTTGGCGTCGTCGAGGGTGGGGATCCAGGGATTGACACCGTGGCGTTCTAATTGGCGTTGGGATTTTCCCGCAATGAGTGTGATGAATTCGATGTCGCGGTCGGTGTCGGCGGTCTCGGCGATCGCATCCCAGTGACGCTGGCGTCCGTTTTTGATGAAGAGTGTCTGGAAGTACTCTTTCAGCATTTCGTTGGTTGTGCCGATGCTGCGGTGGTCGGTGAGGTACATCTCCAGCATCCGGTCGAGGTATTTTTCCTTGGTGCCGGCAAGCTTCTTGAGCGAGAAAAACACCTGGCTGCGGAAGGCAAAATGCGGTTCAGCGTAGTAGCACTGCTCGAACTGATCGAATAGGTAGTGGTGCTTCGCCTTGAGGAACTCATTGACCGCGCGGACGATATCCGTTTTGTTCTCAACGTCAAAATCGTCGAGTTGGAGCACTTTGTCGAGACCGTTGACGTAGTGCTCTAAGAGCTCGTCTGACATTGTCTCGTGCCTGTCAGGCACCGGTGTGTGAAGTCCCGCTAGTTCAGCGACTTGTGTCGCTGTGTCGCCCGGCATGGATGACTCCTTTTACGAATTTGGATGTCCTCGATATTGACGAGCCTAGTGTGGGTTTGTCCCGTTATGCATCTGCGCATCCTATGTACGTGGCAGCGGGCGAGTCTCGTTTATTGGGTCCAGTGAGGTGTTCCCAGAAGATGAACTCGTGGGGTGAGTCCAACGAGGGGTGCTTGTCACTGGTGGTCGCTTTTCCAGATGTCCAGGAGTTGGTTCTCTGTGTAGGCGTAGTCAGGGTCGAAAGATTCAACGGTATCGATGATTCGCTGCTCCCACCGCAGCATGATTGCTTCCCCTATGGGTGCGATCGGCCCGGTGGCACCATCGATTGCGGCATCGAGCACGATGCCGGCGATAGTCAAGCTCGGGCGCAGCCAGGTGTGGCCGTCGGAAAGTTCAAGGTATTCGCGGCACGCCTCCAGAGCTCTGAAGGGGTCGCTGAGCCATTCGTGGTTCATTTCCGCGGTGGCCCATAGGTGCAGTGCACGCGCCTCGTCGTCCGCGGGCGGGGTGCCGGCTGCCTGTGTGAGGCGGTAAAGATCCAGCGGTGGGTAGTTCGCCGCCAATGCGTCAGCGAGCCGCATAGCGCCCCATAGGGCGACGGGGGAGTGCTCGAGCACAGCGTTGGCATCGCCCGCGGTGATCGTCCGCGTGCCAGCCAGGTTCCGCGCTACGGCGTCGATCGTGGCGAGGTGAACCTCCGCGTCTTGGCTGCTGGCCAGAATTTGCTTGGCTTCCTCCCAGCCGAGTGGGTGCGATGGGGTGGGAAGCTCCGCTCCGGAGAGGTACAGGCCGATGGGGATGGTTGGAGGGACTGTGGGGTTCATCGTGTGTGCTTTCTGTTAAGCGGGCTAGCGAGGACGGAGCATGGCGTCCGTGCCCTAGCGGTCTTCAAAAGCGTTCGGCGCTGTACCTTTTACCTGTTCGAAAACAAAATCCCTATTCGAAGTCCGGGGATTCCAAGTCGAACTAGAACCCGCTACTGGTCCTGGTTATTAACGAATGCGGAGCATTCAAAGATCTTTCACCACTGCCTCGTTACAAGGACCAGCGACTTCTATCCAGCAGGCAGTTACGCGCCCCGAGTTTAACTTCAGTTGGGGCCGACAGTGGTGCCGTCGGGGAGGTAGATGGTGGAGTCTCCGCTGATTTCGACGTAGGCGAGGTTGTGTTTGCGTGCCAGTGTGGGGGCGAGTTCGTCTGCACCGGGCATTCCGGAGCATTCGAGGTAGACGCTGTGGGGGCGGAGGTCGTATTCGGCGGCGTCGGAGTCGTCTTCGTCTTCATCGTCGTCGAAGATGGGGTCGTTGAGATCGGGCATGGTGTCGGTGATCTCGGTGTAGAACGCGGCGATGTTGTCGGTGCATTCTGAGGGCTTTTCGACGGGTTGCTGGTTGCCGAAGTCGTTGTCGAGCCAGCTCATGAATGCTTCGTGGGTGTCGCACGGTACGTGGGTGGGGTCGATGACGAGTTGGTTGTAGCTCAAGACAGGTTTCCTTGGTTTGTCAACAAGCAGGAGGATAGAGGGTCTAAGCAATATTGGCCCTCTCCTCCATGCCCGAGTAGTCCATGTTTACCGGTTGCGAACAAAATCGCTTACTACAGCGCGAACATGCTCATGCTGCTGTGCGGGCGTCGGCTCGTCGGGTCGCGTGGGGCGGCCACGAGGGTTGATTAGTTTCTCGTAGTCCGCAGCATCAAGCCATTGTTGTGCCCCCTCGTAGTCCCCGGCATCGAGGATGATTAGCAGTTCCGCATATGGGTAATGCCATAACTTAAAGTAAGGGCCGTCGAGTACATTGCGTAAATCTCCTCGTTTATCGAGGAGATAGGACTCTATCTGATTGAGGCCGGGCTCCAGTTGTTCGATGGCGGAATCCCAGTCAGGCCCACAACCGGAGAGTTCGAGGGGAATTTCCTCAGTGTCGAATATCGAGCGTTCGACGGGGGCAAGAACCATGGCGGCGTGATTGCCCCTAGGCACTATCGGGGTTCCAGCGTAGAACGATTGATCCAGCTTGGCCAGCTTCGGAAGACGAATCCACGGTTCAAGGGAGGTTTTCGGGTTATGTTCACCGTAGAAGGATGCTGAAGCTTCGATTACGATCTGGAGGTCGTCCGTAAGATCTTTTACCCAGCTCGGGAACCGCCCCTTACGAACGTATCCGTGCTGCTCGAACCAGGGGTCTGCCCCAGCGAAATGCGGCGGCTTTCTCGGCGACATTTTTTAGCGGATCCTTTCTAAGAGGTTAACCAGGTTTTGGCGTGAGTTTATTTGGTCTGCATGTATGACATGGTACTGGCCAGTAATTTCATCTCCACGCCTTAGACCCAGCTTCAGCAGCTTCTTCGAATCCCTCGTCCGAACGGAAACACTGTTGCCGTTACCGAGGGCCTGTTGCGTTACCTTTTGGGGATTTGTGAGTTGACTACCCCCCGATTTGACTTCGATGAAGTGCAACGATCCATCCTTGCCTTCAAGTACATAGTCAACTCGGCTCCCTCGACCCAGCTTGCTACCAACCGGTTTGACAGTGAGCTGCTCCGCTACGCGAAGGTCGGGGGCGTGGGCTGAGATCATCGTCTTAACCCGTTTCTCGTACAATTTGCCCTTCTTGGCGTTGCAGAGAATTGTGCTTTTCAAGCCAAGCAAATCGACCCAGTAAGCGGCATGATCTACGTAGCCCTGTGCGGAGGCAATTCGCGGCTCGACCCCCAAGGGGTCTTGAGCGTTGTAAACACCGGCGTTCGGATGGTAGTAACGGAATCTGTTGTATGCCCAGCCGGATTCAATGTCGAGATACTGGCCCGCGTAGAGCAGCGGAGTTGTAATGGTGCCGTGCCATTGGCGTACCCCATATAGAGTTTGAGAGCATCGTCCGATGATTGAACCGGTTTCCGGTTCGACTAGTTCCTGAGGGGAGCCAGCAAGATCCGTCATCAACAGAGCAAAGTTGACGTCAAGGGATTGCTCACCCGACACGGCTAGCGTGGCGTTGTGTGCCGGCTGGCGGTTACTGGCAGACTGGCGCTCCTCGTGCGAAAGCGCAGATAGCCGAATCTGCCCCGTCACATGGCGTGTGTCTGGGTCTACGGTCCAAAAGTACCCGTCCCCGACCCTTCGCGGGCTGGTTGGACATTGGCCGGGGTCGGCCTGGTTCTCCACAAAACCCTGGTCAGTGGCCGACACGTCGAAGGTAATTTGTTCAGCTATTAGCTGATCGCCCGCGTGGAGAAAAACGATGCGCTGGCGAACTTCGCCTGAGTGCGTATCCACACGCTCCTTCGCTACGCGCCGACCATAGGGATCGTAAATGTAACGGTAGCCAATGCCGGGTTCGTCAGACGATGTAAAACCGATGGGTTGTTCGCCATTCCCGTAGAAGAACTGCTGAACTAGAGGTTTGCGACTGATGCGCTTGGTGGATGTCTGCGTAACACGGCCTGCGCTGTCGTACTGGTATGTCGTTCGACCTACGCGGGTGGGGAGCGTGCCGGTAAAGTCCATGCCGGTACTTGGATTGGTTGGTGGTTCGCTGGGCCTAGTGACCGTTCCCCTTTTGTCCGAAATATCGGACTTAGGGTCGCTCTTAATGTCAATGTTGGTGAGGACGCCCGCAGTGGAGAATCCGTAAGTCTCTCGTGTGCTCGTGAACTGCGGCGAGTCAAGATTCGTATGCAGGTCCCTTGAAGCGGATGGCGTGTTGGCTTGATGCACGCCATCAGAGAAGGTGCCTCCCGTGGGTTCGCGAGAGACCGATACAGCGCGTCCGGCTGCGTCTAGGTCGAAAACGGTGGCTCCGCGCAAGTGGTCAGTTATGCGTTCAAGGGCTCCGTCGGAACGCCACTCATAGTGCCGTGCTGTTAATTTCCTTAACCCGCCGGGCACATGGGAGTCCAACAAACTTAGCGTATCCGCAGTAGTTCGTCCGCGATCATCAGTTTCGATTCTGCGAATCACTGAATCTACGGCGATATAGTTTCGAATCCCCCGTTCATCTACACCGTAGCTCAACTCAGTCACCGGTTTGACCGAAGCGGAATCTTTCGGCGTGTACAGGTGCGTGCTTGACGTTATCTCACTAGCTTCATTGCGGAGATAGGTTGTGGTTAAAGAATCACCCGAAGGGAGAACGACGTGCTCGGCGGATAGCGCGTCCGCATTGTCGAATTCAACTTGGAATTTGGTGGTTTCACCGGACTTAAGGCGTAAGGTTTCAGCGATCGCACGACCATATTCGTCTAGCGTGTATTCGATGGTGGCTTGTGGCCCTTCGATTCCAAGTAGACGGCCGTAGTCGTCGTACTTGTAAGAAGTAACTCCGGCTCTATCAACAACCTCTTCGATACGGCTGCTTGGATCTAGAGATAGCTGAGTGGTTCCGGCCGGGGTGGTAGTCGTTGTTGAGAGTTCGTCGGGGTTGAATGAGTTGATAGTTGCAATCCCGTTATAGTCTCGTTCTTCTACCACCGCTCCGTCGAGGTTGTACGAGTACGACCATGAGTTGCCGTCAGCGTTTACAAGCTCTACAAGTTCCATCTGGGAGTTGTAGATGAAGCGAGTTACAGCACCCGTCTCATCCGTTGTTTCCAGCGGTTTATCAAATGCGGTGTAGGCAGTAGTTGTTTCTGCACCATCCTCATTCTTGGTACTAACTGGGTTGCCCTCCCCGTCGTAAAGAACAACCGAGGTGCTGCCATCTGGAAGCTTTGTGGTGGTGGGCCACCCTTCAGGAGTGTATTCGACCGTGGTGACCGCGCCGACAGGATCTATCGTTTCAGTGATCAGGCCTCGCACGTTACGCACAAAACTCGTCCGTCGTCCCGCGGCATCCACCGACGCAACTAATCGTCCTGCATCATCGCATTCAGTACTGGTGAACGTGCCATCAGGGTTGACAATTCGGGAAGGCACAATACCGGTGGGCCGGTATTCCTGCACATAAGCAGTTGTTGCTCCGGTCGGTGAAGTCTCCGACTGGACGATGCCGAAGGCATCTACAATGTACTCAGTTGCAAGGCCGTCCGAGGAGATTATGCGCGATGGAGCGCCCCATGATGCAGGCTCCATGTAGGAACGAGTTCCATCGGGGTGTTCGGTGGCGGTAATAATTCCATCATCGTTGTAGGTATAGGCGGTAGTCGCGCCAGCGGAGTTCGTGACAGAAGTGCGCTGATGATACTTATTGAAAGTGAAGTCCTCCACGACGCCTTCAGGGGTGACGATACGCCAGACGTCACCAGCTGAGTTCGACCGGAACACACTCGGACGGATGTCACCGAGGAGCTCGTCACGCAGCCACTCCTCGGGGATCGACCAAGAGTTATCATCGCGGAATGAAGTACGACCACGCCCGGTCAACCCCGCAAATTCCAGGCCACCTTCCAGCAAAGCCCGGTACAGTGGAAGATTTTCTAGTCGCTTCAGGTATTCGCTGATAACGCCGTCGCCGATAGTGAGCGGATCATTCTCGAATTTTGCTGCCGTTTCGATTAGGACACAGACTTTTCCGCCTTCTGGTGCATCCTCACCGAGGTCTTCAGTCCAGTAGAGAACATTAGGGAAAAACCCACCTGTACCGACTTGTGAGATGACTCGACCACAATCGTCGAATCGGTAAACATAGGAAACACCATTTCGGTCCGTCCATCCGCAAGGGCGGCCGTAATCGTCGTACTGGAACTGCAGGGCTCCGTTTCCAGAATTGATAACGCGGATCAGCTGTCCATGTGGATCGTATTCATAGGAGATTAAGCGTTCCGGGTCTTGATCGCGATGGGTGGTTGGGTTCGATACTGAAATCTCCGCGACCCTGCCCACTACTTTGTCCCAGGTGATATGCAAGACTGTGTCGTCTGACCGTCTGAGTTGTGTCATGTAACCGGTGGCAGTGTCCCAGCTGTATTCGATCGATGCACCGGTGTGATGGACGACCGAGGAAACACCTACGTCGATGCCACCTCCGAAATGGTTAGCCAGAGATCCGGTCGGAACCGTCGCAGCGACGTAAGCTCCTCCAATGGACGGTGACTCGTCAGGGATTCCGGTAGCGGGTTGAGAGTGGTCCTTAATATCTTCATCCAGGTCGAATAGCCTGAACGTGTACGTTAGGCCCAGTTCAACGGCTCGAACACGGTAAGCACCATCACCAAAAGATAGGAGCCACGGCGTATCAACGCCGCGCACCTCGGACCCATCAACCGGAGCGGGTGGAAAAGTCACAATTGCGCCCTCAGGGGTTAGCATGAGAACCTCGCCGTAATTGATCTGCAAACGGCAGTCAATACTGCTCACCCAACGCGGGCCCAGTGCCTGGCCAAATGCGTGCGTGGAGTAAGCGCAGCGCGTGACCGTCAAAGGCAAAATACCTTCGATGAAAACATCTACGTCTTCATCGATCATGGCGCCTGTAGCCATGTCGATGGGGTCGCCTCGTTTGACGATCTGTTTGAGGGCTCGTCCTGCCGTTTGCCCAAGCTTTCCGCCTGGGACCATGTTCAAAACGGCATCGACGGCAATTTCTTTCCAAGACACGGCACCCGAGGCCGCAAGCCCCGCCTTCAAGAGAAGCCCCACAGCCGTCATTGCGAGACCTAGCGGAGCGCAAACCAATGCTACGACGGCTCCGACAGCTTGGAGGATGTCAGCAATGACTTTGAGTGTCTCAGAATGCTCGACGAAAAAGTCTTTGATCGAGTCCCAGGCCTTCTGCATGTTGTTGGGATTCTCGGCGTAGCTTTCGCGTGCGAGACCGTTGATGACGCCGACCTGTGTTTCGACGTCTTGTTTGAGCGCGGCCTTGATGCGTTCGGCATCGGCGATATCGGCATCCCAAAGCGTTTTGGCTTGTTGGTAGCGGGCATACGCTTCAGCGGCTTCGCCCGCACCCGGTCCTCCCAGGACTGCCGACCCACCTGCACGGTAGAAGTCATCTACCGCGTCGTTGACTTCACGGTGGTGCCGGCGTGCGCTTTCGGTGACCCGATCCATGTCGATCTTGTGGCCGGCAAGAGCCTCGGCATATGCCCTGATCGCATCACCCACACCGGTGTGTGCGTCGCCGGTGGTGGTCAGCTGAGATGGGAAGTGCGCGTTGACGAGCTCGCGGTACTTATCCCCCTCATCGCCGAAGAACCGACTCGCATTCAGTGCCTTCATATCGCTTGAAGCTTCGATGGCGCTTTGTCCGAAGGTGCGCCACTCACCGGCGGATGCATGCAAAGTTCCGGTGTCGCCGCCGATATCGAAGTGCTTACGATAGTAGAGGTAGAAAGCTCGCAGGCGAGTCGGAATCATGAGACCGTAGATCCTTTGTTGTGTCACTGGTTGGTCACCCGCGCCGAATGGGAGGCGGGGTGACCGGTCTTTGGGCGGTTTGGGTGAAGCGGGGGCGATGAGGGGGGAGCGGTGAAGGGAGTCTTATTCGCCGGAAATGGAGCGGGCTGCCCGGTTGCGTGTTTCGGCGACGTTCGAGGTGTTGTCGTCGAGTGCTTCGCGCACCTGGCCGAGGATCATCTTGATGTTGTCGGCGGCGCTGTTCCACTTGCCGTGGATGCCTTGGTAGTGCTCTTGCTCGGAGCCTTCCCATCCGGCGGCGAGCTTGTGCATGTCCGATTCCATCTCCATGAGGGTGGATTCAATATTGTTCATCACGGAGTTGAGGTCGTCAGCGGCTTGTTCCGCATCGCTCATCTTGTATGAGTACACAGACATTGTCGTGCTCCTTTAGTTGTGTGTCGGTGGAGGTGTGGTGGGTTGCAGAGGATTGAAGCTTTGCGCGGCTAGAGGATGGGGGCTTCGTCGAAGTTCATGCCAGCAAAACGCTGGTTCAAGTTGGACGTCTGCTCTTCTTCGCCGGCCTGGTAGTCCTTGCCCGCTTGCTCCACTCGGCCAGTGAGCTGCTCGAGTGCGTCGTTGATGCGGTCCATGTTCTCGCGCCATGCGGTGGTCATGTTGTCCCAGGCGCCGACCGAGGTGCCCTTCCAGGAGTTCTTCAGCGGCTCAATCGCGGTCATGAACTGTTCAGCTTGGGTCTTCAGCTGGGCGTGGTTGTTCTGCAGCGAAGATACGTGGCTCGAAACTGCTGAGTGCTCAACCGACATCTCATTGGATGCAGCCATGATGGATCCTTTCGTAGGGGGAGGGTAGTGATTGTGTTGGGGTGTTGCGCGGGGGGTTAGGGAGTTCCTCGGGGCAACGATTGCGGTGTGTTATGCATTCTCAGATCACCTAGCTCATCTCGTTCAGCGCGTTGAGAACTTCTTTGCGCAGTTCGGTGTTGCCGTCGTTGATGGAGTCAAGGGTTTCGGCAATCTTGCCGAGCAACCCGCCGATATTCCCGGCGGCCGTTTGCCACTGCCCGACAAGATCCAGGTGTGAGTCGTACTCGGTTCCGTCCCAGCCTTCGCTCAATGATTGAACGCTGGTGTCGATGGACTCGATGCACTCCAGAATGATCTGCATCCTGGTCCGGATATCACTGCTTGCGTTGTTAGCAATGGCTGTGTCAAAGGCGAACTCGTCGGCGTTACTCACTTGGAATCGCCCCCTCAAGGTCTCCCGCCATTTGCGAAAGCGGCTTTTCAACGTCTGAGTCGAAGTTGGACACCAGCTCTGCGATTTTTCCGGAGGCTTCTCCCATGACCTGAACATTTTTGAGAAGTTCGCGGCGCGATTGGTACCACTCCTCGTGGAAATTCCTTACGGCTTTTTTGATCTCGTCACCGTGAAAGTTGTCAACGCCATCGCATCTCTTGGCTGCTTCTTCGACCGCGGACATCTGCTTTTCAAGGGATTCAAGACGTGTCTTGAAGTTCTCGAGCTCCGCAATCGGCACTTTCCAGTAGTTACCCATCAGCATGTACTCCTTCAGAATCAATCAGCACACGACGCGAGCCGCCTTCGTGCTCTTCCGTGGGTTCTTGTTGCTTTTCTTCGGCGGTTTCTTCCACTTCACTTGAGTGGCGGTTCTCGGTCTGGTGCTCAGGCGCATCGCTCGCGGGCTGGTCCGGGCGAGCGATCAAACTGCTGGTCACGCGCTTGACAATGTTCTTGGTGTCCTCGCTGGTTTCAGCCGATGGTGCGGTGGCTGAGATCACCGCGGTCCAGGTGGTGGACGCAATGGGCAAGAACGCCTGGTGGGTGTAGGCCGTGCGGCGGTCAGTCACGGGACCGGTGAGGGATTCCGAGCTGCGCAGCACATAACTTGCGCCTTTACCAGTTTGCTCCACGGAAGTGTCGTCGCCGCCGAATTGGTTCTGAGCGGACATGACGCTGGCTGTGTTCGGAGACGAGTCCACCCACCGGATGAGCAGCGTCACAGCAGCCACCACGCCGCTTTCAATTCCCGGGAAAACCAGTGCCAGCAAAGTGCCGGCTTCGCGTGCCTGCTTAGCCATGCTGAGCAGGGCCTCTTTCATCTGCCGCCGCTCAGCGCTGGACAAACGCACTCCAGGGACAAGGTCATCGTCCCGCAGCAGATTCGCCACAACTGAATCCGTGCGTGACGGGTGCAGATCCACCAGACGCCAGTTCAGCGGGAGCGACACCGTCCACGTGAACGGCGGCCGCGGCGAGTCAGGCGGTAAATCCAATGCAGGCGAGACAGAAGTAGCGCTCGATCCCATACCCCAAAACCTTCCGATCGAAACCAATCACTGTCCGGGTAGCGCCGTGCGATGCAAACGTGCGATGCATAAGCGCCTCGGCATATCGACGCAATGAAGCTTACATCAGGCTAAGGCAATATGCGCCACGAGTGAGGAAAGGTTAGCGGATTGTCAGCATGCGTTCATGTTGGTTCGCCCTGATTGGCCTCGGGGAAATTTATGACGAATTGTTCTCCGGCATCGCGACCTGCACCATTTCGACCTGGCCGGAGCGTCCGACCCATTGCGCGCGGCCAGCGGGCAGCCGCTTGAGGAAGACCTTTGGATATACAGCGCCTTCCTGCCGTTCACCGGAGTGCAGAACACCGGCGGCCCCTGCTTCGCGGATAGCCTGAATGACTGGATCGTAGCCACCGCGGGCCATGCCGCTGGAGCGCCGTGCAACGATGACGTGCAGTCCGACATCTGCCGCTTGGCTGATGAATGGAATTAGGGGGCGTAAGGGATTTCCACTGCCCTCAATGCCGTCGATGTCATCGACCAAGACATAGAGTTCGGGACCGGACCACCAGGAGCGGGAGCGCAGTTGCTCCATGGTGATGTTCTTGCCTGGCAGGCGGCTCTTCAGCTCTTCGGCGAAGGCCTTGGCGAGAGTGTCGCAGCCTTCGCGAGTTCCCGCGAAGCCGACGAGGAACTCGTTCGGCACCGCCCCCAACAGTCCGCGGCGCAAATCCCACACGCCGAACATGACTTCACCGGGCTGCTTGTCCTGGATGATCTCGGAGATGTAGGTCCGCAGAGTCGTCGTCTTGCCGGACTTGCTGTCACCCACGATGAAGATGTGGCGCTCGTCGCCTTCCGGATCAAAACGGGCAGGGGTGAGGGTGGTTTCGGTGAGTCCCAGCCGGACAGGGGCAACGCTGGGGAAGTCCCTGCGGAGCTGTGCGAGCGTGACCGATTCCGGCAACATGCGCACCGCCGGGGCACCGGGTTTCGTCCAAGCTTTGGCGATGGCCTCGACAGTGTCCTGTGGGGAGGTGGAAGTGGCGGGCGGTGCGGCATCGATCTGAGGCAATGCGATGTGGCTGTAAAGACCGTCACCGGTGACAGCGCGCCCAGTGGGTTGACCCTGCAAGCCCTCGGCGACTTTCTTGCCCATTGCTGAGTCGATGGGGTCGTTGAGTTCGAACTCCAAGCGCGTACCGATCACCGCTTGCAGTGGCAGACGGAAGTCAGCCCACCGGCCGGTGACGAAGACGACGTGCACACCGTAAGCCAAACCACGTTGGGCGATCTCGGCGATCTGGTCGGAGAGATCGTCGTAGTCCTTGCGGAGGGTGGACCAGCCGTCGACAGCAAGAACGATGTCCGCGGCAGGAATGTCGGTGAGCAAGCCTTGCTTGTGCATCTGGCGCATCTCGGCGACTGTCGAGATCTTGTACGTCGCGAACATTTGCTCGCGGTAGAGGAGGAAGGTCGTGATCTCGGCGACGGTGCGCCGCAGCTTGTCTTCGTCGAAACGCGTGGCGACGGTTCCCACATGCGGCAGCCCCTCCAAATATGTGAGGCCAGACCCTGACATGTCGATGAGGTAGAAGTTGACGTCTTCAGGGGTATGGGTTAGCGCCGCGCCTGTGATGAGGGAGCGCAACGCGGTCGTTTTTCCGGATTGCGGTGCACCCATAATGGCCAGGTTTCCGCCGGAGCCGGACAGGTCCAGCGTGAATGGGCCCTGCCACTGCTCAAGCGGTTTGTCTTTGATCCCGATTGGGATGACCATGTGCCCTGCCGAGGGAGCGATGAGGCCGCGGTCGGAGGTGACCTCGGGGCGGCCGATCACCTCATTGAGGTTCATCTGCTCCGGCAACGGTGGCAGCCACACCTGGCGGGTGCGCGGTGCCGCTGAGGTGAGTCGTTTGACCACGAGGTCCAGTGTCGTGGGAACCGCTTCTTGCTCCGTGTTCGCACGGCGATCATTGATCTGGGCGGTGAAGGTGTGCTGGCGGGCGCGCAACCACTCTTCCGTCGTGTTGACCAGGTCGAGCGGCATGGGCACCGGCGGCAGCTCGCGCTCGTGGGCGCGTTCGATGGCCTCGTAGGGGCCGGAGACGTAGGCAGCTTTGAAGCGGTCGAAGATGTCGGGGTCGACTTTGAGGAAGCCGGATCCTGGGATGGGCGGCAGCTCGTGGGCGTCCGTTGTGCCGATAGCCGCGCGGGATTCCTGAGCGGAGAAGGTGCGCAGACCAATGCGGTAGGACAGGTAGGACTCCAACCCGCGCAGGCGGCCCTCCTCAAGGCGCTGCGAGGCGAGCAGGAGGTGGACGCCGATGGAGCGGCCGATGCGGCCGATCTGCACGAACAACTCGATGAACTCCGGCTTGGCGGCCAGCAGCTCACCGAACTCGTCGATGACCACGAACAGCACGGGCAGCGGGTCGGTGAACTTGCCCTGGGCGCGCAGTTCGTTGTACTCGGCGACGTTGGCCAGGTTGCCGGCTTGCTGGAGCACGCGCTGGCGGCGCTGGATCTCGCCGAGGATGGAGTCGTGCAGGCGGTCGACAAGGCCCGCGCCGTCCTCGAGGTTGTCCACGATGGCCGCGGTGTGCGGCAAGGGTTCAAGGCCGGCGAATGTCGCACCGCCCTTGAAGTCCACGAGCACCAGCGACAGCTGGTCCGGCGGGTGGCAGATCACCTGCGAGAGAACGAGGGTGCGCAGGACCTCCGACTTACCGGAACCGGTAGCACCCACGCACAAGCCGTGCGGGCCCATGCCGGACTTGGCGGATTCCTTGATGTCCAAGTTGACGGGCTCGCCGTCGGCGCCGATGCCGAACGGCACGTTGAGGAAGTCGCGCGTCGGGCGCGGGCGCCATGCGTCAGCGATGTCGTAGGTGGCGAAGTTAGCTACCCCAAGCATGTCGTCGAGAGCGATGGTGCGCTCGAGGGTGGCGTCGGGAGCGGCGTCCTCGACCAGGCGCAGCGGGGAGATGCTGCGGGCGACTGATTCGGCGATGGCGGGGGAGACCTCGTCGAGCACACCACTGTTGCCGCCGTAGAGCACGCGCTCGGCGTAGCCTTTCTCGCCCTCTTCCGGCTCGCGGATCTCACCGCGGTCGAGCAGCTGGACAGTGAAGGAACGGTCGGGCTGCAGCAGCACGCGCACATCGACTTTCGACGGCTCGTTGTGCTGGAACTTCGACGTGGCCAACACGGTGACGCGCGAGGCTTCAAGCGAGCGCATCCCGTCGATCTGCCCCGAAATCTGCCTCCCGTGTGCTGAATCCATGTCCAGCAGGATGAGGATATGGGGCCGGTCGATGGTCACCTTGTTGTAGCGGGAGCGTTCCTTGACTTCCTCGTCGCGCTCGGTGAGCTCGTTGATCAGCTCCGCTGCGGATTCCGCGTTGAAGGAGACATTGCGTTTGCCGATCGGCCCGTCGAACTCCTCGGGGGAGAGCAGGTGGGGAAACCACAGGGCCCACAAGCTGTGGTCGGTGTTATCGGCTAGCGGCAGCGCCACGTGGAAGCGGACGTCGTCGGGGGCGTGGAAGATCGCTGTTTGGCTGATGATTGCCCGCGCCGCCTCCGTGGTCAGCTCCGGCGGGCCGACGAGCGAGACTGAGCCCCGCGCCGGGATGGCGATGGGTAGCCCGTCGATGCTGCAGGTGCGCCGCATCATGCGGTCCAAGTGCGCCTGAGAAATCGGCTCGGCGACCTGCATGGGGTTCGTCGCCGGCGGCACGTCGAGCCCGCGGGCGAACGCCCCGGTGCCGGTGCCGATACGGGTGACCATGAAATCTTCGTCGTTGGGGCGGCGTTCCCAGAGGCGGTAGGGGTCACGGATGACGTCGACAAGCGAGCGCGGATGCGGGTGGCGGGTGAGAGCCTCGACTTGCTGCGCGCGGGCGAGGTCGCGGATTTCCACCTCGATCTCTTCGAGGTGCTCCAGGAAGCGCTCCCGTTCTTCCTCTGCCTGGCGGCGGGAACCCGTGCGCTGGCGGATGAACATCAACACCGCGCCGAGGATGACCGCCACGAACATGATCGAGCCAATGGCCATGCGGATCGGGTTGCCCGACGACAGCATCATCAGCATCATGCCTGTGCCGGCTATAACCGGCATCACCAACATCATCACATTGGCGGTGCCGCCGCGTGAGCGGATCGTCGGGACGGGGGCAAGCCGCAGCGGCTTCTCCTCCGGAATCGTGCGTTGCAAACGAGCCGGACGGTGGACAATGCGGGTGCTCATCAGCCCCTCCTTAGTGGTGCTGCGGTCGCGTTGTTGTCTGGGCGAAAAGCGGGCCAGATAGCTGAGTCTACGATGAGTGTTAGATTAGTGTCCCATGAGCGATGTCTTCGTCCGCGTGAGCATCTTTTATGGAGGGCGGCAGCTCGACGTGAGTTTGCCGTACAACCGTCCAGCCGTTGACATCGTCGATGATGCCGTCGAATTGTTCGACCGGCACTCCGGTAACCCGGAAGGCGGCCCAGATTCCCTCACCTCCGCCGACACCTACACATGGGTTCTGTCATCGCCGAAGACAGGTGTGATCGACCCGCATTCCACCTTGGCTGAGCACGGCGTGGAAGACGGCAGCAAGCTCTACCTCACCCGCCGCCAGGAGGCCGCGCGCACGCCATTTGTCGACGACGCGATCGCCGAGGTGCGATCGACGGTCGGTTCCGCGCAATGGGGATGGTCCGGGCCGATGCGCACCAGTGGAGCGTTGGCCGTGGCGGCGGTGTTGATCACTCTCGTGTGTGCCCTGGCGGGGCGCGGGCTGTGGAAACAGGAACTGCCCCTTTCTGCCGTCGGGTGGGCGCAGCTCGGCATCCTCGCTGGCGGTGCCGTGATCGGGCTGGGGTTGGCGCTGTGGCGCAAACACGACTGGATGCGGTTTTTCAGCGTGCTGGTGCCGGTCGCGGCGGGAGTCATCGCGTGTGTGCTCGTGCGCGGCATGGACTCGGCGAGCGCGGCGGCGACTGGTGTCGCTGTCGTGGCCATGGGTGCCGCGCCTGCGCTGTGGGCAGTAGGCCGGCGTGAACCAGCCGGTGGGCTCGGTGGGGCGCTGGCGGCGGCAATCGTCGCTGTGGTTGCCGGCGTTGTGCTCGTAGGCACTGCGTACGGGGGAAACATCTACGCCATTGCGGCATGGTCGGCCTGGGTGCCGATCCTCCTGTTGCTCATTGCCCCCTCGGTAGGGCTGCGCTCCACCGGATTACCGGCATTGATCCGCCACAACGAGGCGGGGGACCCGGTCGAACGCGATGCGATTCGGGCCCAGGCGCGCCAGGCCGAGGCGATCAGCCGTGGAGTGGCGTGGTCGGCGGGCGCGCTCGCGCTGCTAGCCCTGGTCACGTTGACCGCGAGCCCGGTCTGGCAGCACGGTCTCATCGCGGTGGTGCTCTCATGCGCGGTGCTGCTGCGCCAAAACGGCTTCGCCGACGCGCGCATCATCACTGTTCTCGCGGGAGTGGGCATTGCTGGCCTGAGCCTGGCCGCCGGGGCCGCGGTGCGCTGGTCGGAGAATGACGGTGTCGTGGCTGATCCGGGGCCGTGGTGGCTGCCCGGCCAGGCCGGAACGTGGCCGTGGCTCACAGCCGCGGCGGTGCTGCTGATTGGTGCCACGATCTTTGTGGCTAGCTCACTGCGTCAGCGTGACGACGTGCAAGAAGCTCGCTCGGCGCGCGTGATTTCGCTGGTGGACATCATCGTCTGCTTGGCGTCCATCCCCGTTATCCTCGCCGCGCAGGGGTTGTACGAGTACTACTGGGCGACGATCTAGCGCGTAGCGAAAAGGCGAGTGACCAGGCGGTTGTACTGAATCACTGCCGCTGGATCCGTGGGGATGTCAATGCGGTCGCGCGCGCTAGCTGCCCGTGCTGCGGGCAGCGTCAGCATCCCCGCTGGATCGCTTTCCGACGGCTGCGCCCCCACCCGCACCACACTCACCCGACCTTGCTGCGCCGGCTCCGACAAGTGGTGCCCCGGCCGGGCCAGCCACGAGGTGTCGGTGTAGTAGCGGTCGGCGACCAGCACGACGTGGGTGGCAATCGAGGTGGCCGCGACAATGAGTTCCCCGTTGCACGTGTACGGCAAATCCACCACCACGACCGGCCAACGGTGGGAGGCGCGGTGCAGAGCAGTCATCAACTCCTCCGGGTCCAGCGGCTGGGGGTTGGCCGTGGTCAGCAGGGGAGTGGCGCCAGTGTTATCTGCGCACGGCTCAATCTGGGAGCGCTGCAAACCCCACGACGGCAACTGCGTCAGCCCGGCCAGATCACCGCCGCGGTGAGCGCCTAACGGGCCGCGCAGCGGCTGGTTGACACCATCTGCGTCCACCGCGACCATGGGGAGGCGGCCGGTGGCGTTGAGCACGATGGAAATCAACGCTGTCGTCGGGGTGGTCAGCATCTGGTCGCTTACGGCGGCGACGGCGATGAGGGCCGGCTGGTCGCTGATACGCCCAGCGCGGCGCTGGGAATGCGCGACGGCATCCGTCCACCTCAAGTGGCGCGTGAGCGAAGCGGGAGAGGGTGTCTTCATGGCTTTTTCGATCTGGGGTCGAGAAATATCATGCTTTGTATAGCATAAGGGAATGTTTAAGGTGTTCCGTACGTAATTCATCACCTATTGCAGGCGGCGTAAACGAACCAACCGAACGAGGAGCTGAAGTGAACGAGCGCAACGACTCTCAAGCAGGCATTCCGTCCTGGTTGCAGTTCGAACCCGGACCGGCGGGGCACACTGAACCAGCTCAGCCCCAGGTTCCCCAGAACCGGCCTGAGCAAACCGAGCAGCAACCGTCGCGGCACCGCACGGACGACGCGAACGACCAGGGCGGCTCGACGGTGGTGCCGTCCGGGCAACCGACGCCCGAGAACTGGCAGCAGCCGTACGCTGAACCGCAGACGGAGCCGCGGCAGCCGCAGAACCCGGGTCAGCCGGGGCAGCCGGGTTATGGTCAGGTCGGGTACGGGCAGCCGTCGCAAAGCCAGCCCTCGCAGCCCTCGCCAGGTGGGCACTACGCCCCGCGACCAGAGCCGGACCAGGAGGACCGTCCGGGGCGTCGGCGCCGCGCGGACGATGAGCCGTACGGGGCGCCCGGCAACCAACAAGGCGCGCCAGGGCCTGCCCCCGCGCAACCGCAACAGTCGATGAACCAGGAGCCGACTGTCGCGCCGTGGCCGCCGGAGCAGCCGGCCGCGCCGCAACAGGGGCCCGGCCCGGTGCATCCGGGTCCCGCCTACCGGCAGGGGCCCGCGAATGCTTCCGGCCAGCGGTCGCAGCAGCAAGGCATCAACCAGGGCGGAGCGAACCAGGTCGAGCTGACCCCGCCGGTGGCCTTGGATCAGCGCAACTTGGTCAACCCGGTGAAGGCGCCGCCTAAGTCCGGCTGGCGCAAGCTCGTGCACTCCGCCTCGGGCGGGTTCATCAACCCGGGCAACTCGAAGGCGGAGCGCAATGAGGAAGAGCTGCTCGCGGCAGTGCGCACCCCGCTGCGAGGCGACTACCGCATCGCCGTGATGTCGCTCAAAGGTGGCGTGGGCAAGACCACGACCACCGTCGCCCTCGGCGGTGTCTTCGCCAGCGAGCGCGGCGACCGCGTGATTGCTATCGACGCCAACCCCGACCTAGGAACGCTAGCCCAGCGCACCGCCGGTCCGGGCCCGGCGACGATCCGTGACCTGCTCGCAGCCGAGGACACCACGCGCTACCCGCAGGTCAAGGCGTTCACCACGCAGGCGGCGTCGCGCTTGGAGGTCATCGGCAGTGAGCGCGACCCCGCGGTGTCCGAGGCGTTCAGTGAAGAAGATTACCGCCGGGCTATCGACATCCTGCAGCACCACTACAACGTGATCCTCACCGACTGCGGCACCGGCCTGATGCACTCGGCCATGGCCGGTGTGCTCGACCTGGCCAACACCCTGGTGCTGGTCACCTCGTCTGCGCTCGACGGTGCGCAGTCTGCTTCCGCCACCCTGGATTGGCTGGTTCTGCACGGCTACGAGCAGTTGGCCGCGAATTCCGTCGTGGTCGTTTCCTCCTCGGTGCCGGGCAAGCCCACTGTGGATGTGGACCAGATCGTGGAGCACTTCCGTTCGCGCACGCGCGCCGTGCACGTCATTCCTTATGACCGCCACTTGGCAGAAGGGTCAGTCGTGGATCTGGACCGTGTCTCTCGGTCCACGCTGGAGGCGTACCGCGAGCTGGCTGCCTCCATCGCGGAAGACTTCGGGTCGTGGCATCGGCATGCGCGCTAAAAGGGTGCGCCTGACAGTGGTGCTCACGGCCACCGCGCTCGCGGTAGCTGGCTGCGCACCCCGGTTGGAACCCCCGGTGCCTGAGGAAATTCCGCAGGTAGACACAGTCTCCGAGTGGTCGACGGGCCGTGCTGAGCCCTACGGGATCCCGGAACGGCAGCTGCGCGCCTACGCCTTCGCCGCATGGCGCGTGCACGAAGACGGGGGATGCCAGATCGGGTGGCCGACCTTGGCTGCGATCGGCCAGGTCGCCTCCGACCACGGCCGGGCAGGAGGATCGGTCGTGCAAGAGGACGGGCGCACCTCGAAGCCGTTGCGGGGCCTGCCAATTATGGGCAAGCCGCCGGTCACTGTTCGCGACACGGACAGCGCCGTGACTGACGACGACCCGGGCAAGGACGTAGCCGTCGGGCCGATGCAGATCATGCCGTCGCGCTGGGAGCAGTACGCCAGCACGCCGGAGACGGGGCGTGAACCGGACCCCGACCACATTGACGACGCCGCGCTGACAGCTGCACGTATTCTGTGCGAAGCCGGCAACCCCACGACACCCGAAGGATGGGACGAGGGTGTGAAGCGCTTCTTCCCCGATCCCGATGCAGTGAAAGCCGTTCACCACGTAGCAAGGGAGCTGTCGCGTTAATGCAGGCTAGAAAGCTTCTCGTTGCCACGGTGCTGGTGTGCAGCTGTGGCGTGCTGGGTGCGTGCGGACAGCCTGGGGCAGCAAAGGAAAAGCCCGTCGAGCAGCAGATCCCGCCTTTGGGTGAGCTGCCTCCGTTGCCGTCGAGCTATTTCCCGCCGCCTGAAACGACGACGGAAGCGCCGCCTCCTCCACCGCCAGTGCCCACGGCCCCGGTGCAGACGGAGACCGTCACCCAGGTTGAACCTCCGCCTCCTGCGCCTCCACCTCCTCCGCCGGCCCCGGCACCACCCGAGCCTGGCCTGGAAGATCTGCTTTACCTCTTCTTCTAAGCCGCCAGCCCATGGTTAGGCGGGATTGGGACGGGCTAGGCCAGGCGGTGCAAGTACTGGTCCCGCACTGAACGCGATCGCAGAGAGAAGACCGCAGAAAGAAGACACTGATGAGCCACCGAGCACCCGAGGGGCAACCGTCATTCGCAGGCTGGGAAGCGTTTCAGCCGGCTACTGAGCGGCAGCCCGCGCGGAAGCGGGGACGAACGGGAAGCAATGCGCAGTCACAGACCCACCCGCAGACGCAATCGCAGCCCCAACGCCCGCACACGCAGCCGCTCCAGCAGCCGCAGGCGGGGCAGCAGAACTCGCCTGCGCCGGCGACTACTCCGGGCACACGGGAGCAACCGGCGGTGGCTCCAGCCGGCGGTTCCAGCGGTGACGGGCAAGCCCACCTGGCGCGCCCGCCACGCAAGGACCACCGCCTCGCAGTGCAGTCAGAGAAGCTGCGCATGGCAGCGCTCGGCACAGCGATCCGGTTCGGCGAGCAGCAACCGAGCGTGAAGCCGCGCGGATTCGGCATCCTGCTCGGGTCACTCGCCATCGGGGCGGTCATTCTCGGCGGCACCATCGGCGGATCCGCGTTGATGCAGTGGATCGCGAACCGATAGTCGGCAATGACCGGGGCGGCTGCAAGCACGGCAGTCACTAGCGCGGCAACCGCAATAGCGTCAGCGCCACTAAGGTGGCGAATATGGAACTCAACCTCACCGGCGCTGGCTGGGACGATGTCACTGTTTCTGCTGCGCTCACTGGCCGTGTCCACGCGGAGCAGGGGGACCCCGACCGCGTCTACGAACTGATGAGCGTGACCAAGCTGCTCGCCGCCTACTCCTTCCTCATGGCGGTGGAGGAGGGGGTCTTCGAACTGGACACCCCCTGCGGGCCGGACGGGTCCACGGTCCGGCACCTGCTGGCGCACGCTTCCGGAGTGGAGATGGATTCGCGCGAGGCGAAGAAGGCGCCGGGGCAGCGCCGCATCTATTCGTCGGCAGGCTTCGAGATCCTCGCCGATGCACTCCAGGACGAAACAGGCATGACGCTCGACGAGTACTCCCGGGCGGGCGTCTTCGAGCCGCTGGGAATGGGGTCAACGGAGATTTACGGGTCTGCGGGGCATGGGGGTCGGTCGTCGGCAAGCGATCTTGTGGCGTTCGCGCAGGAGCTCATCGCCCCACAGCTGCTCGGCGAAGAGACGCTGCGGGAAGCCTTCACCAACCAGTTCGGCGACTTGCGCGGCGTCGTGCCCGGCTACGGGATGCAAAAGCCGTGCCCGTGGGGCCTGGGGTTTGAGATCAAGGGGGAGAAGTCCCCGCACTGGACCGGCGACAGCATGCCGGGTGACACCGTCGGGCACTTCGGTATGTCCGGGACATATATGTGGGTGGTGCCGGCATGGTCGGCGTCGACAAGCGCGGGGACAGCGATGGTCATGCTCGCGGACAAGGAATTCGGGGATTGGGCAAAGCCGCTGTGGCAGGAGACGAATACGCGGATCTTTGACCAGCTAAGCTAGCCGAATGTATTTCGGAGGCATTGACAACGCAGTCGGCCAAGCCATCGCGGTCCTCGACCTCATTGGCGTGTTCCTCAACGCTGTCATCGGCGGCACAGTCGCGCGCCGCATGCGTTTTGACGCCGTGGGCTTCATGCTCATCGCCATCATCTCCGGCATGGCCGGCGGCATGATGCGCGACGCGATGATCGGCAATACTCCCGTCGCGGCGCTATCGGACCCCTGGTACATCTCCATCGCGCTCATCGGCGCGTTGGTTGCATTCCTGGCCAACCTGCGCGGGTACGTCTGGGAGCTCACCCGCTTCCACGGGGACATGGTCATCCTCGGCGTCTGGTGCACCACCGGCACTGTCACCGCGTATTCGGCGGGGGTGGCGTGGATCGGCTGCATCCTCATGGGCATCATCACCGCGACCGGCGGCATGGTTATTCGTGAGGTGCTCATTGGGCGCATCCCGCGCATCCTCAACGACCAGCAGATGTACGTTGTGCCTGCCATTGTCGGCTCCGTTACCGCGCTGGTGCTCTACTCGTTCGAGCACCCCTCCGCTGCGCTGGTGTGCGCCCCGCTCATCGCGTTCGCGCTGGGTACCGCCGCCTACTGGGCGGGTTGGTACGTCCCCGCGAGCTCCGAGCTGGGTACAATCAACCGTCTGTTCGCGCGGCTCGAGCCCGATGCTTTTCGACGTTGGCGCCTCTCCAAGGAACACGCCCTCCTGGATGACCCCATTAACGACGACGGAATGATGCCCACCAAAGGCGAGGTCCGCGAGGCGTTAGAGGCGGTCGATCCGGCGACTCGAGAAGAGTTCCTTGCCGCTCTGTACCGCGTCTACATCGACCGGGACGGCGAGGACTCGGCCGGCGGCTGGGCCCGCCGAGCCGAGTAAAACCGAGTAAAACCCTCAACTAGCACTTGAGTAAATGGGGGTGTCAAGTGCAGGTTGAGGGTTGCCAGTGTGGCTAGAGCGCATGAAGAATTGCACCGAGCCGTTTCGAGACTCTTGAAACGTTTGAGGACGTAGGGGAAGACGATCCTCGTCTTACGTGCATGCGCGCGTCAATGAAAGGACTTTCCCTATGACTGTCACACTTCTGGACTCAGCCCTGTCTGCACCAACCCTCAGCCCGGTTGCGCCACGGGAGCGGGCTGTCCTCTCCATTAGCGGAATGCCCCGCCACCTGCGCCTGCGCGTAGAAGAGCTCATGGCCGAGCACCTCAGTCCTGCTGAGCTTTCCGAGTTTTCTCTCGATGCCGCCGGTCTCGACGATGCCGACCTTCATGACGCCGCGATCTGGGACACCCGCTGGTTCACCCGGTGGACGCGCGACCCGGGACGTGCTGGGGTTGCACCGACCGTCAGCTGCCGCGAGATCATTGACGCCCCAGCCAATGAACTGGCCACCTTCCGGGCTGCGCTGACCGAACTTGCCGGTACGTTCCGGTTCTCGGCAAGGGTCTAGCGCTGCTGGGCACTCCGGTATGGTTGCCGGGGTCCTTCCTGCCGCGTGTGTGAACGATTCAGCCCGAGACGCCCCATTAGTCGACGTGCACATTGCTGTGAACTGGACTTATAAAGACCGGGGCATGGGTTGGTGCGCTACATCGTTCACACCGGGCCGAGAGGCATCGGGGCGTTCACCCTAGGGTGAGGAGTTCTGGTCGAGGTGGGCGGCGGCGTCGCTAAGCGTGGCCCAGCTGTTCCACAGCTCTTCGTCGATCTGGACACCGAACTGCTCTTCCGCGCGGACGGCGAGCTCGATGCGGGTCAACGAGTCGACCCCGAGACTGTCCAGGGTGTCTGTGCCTTTGACCTCGTCCGCGTCGTCGATAGCGCCGACCTGAACCAGCAGTCCCGCAAGCTGGGCCATGGTGTCGCCTTCGAGCGGGGTCGGCTCGTCCGACGTGGTGGCGTCGAGGCCGAGCTTGCCCAAGTCCAGACGCTGTGAAAGTTCCATGACCCCATTCTAGATACCATTCCCGTATGCCTAACTACCTGCGCGCCCTTAGCCCCGGCACCCAGCGCACGCTCATCGCGATGCGTCGCGAGCTGTACAGCGGCTCGGGGCACCTCGGCCTGACCGGCATGCGCACCGGCGCCACGAACCACGACGGTCTGAATGTTCACTGGTACGAGTGTGGGCCGGAATCGCCTGAGGCACTGACGGTCTTGTACGTTCACGGCTTCAACATCTCTTCGCAGTCTTTCTACATGCAGGTCAGGGCTTTGCAGCACCTTCCTGTCCGGCAGCTGCTGGTGGACTACCGGGGACACGGGCTCACCGCCGACCAGGGCGCAGATTTGTCCGTTGATGCCGCCGCAGACGACATCATCGCCGTCGTCCGAGGCCGGGGGATCACCGGGCCGGTCATTGTGGTGGGGCACTCGCTTGGCGGGCCGGTGTCGCTGTCGTTGATGCGCCGGTATGCCGGTGAGCTCAATCTGGCCGGTAGCGTGCAGATCTCGTCGTCAGTGGACCCGTTTACCGACCGCGGGATGCCCCAAGCCCTCGGCGGCACGGCTGGCGCGGCGCTCTACCGCATGGTGCAGGCACTGCCGATCCTGTCGGAGAGCGTGAGGGTCGTGGTCACCGAGACGCTTGCGCCCGTACTGGCGGTCGGTTTCTACGCGCCGGGAATGTCCTGGGATGTCGTGGAATTCCACGCGGCCATGATCCAGGAGACTCCGCTGGACACGTACTCGGGATTTTTTGATGACCTCCGCGACCACGACGAGCGCGCCGCTGCCGACGTGCTCGCGACCATCCCAGGCTTCATTCTCGTCGGCGACATTGACACAGTCACGCCGGTCTCACAGTCGCAGGAACTCCACAAACTGTGGCCGCAGGCAAAGTTCCAGGTGCTGCCCGGTTCCGGGCACATGCCGCCTCTCGACGCACCCGGTGCTGTGACCACGGCCATCCGCCGCCTCGTCGACCCGCTTATCGACAAGTCTGAAGACCAGGCACCCTAACTAGCTGAAAACCATATCCGCGCGGAGATCCGCGCCGGGGCGGCCCCACGCGCGGTACTCGCGGATGTAGTCCTGGGCGAACATCCACGGGTCGACGCCGGCCTGGGTGGGCAGGTCTTTCCGAGCGCGCACCAGGTAGCCGGAGTCCATGTTCATCAGCGGGATGTCAGCTTCCAGGTCGGCGGGGAAGCGCGGGGTGGCCTGGGTGTAACCGTCATTGTCCATCATGGACCACAACCGGCACATGTACCGGGAGACCAAGTCTGCCCGCAGTGTCCACGACTGGTTCAGGTAGCCCACCGTGAAAGAGAAGTTGGGCAACCCGTCGACCATCATTCCGCGGTACGCGACGGCATCCGGGACGGTCTTTTCTTCACCGTCTACGAACAGCCGGGCGCCGCCAAAGACCTGGATATCGAGTCCTGTTGCGGTGATGATGATGTCGGCGGGGAGGGAAGGGGCGTCGACAAGCGAAATGCCGTCGGGCGTGATCTCCTTGATTTTCGCGGTGACAACGCGCGCACCGTCCTGCATAGCCTTGAAGAAATCGCCGTCGGGGGATTTGCAGACGCGCTGGTCCCAGGGGCCGTACGGCGGGTTGAAGTTCTTGAAGATCTCGCGGAACGGAATGTACGCGCGGTTGAGCGCCATGAAGTAGCCGCGGGCGGGCCACGGGAAGATCTGGCACATCCAGTACTGCGCCATATCGCGGACGATGTGCATCGCGCGGGCGGCCGAGAGCGCCTGCTTTTCCGGCATGATCTTCGTGGTCACGGCGGTGAAGTTGTCGCGGTTGAGCAGGGGAGCAACGTAGGTCGGGGTGCGCTGGAGCATGGTCACGTCTGCACCACGGTCATGAAGCGCCGGCAGCAGCGTGATCGCCGTGGCACCTGAACCGATGATGACGACCTTTTTGCCTGCTAGGTCCAGGTTTTCCGGCCAGCGCTGCGGGTGGATGAGCGTGCCCTCGAACGTGTCCGCGCCGGGAATGTCCGCCGTGAAGCCGCGATGGTGCTTGTAGTAGCCGGAAGAGAAGTGCAGGCGTTTCGTCCAGATCGTGCGCTCAGCCGTCGGCGCGTCCGTGTGGCCTTCGGGGATGTCCTGACCGTCCTCGCGGGTGTGCATGGTGACTTCCCACAGGCCTTTCTTCGAGTCGAAGTTCGCCTGCTCCACCCAGGTGCTCAACGTCAAGCGGTCGAATACGCCCTCCTCACGCGCAACATCCTCGACATACTTCTGGATGTTCTCGCCGCTGCCCAAGCTACCCTTGTGCGGCCAGCGCTTGAACGGGAATGAGAACGTCGCCATATCCGAATCCGAGCGAATACCGGGGTAGGTGAAGGTCACCCACGTACCGCCGACCTTCTTATTGGAATCGACGATCTCCCAGTTCCAGTCAGGAAAATTCTCGTTCACATGGTGCGCTAGGTCGACACCGCTCAGTCCAGCGCCGACGATGAACAGGTCCAAAGGATTCTCGGGGCTCATGGTTCAAGCCTAGATGTTTCTTTTGGCTATCGAAGCGAGTCTGGTTGTGAAACATCGCGCAGCAGTTCATGCACCGTTTTGCGATACTGAGCCCATGGATGATGGGGAGCTGCTGGGTGCTGCGGTGATTCTCGCCGTCGCCGTGATCGTGCCGAGCCTTTTGGCGCTTTTTCCTTCGCTCATTCGCTATGGCACCACGTCGGCACCGCTTTGACTACGGGAGTGCTGTACTCCCTCTACTTTTCGCAACCTCACAACGACTACAGCACCACGCAAGCCGCCGGTGCCCTCATCCTCATCATGCCTTTTGCCGGGTGGCTCTTTGTCTACCCGTTGCTGACGTTGTGCTCGGTAGCAGGGATCGTTGCAGGAAGGAACCGTATGCAGGACGGACGGACCGGTCCGCAACCTCCGATGTTTGACCACCGACGATGAACAGGGCTAAAGGGGCAGAAGTTTTCGGTTCGCCGTCGCCCCGGGACGCATCGCTTGTCGACGATCCCTCACCCACACCCCCAGCGCCACCAGGACGAGAACAACGGGAAAGGCGACCCATGGAACGAGGGCCGCGATCTGCATGATCCAGAAGATGTCTGCGGATCCGTTCTGACCGTGGTTCCGGTACACCTCATAGCTGCAGTAAAGCAGGAAAGGCGAGGCGAATCCGACGCATACACCGCCGGCAGCGGCAGCAGATGGGGTCCATGTCCGTGGGGATGTGGGCAGCATTAGACCCAGGCAAAACCACATGCCCAGGAAAACAATGAGCGGGATGGGAAGGGCCAGAGTCTCCACGAATTCTGGAAGCGCTTGGAAGTCAACCATTTGGACAGCGACCAGAAACGCGACTGAGAAGGCGAGCAAAAACACACCCGAGCCCAAGCCCGCCAGAATAGGTCGCGTCAAGCCGGTCAACGGCGTTCGTGTTGCGCGGTGTCGTAGCACTGCGACGACTATTACGACGGCAAGCGGCACCGCGAGCAGAAGATGGCCCAACAGTGCCGAAGCCACCGCATTTCCAACTGCGCTCATGCACCGACACCGACACTGTGCAGATCTAATCGGGCTTCCAGGTTCATGCTCTCACCCTAAAGGTTGGAAGGGTGATGAACGGTGTTTCGCCGCTAGCCTGAACCGTTGCGTCTGCGTCAGCGCTTAACGGGGGCGCTTTTCGCAACCGACTCCATCGCCGTCGCGGTCGAGGTGGCTACCGTAGCCCGGCTCACCAGAGTTAATCGGGCGGCCGAGTTCGTTCCAGACTGCTCGGCAGTTCGGGTAGTACTTGGACGGTTTGGGAGCGGGTTTGGGCGCAGGCTTTGGTGCCGGGGCAGGTGCAGGCTTTGGGGCGGGAGCTGGCGCTGGCTTAGGAGCGGGAGCCGGTGCAGGTTTCGGAGCGAGAGCTGGCGCAGGCTTGGGAGCTGGACCCGGAATAACACCAGGCAGCGGGTTGGGGATCATTCCATTCTGGATTGCCCAGAACGCGCCGCCAGCGATCGCGGCCAGAGCAACGATCGGGACAAGGACGATGGCTGCGATTTCGCCGTCAGACAATTGACCGCGTTCGCTTGACGACGATTGGTCGCCCTCGCTAGACGTCGACTGGTCACGTTCGCTGGAAGTCGATGACTCGTCGGTGTCGGCCGAGCCGAGGGTCGACTGTTCGGGATTCACGGGTTCTGCTACAGCAGGAGACAGGCTCGCAACACCCACCGTTACGGCTGTTGCCAGAGAAATGACAGTTTTCTTCATGGGAAAAGAATCTAGCATTTTCGCTATTAGTGCACTTGGAAAGTAGGTTCCGCGCCGCTTATGGTCTTCGACCTGCGCTTATAGACGGCCGCAGCTGAATTTATTATCGTTTGCAACAACCTACCTTTGCCCCCAACGTGGGCGCTGTGGCTACGGCGGCTCCGGTGGTCCGGGTGGCAGTGGTGGACCCGATTCGCCCGGCTGGTCCGCGACGAGGGCGGCTGCGGACCAGGTGCGCGGCGACTCTGATAAGAACTTGCCCGCAAAGAAGAAAACCGCCCCGAACAGTATGAGCACGGAGATCATGCCGAGGACAAAGCTGAAGTTGAAGAAAAACGCGCCAAGCATGACGAAAGGGAAACAGGCCACTAGGCCTCTCCCGGCGCCGATGGTCAGAGCCTTTCCGGCCTCGGCGACAGGTGTTTTCGCGGCTATGTAGCGCGCAAACCCCGCGGTAGTCCCCAGGGCAACCGGAATCATCCCGATCAGCAGTGCGAGCCCCGCCGCACCCCACGCCCCATCGGTCCCGCTCGTGGAAGATTGAGCAATCACAAATGGTGCCATCGGGTCCCTGTATCTGTATCGCGCCACCGGGGTCGTTTCCAACGTGTTGCCCGGCCTGCACCGGCCCACGTCCCCGGAAATACTATGGCCCATGAGGCTAAAGCGACACCTAATAATGCCGCGAAGGGGTTGTAGAACCCGATCGAGCCAATGCCGGATGTCAGTTCGAAGTGGTAGTGCAGGAACAATGCAGGGGAACCGAACCCGAGGCAAGCGCCAGCAGCAAGGGCCGAGGCGGCTGAGATCCAACGGTTAGTCCCGGGTACTGAATGACCCGCCACGTTGCTAGCAGCGATCCATATGGCCAGTGGCACTACGACGACGAGGAACGCCAAGGGTGATTCTAAGTGTCGTGGGTCCATCAATCCGATGGCCCACACAAAGAAAAACCCGGCTACACACACAAGGACTCCAACCCCAAGGCCGAGCAGCAAATGCTTCTGAATGTTCTTCAAACCACCGTGTCGCCACGCCGCAATCGCGACGATAGGGAGCAGGGGCACAGCGAGCACCACATGGCTCAGGGCCAGGGCGGCAGCCCCATCCGACAAACCATTCATGCTGGCCCAGCATACGGAGTCGGGGCTGGTCCGGCGGGTTCTGGACGGAAGATGTAAATGGTGATCGCGGCCGTGAATAACAGCAAGGGGAACAGCGTCAGCCACACGCCGAATGCGCCCATGAACGCTGCGAAGACGAAGTCGCCTGGAGCTGAAGTCGGTGGCGCGCTTTTCGTCCCAATGGCTACCCAGATGGTCACAGCACCGATGCATGCGAAGCTGGCGGTCGCGGCAAACAGCCCGGCCGCCGACCAGGTCCGCGGTGAATTCCGCAGCAGCCACCCCGAGGCGATGCCTGCAGCCAGAGCTGCAAGGAATCCGATGGCCATGAATCCGTATACCAGTAGCGGCGCAAACGTAATGAAGCCCAGTAGTCCCACGGCGGATCCCAGCGCGAAGGGCTTCCGCAGCTGGCTCACTGGGACGCCTGTTGTGTGGTACCGGATCGCAGCGAGCATGAACACCAACCCAAGCGGGCCCAGCAGGATGCTGAAAATCATGGCGAGCTCAACCATGTGTCCAGGTTACCTGCCGTCTAGGATCCATAAGGATTCTCGCATTTTCGTGCCGTCTGGAAGGGCTTCGTAAAACGCCAGCTGGCGTGTTGCGGCAGTGGCTCCAGTTACTTGACGTGTGGACGGCACGAAAATGCGAAAGAGCACATGCGTATCGACGGCAGCGGGCCAGGCTGCCACGCGGCGTCGATAAGCGAACATGCGAAAGGGGCCGCCCAACGGCGACCCCATGCATGGTCTGGATGGTGAAGCGGGCTAGATCGCTCCCGTGAATCCCAAGAAGAACGCGATGATCCCAGCGACGATGTTGAAGGCGAAGATGCCAACAGCCACCCACGCGCACCAACGCTCAGTCTTCGGTGCGTTCTTGGACACGAGGGCGTAGATTGCCAGGCCGAAACCGACGAACAGGCAGATGATGGCGAGCGGAAGTGTCCAGGATGCAAGGTTGGAAAGCGGGATGCTGATGATGGACAAAGCCATCGCGGCGCGCGCGTACCAGTTGGCGTTGTCGAAGCGGCCCGGCTTCTGGTTCTCCTGCGGGGCAGGGGCCTGGCCGCCTGCCGGGTAGGAGCCTGCGGGCTGGCCCGCCGGCTGCTGGTGCGGGTTCTGGTTCGTGTACGGCTGGGAGGTCGTCATGGTAGGTCCTTGCAAAGCTTACGGGATATTAAGACGGTTCTAAGCTAAACCGCCCCCGCGCGATTGGCAAACGCAACCGTAACTTCAAACACGAACGCCCGCGCACAGAATGGGCAGCGGGCGTTCGCGCGATCGAGGGTGGTCATTGACCCGGTACGTTGGCCCGGACTACTCCATCCCGCTCTCCGGGCTGTAGTCGGAGTCGGGCTTGGCGGCCGTCGGGTCGTCGATCTTGAACTTCTTGGCTGCGTCGGCGGCCACGGAGATGTCGATCTTGCCCTCGTCAGCCAGCGCGGTCAGAGCCGCAACCACCATCGACTCAGCATCGATGTTGAAGTAGCGGCGGGCAGCTTCGCGGGTGTCGGAGAAACCGAAGCCGTCGGCGCCGAGGACAACGTAGCGGCCCGGGACGTACGGGCGGATCTGCTCGTGCAGGTCCGTCGCAAAGTCCGAGGTAGCAATGTACGGGCCCTCGGTCTGCTTGAGCTGCTTCGTCGCGAACGGCTCGTCGTGCTCGCCGGACGGATCCTGCAGACGAGCCTTGTTCAGGGCAGCACCGTCGCGTGCGAGCTCCGTCCAGGAGGTCACGGAGTACACCGCTGCACCGACGTTGTACTCGTCCTGCAGGATCTGCTGTGCCTGCAGCGCCCAGCGCATGCCCACGCCGGAGGCGAGGAGGGAGACCTTGTTCTCCTTGTCTTCAGCGCCGCGGTCGTACAGGTAGATACCCTTGTGCAGGCCCTCAACATCGAGGTCGTCCGGGCGGGCCGGTTGGTGGGTCGGCTCGTTGTAGACGGTGAGGTAGTACATGACGTTCTCACCGCCGTCGGGGCCGTACATCCGGTCGATGCCCTTGTTGACCAGGTAGGGGATCTCGTAGGCGAACGACGGGTCATAAGGAATGACCGACGGGTTCGTCGACGCCAGGATGGGGGAGTGGCCGTCGAGGTGCTGCAGGCCCTCGCCCATCAGTGTGGTGCGGCCAGCAGTTGCGCCGACGATGAAGCCGCGGCCCATCTGGTCGGCGGCAGCCCAGAAGTTGTCGCCGGTGCGCTGGAATCCGAACATCGAGTAGAAGATGTACATCGGAATCATCGGCTCGCCGTGCGTCGCATAGCTCGTGGCGGCGGCGAGGAAGCTTGCCGACGATCCATCCTCGTTGATGCCCTCGTGCAAAATCTGGCCCTCCGGCGCTTCGCGGTAGGACAGCTGCAGGTCGTGGTCGACCGGGATGTAGTTCTGGCCTTTCGGGTTGTAGATCTTCAGAGTCGGGAACCAGGAGTCCAGACCAAAGGTACGGGCCTCGTCTGGGATGATCGGCACCACGCGGCGGCCGATCTCCTTGTCGCGCATGAGCGCCTTGAAGGTACGAACCAGCGCCATGGTGGTGGCTACATCCTGCTTGCCGGAGTCCTTGAACACGGCCTTGTAAGTCTTGTCCAGGTCCGGTACTTCAAGCGGTGTGTACTGCGCGCGACGTTCCGGCAGGTAGCCACCGAGCTCTTCGCGGCGCTTCTTCATGTACTGGATCTCTTCAGAGTCCTCGCCAGGGTGGTAATAGGGCGGCAGGTTCGGGTCCTTCTCCAGCTCTTCGTCGGAGATCGGAATGCCCTGCATGTCGCGGAAGAGCTTCAGGTCCTCAGCGGTGAGGTTCTTGATCTGGTGGGTGGCGTTGCGGCCTTCGAAGGTGTGGCCCAGACCGTAACCCTTAACAGTGAAGGCGAGAATGACAGTCGGCTTGCCGTCCTTCGTCTCCAGCGCCTTCTTGTAGGCGGCGTAGACCTTGCGGTAGTCGTGGCCACCGCGGCGCAGGTTCCAGATTTCCTCGTCGGTCATGTCTTCGACGAGCTTCTTGGTGCGCTCGTCCTGGCCGAAGAAGTGCTCGCGGACCCATGCGCCGTCGTTGGCCTTGAACGTCTGGTAGTCACCGTCCGGCGTCTGGTTCATGATGTGGACCAGAGCGTTGTCCTCGTCCTTCTCCAGCAGCTCATCCCACTCGCGGCCCCAGATGACCTTGATGACTTCCCAGCCGGCGCCCTTGAAGAAGGCCTCCAGCTCCTGGACGATCTGGCCGTTGCCGCGGACGGGGCCGTCGAGACGCTGCAGGTTGCAGTTGATCACGAAGGTCAGGTTGTCCAACTCGTAGTTGGCGGCCATCTGGATGCAGCCGCGGGATTCCGGCTCATCCATCTCACCGTCACCGAGGAACGCCCAGACGTGCTGGTCAGCAGTGTCCTTGATGCCGCGGTCCTGCAGGTATTTGTTGAAGCGTGCCTGGTAGATCGCGTTCATCGGGCCCAAGCCCATGGACACAGTCGGGAACTCCCAGAACTCCGGCATGTCGTGCGGGTGCGGGTAGGACGGCAGGCCGCCCTGCTCGCGGGAGTGCTGCTGGCGGAAGCCGTCCATGTCATCTTCGGACAGTCGGCCCTCCAGGAACGCACGGGCGTAGATACCGGGGGAGGCGTGGCCCTGAACGAAGATCTGGTCGCCGTGCTGCGGGTGGTCTTTGCCGCGGAAGAAGTGGTTGAAGCCCACTTCGTAGAGCGCCGCTGCGGACGCGTAGGTGGAAATGTGTCCGCCGACCTTAATGCCCGGGCGCTGAGCGCGGTGCACCATGATGGCAGCGTTCCAACGGATCCAACGGCGGTAGCGCTTCTCCATCGCCTCATCGCCGGGAAACTCCGGCTCGAGCGTGGTCGGGATGGTGTTGACGAAGTCCGTCGTTGTCAGCGACGGCAGGGGAACACGTTTTGCGTCGGCACGCTCCAAAAGGCGCAGCATGAGGTAGCGCGCACGCTCAGGATCAGAGTTCTCCAGGAGCCCGTCGAAGGAATCCATCCATTCCTTCGTTTCCTCCGGGTCCGGGTCGTGCATGTAGGAAGCAACTCCATCGCGAATGATCGCGTGCTGGGAGTCGTTCCCAGCAGTTACTTCTACGTCGTTTTCAGCCATGTCCATACCTCCGATACGGGATTCTTGCTGCACGTCACGGCGCCTTTCCCGGGTTGCGGGGGCACCGCACGTCTACATCTTCTAGCGTAGTTCTTTTTGTCTATGCACGCCGTGGCGCAGCAGGAACGGTATCCTGGCAATATTGTTAGTCACCGTTTGAGGAGGAAAGCACACAGTGGGCGCCGGTAGCGCTGAGAATTTCGTAGATAAGCTGGGCATTTCCGGCGACGACATCGTCCAGGAGCTCGGGTGGGACGACGATTGTGATTCGTCGATCTCCGAGGCTATTGAGGACCGGATCGGCGAGGCGCTTCTCGACGATGAGACCGACGAGCTCTGCGACGTCGTCCTTCTATGGCACCGCGCTGACGATGAGGACCTCGTCGATGCGCTGGTCGACGCTACTCGAAACCTTTCCGAATCTGGTCGAATTTGGCTGCTCACCCCGGGTGCGAACCAGGCTGGTGAGGTCCACCCCGGCGACATCTCTGAGTCCGCACAGCTCGCTGGACTCGTGCAGACTAAGGCGGACCGCCTGGGGAACTGGCAGGGGTCTTGCCTGCGCTCTGCGGGTGCCCGCAACTAGCCCTGTGAGATTCCACACCCCTGCTGAAAAGCCCCTTTAAGCACCCCCAAATCTCTACCCCCGAGCATGCACGAGAGCCGTTGGCTCGCGACGTCTCGTCCAAGCGAACCTTTAAGGGCCTCGCACCTCACCCCAGCCTCGACGAAGACAAGACCACCGAGACATAGGCGAGAAGAAAGCGCCCATCGCGTTGTGCGGATGGGCGTGATTTCTCCTTTTGTGGTGCGCCATGACGGGCTCGAACCGCCGACCTACTGGGTGTAAACCAGTTGCTCTTCCAGCTGAGCTAACGGCGCGCGTGTCGACGATGCTAGCACGCAGGCGCGTCACCCAACAAAACCCTAGAAACCTTTGAAAACCCGAGAGAGCTCTAGAAGCGCTCTTCGGTTTCTTTCTGAGCCCACGGGTTCTTGCGTGAACTTCCGTACCGAGCTCGGGCAGGAGCTGCTGTCGCCGCCGGGGCTTTGGGTTCGGTCTCGGTCGTCCCAGAGGCTGACGACGAATCCGGCGCAGGGGCGGGGGAGTCGTCGGCGATGGGATTGACCAGTTCGGCGAGTTCTTCTTGCTCCTGGCGGTAGCGGCGGCGCTCGCGCACCTCGGAATAGAGGAAGTAGATCAGGCCGGCCGGTGCCATGATGCCGAAGGCGATCCACTGCAACCCGTAGGACAAGTGGTTGCCGCGGTCGAGCTGCGGCAGGGGGACGGGGTTGAGAACGCCTGGTTGGTCGGACAGCAGCTGGGCGTAGGGCTCGGCGAAATCCGAGCCTGACTCGGTCAGCTCGGCAATCTGAGCGGGGCTGATGGACTGCACCATGGTGTAGCCCTGATCCTGGGTGGCTCCTTCGGGGTGGGGGTCCTCCGGGGTGCGGATCATGGCGTTGAGGGTGACTGTCTCGGTCGCGGGCGGGGCGGGCAACTCGGGAACAGTCGTGCCGCCGTCTTCGGCAGGCACCCAGCCGCGGTTGATCAGGATGACGGTGCTGGAATCGTCGTCAAGCTGGAAGGGCACCAGTGACTGGAACGCTGGGGCTCCGTCGACGGGCCGCAGGCGAAGCAGAACCTCGTCATCGGGCACGTAACGGCCGGTCAGCGAGATCCGGGTCCATTCGTCGGCGGGGTCGTAGCCGCCGTCGAGAAGCGTGGCGGCGGGGACGGGGTCTGCTTCGAAGGCGGTCTCAATGCGCTCGTTGCGCTCGACGATGTCGTGGTCCTTGTTCAACTGCCACGGCGACAGCCATGTGATGGCGAACCAGGAAAATGCGAGCGCCAGAATGAACGCGATGACCCAGCCGGGAGTCAAAAACGACTTCCACACGGAACCGGTTCGGGTCTTTGGCGCACTCACGCTTTCAAGCCTATTAGCCCGCGGGCACGGGGCCGAATCCGCGCAATCAGGCTTCGCGCTCGCGGACCCATTCCACGATGCCGGGCGCGGCGGCCTCAATCTGCTCGCGCGTGGTGGTGAAGCCTTCCGGCCCGCCGTAGTAGGGGTCCGCCACGCCGGCGTCGGCGGGGGAGGAGGGATCGAAGGAACGCAGCAACCGGATCTTGTCCTCGGGCACGCCGCGGACGACCAGCTCAGAGATGTGGCGGGTGTCCAGAGCCACGATTAGGTCGGCGTCCAGCTGAGCGGCGCCGAACTGCTGGGCGCGGTGGGAGGAACCGTCGTAACCGTGGGCGGTGAGCTCGTCCAACGCACGGGAGTCGGCAGGGTTGCCCACATGCCATCCGCCGATGCCGGAGGAGGTGACTGTGACGTGGTCGAGTCCGGCGCTGACAAGCGCATCGCGAACAATGACTTCTGCCATGGGTGAGCGGCAGATATTGCCTGTGCACACGAATTCAATGTGCGTCATGGAAGTTCCTTACAATCGTGTCCAGTTCTGCGGGCGTGTGCGCGAGAAAATCGGCCTGCTCCCACTCGGAGGAAGTACCGTAACCCCACGCAACAGCGGCAGTGGGAATGCCGAACGTGGCCGCGCCCTCGATATCGTGCGCGCGGTCACCGATCATCAGCCCAGTGCCGCTGGGGATACTTACCTTATCAAGAACATGGGCAATCACGTCGGCTTTGGCGCGCCGCGGGCCATTTTCCTGCGCGGCACCGAGGAAGTCGAAGTAATCCAGCAGGCCTTCCCGCTCGAGGATGGCGCGAGCAAAGCCTTCGCCTTTCGACGTCGCCGTCACCAACCGGAACCCGTCCGCGCGCCAGCCAGCGAGGAGATCTCCGATCCCGTCGAACACCGTCGCTCGTTCCCACCCGCCGGCGCGGGTGAAGGACATGTAGGCGTCGAAAGCCTCGTGCAGCTGCGCGCTGGAAAGCCCCAGGGAGCGCAACGTTTCCTCCATCGGCGGCCCCGGGATCCGGGCAATGAATTCATCAGAAGGGTGGTCGACCCCGACTGTGTCCAGGGCGTGGAGGAAGCCGTCGCGAATGCCGGGGAAAGAGTCGATCAGGGTGCCGTCAACGTCCAACAAGAGGGTGGTCATGCCACACAGCCTAAACTGGAGCGCATGACTACCGTCGGCGATGTTGTTCACGCACTCGAGACCGCCTACCCGCCGCGTCTCGCAGAAAGTTGGGACGCGGTGGGCCTGATCTGCGGGGATCCGGCAGAGCCCGCCCGCAAGGTCGTGTTCGCCCTCGACTGCACGCAGGCCGTCGCAGAGCGCGCAGTGGAACTCGGCGCTGACCTGCTGGTGGTCCACCATCCACTGCTCATGCGCGGGGTGACCTCGGTGGCTGCGAACACGCCGAAAGGCAAGGTCGTGCACACGCTCATCCGCGGCGGTTGCGCGCTGTTCGCTGCGCACACGAACGCCGATTCTGCGCGCCCGGGCGTTTCTGACAAGCTCGCCGAACTCGTCGGCATCACGCCCGGCCGCCCCATCAAAGTCGTCGACCCAGCCGCGCAGGACCTGTGGGGCGTTCACATTCCGCCCGGCGACGTCGACCGCGTCATGCAGGCGCTTTTCGACGCAGGCGCCGGCCACATCGGCAACTACTCCCACTGCGCCTTCGAATGGGACGGGCGGGGCGGTTTCACCCCGGAAGAGGGCGCGGACCCGACAGATGGCGAGGTTGGTGAGCACTTCACCGGCGAGGAAACCCGCGTCCAATTCGTCGCACCGTCTTCACTACGCGGCAAGCTCACAGCGGTACTGCGTGGGGCGCACCCGTATGAGGAGCCGGCATTCGACATCGTCACGCTCGAGTCCACCGTGGACCTGGAGACGGCGACGGGGCTGGGGCGCGTCGGAAAGCTCGCGGAGCCGATGACTCTGCGCGCGTTCACGCAGCAGGTCGCTGATGCGCTGCCGGAGACTGCGTGGGGCGTGCGCGCTGCCGGTGACCCGGACCAGATGGTGCAGACGGTGGCAGTGTCATCGGGTTCGGGCGACAGCTTCCTGGACGCTGTATCCGCGCTCGGCGTGGATGTGTACGTCACCTCTGACCTGCGCCATCACCCTGTCGACGAGCTTCTGCGCGCCGGCGGGCCTGCCGTGATTGACACTGCGCACTGGGCCAGCGAGTTCCCGTGGACGAGCCAAGCCAGCGAGGTTGTCGCGGAGGCGTGCCCAGAGGTAGAAACGGAGATCATCACTCTGCGCACCGACCCGTGGACTATTTCCGCGCACCCGAAGAGTTAGGAGACAACTATGCACCTGGATCCCGACAAGCAACGCGACCTCCTGGCCCTCGCGCAGGCGGAACGCTCCGCCGCGCACCCCAGCAGCTCCCCGGAACAGCAGGAACTCGACGAGCTGCTGGCGAAGCGCCCGTCCCTGGCCAACGCCGCGGCCGCCGCGCAGCTCGCGCTTGATGACGTCGAAGCAGACATCCTCCGCATCCAGGAGGACGAGCGCAAACTGAAAAAGCGCGAGCTCGACGACAAGCACCAGCTCTCCGCGGAGACCGACCCGGAGCGCCGCGAGGACCTCAAGCGCGACCGCTACGCCGCGAAGTCCCGCATTGCGGACCTGCTGTACGAACTCAAGGAAGCCCACGGCGAGGTCAAAGCCCTGCGCGGTAACCGTGACCTGCGCGCTCAGACCCTCGCGGAGCTGGATGATCGCATCGAAGCCGCCCGCCGCGCCGTCGACGCCCTGCCGGAGGAAGAGCCGGTGGACATCGATGCCCTGCGCGCGTCGTTGCCGGCCGACGTTCTCGGTGTCTACGCCACTGTCGGTGCCGCGCACTTCAACGGCCGGACCTGCGGTTCCTGCTTCCTTCAGCTCCCGCCCGCGGAGCGCAACGAGGTGCTCGCCGTCCCCGAGGACGAGCTTCCCACCTGCCCGAACTGCGGAACGTTGCTCATCCGATGAAGGTCACCCTCTACACCGACGGCGGTTCCCGCGGCAATCCGGGAGTCGCCGGTTCCGGCAGCGTGCTTTACGACGCCTCCGGTGCAACGCTGGCCGAAATCGCCTACGTCGTAGGTAAGAAATCCTCCAACAACGTCGCCGAATACTGCGGTCTGCTGCGCGGGTTGGAGGCCGCGCGGGATCTTGGGGCCACCGACGTGGACGTGTTCATGGACTCCAAGCTGGTCGTCGAGCAGATGGCCGGCCGGTGGAAGATCAAACACCCGGACATGAAGAAGCTGGCTTTCGAGGCCCGTGACCTGGCCGCCGGGTTCGACTCCGTCACCTACACCTGGGTGCCCCGTGCGAAGAACAAGAAGGCTGATGAGCTGTCCAACGTGGCGATGGACGCCGCCGCAGCCGGACATGCGCCGGGGATAATTGATGCGACAACAAGTGGGGAAGGTGCTGGTGAAAAAAGCGACAAGCCTGGTGCCTCCCATACCGTCGGCGGACCCGCCCACTGGTCTGGCACATCTGCCGCAGACGCGCCGCGTACCCGTTTCGTGTTGCTTCGGCACGGTCAAACGGAACACTCCGCACGCAAGGCGTACAGCGGTTCCTCGGATCCGGCTCTCACGGAGACCGGGCAGGAGCAGGCGCGCCGGGCAGCGGCAGCATTGGCCGCGATGGGCACGATCGACGCGATCATCGCTTCACCGGCCACCCGCGCTCAGGAAACTGCCGCCGCTTGCGCGGAAGCTCTCGGTATGCCCGCCGAGAAGATCGAGACCGTCGAGGGGTTCAGGGAGGTCGACTTCGGTTCCTTCGAGGGGCTGACTCGTGCGGAGGCCGAGAAGCAGTTCCCCGATGAATTCGCAGCCTGGATTGGGTCCGCCAACCAGGCGCCGCCGGAGGGGGAGTCCCTGGCCAGCTTGCACCGCCGGGTCACGCGGGCGCGCCTGAAGGTCCAGGAGAAGCACGAGGGGAAGACCGTGCTCGTGGTCACGCACATGACCCCGATCAAGTCTGTGATCAGGCAAGCGCTTTCCTCGGGGCCCGACACCTTCAAGCACATGTTCCTGGACTTGGCATCGATCTCCGTGGTCGACTTCTATGGCGACATGGGTGTGCTGCGCTCTTTTAACGACGTCGCACACTTCCGCTAAAGCAACCCCTGTGGACCCGGAATACTGCTGGGCGCTTTCCGGAATACTGCTCGGTTAAACACCCTGGTCAAAAGCATGCGTTCTAGCGCATATGTCTGAGCGGTATTCCAGCCCCACGGCCCCGGCTCCGCCTGCCCCAGGAGAACTTCCGTAAACTGCCCGCCCAGGGGTACAGTTACGCCTTGCGAGTGAGTCGGCTGGGTGATCGCGGCTCCGCGAACCATTCCGCAGGAAGAAGGCGCGGGTCGAGGAAAGTCCGGACTCCACAGGGCACGGTGGTTGCTAACGGCAACCCGGAGCAATCCGCGGGAAAGTGCAACAGAAAGTAGACCGCCTACGCTGCGCACGGCATCGCCGGGTGCAACGCAGGTAAGGGTGAAAGGGTGCGGTAAGAGCGCACCGGCGTGTGCGGTGACGCACGCGGCCAGGTAAACCCCACTGGGAGCAAGGCAAGAACCCCTGCCTTTTGGCAGAGGTCGTCGGACGTGATGAGGCTGCCCGCCCATGTTCGAAGGTAGCTGCTCGAGACGCTCAGTAATGAGCGTCCTAGATGGATGATCGCCGCCCTGGGCTGCGCTCAGGGAACAGAATCCGGCTCATAGGCCGGCTCACTCGCCCCGTTTCTCACGCGGATGACTCGGCCAAGATTTAGTTTGCAGCGGGCTGGAATCGTATTCAGAAAACACCAGGTCAAATTTCCTGGCCGTGACAAGCATGCAAACTATATCTGGAGAGGTGCGCGGCGTGTGCAAGACACCGCAAGTGAACCCCGCGCTCAAGAGTGTTTTCTGCAACAATTGGCCGCTATGAAGCTTTACGCCGCCCCTCTCGACTTCCGTGCGATTGCCGCTGAGTTCGACGTCCCTACGGAGTTCAGTCCCGAGTTGCACGAGGCTGCCGCCGATGCGACTGACCGGCATGCGGGGGAGCGTATCGACGCCCGCGACATCCCCCTGGTCACCATCGACCCGGCGGGGTCCATGGACCTGGATCAGGCGGTGTGCATCGAGAAGCATGGCTCCGGCTACCGCGTTTTCTACGCGATTGCGGATGTGGCGGCGTTCATTGAGCCGGGAAGCCCCCTGCACGAGGAGTCCCTGGTGCGCGGCCAGACGATCTACCTGCCCGATGAACCTGCCCGCCTCCACCCGGAGGAGCTCAGTGAGGGCAGTGCGTCGCTGCTTCCGGACGTCGATAGGCCAGCGGTGTTGTGGACGTTCGACCTTGACGCCAACGGCGAGCTTGCCAGCACGCATCTCGAGCGGGCGGTGGTGCACTCCGTTGCGCGACTCGACTACGACGGGGTCCAGGCAGACCTCGACGCCGGCCGCGTTCACCCATCTATCGCGCTGTTGCCGGAGGTCGGCGAGCTGCGCGCAGCGTCGTCACTCCGACGCAGGGCGATCAACTTGCGCGTGCCGTCGGTTCGCGTCGTCGAGCTTGACGACGGTCAATTCGAGCTGGTCATAGAACCTCGCCACAAAGTCATGGACTACAACTCGGAGATCTCCCTGCTCACCGGCATGGCAGCCGGAGAGATGATGCGTGAAGCATCGGTGGGCTTCCTGCGCACGCTGCGTCCCGCAGAGGAATCGGCCGAGAGCACGTTTCGCACTGAAGCGCGTGCACTCGGCTATTCGCTTCCCGACGGCGCCAACATCGGCCTCTTCCTCCACACCGTCAACGCCGCCACGCCCCGGGGAATGGCCGTGATGCGCGAGGCCCAGAAGTTGCTGCGGGGTGCCGGGTATGTCGACCTGACCGAGAAGGAACCAGAGGTTCATGCTGGCATCGGCGGACACTACTCGCACGTCACCGCACCGCTGCGGCGTCTTATTGACCGCTACGCCACCGAGGTCTGCCTGGCCCTTTGCAAGGGCGAGCCGGTTCCGGAGTGGGTGGAGCAGGATGCCCCGCGCGTGATCAAAACCATGGGCCGGACCTCCCAGCTGGCGAACTCAGTGGACCGGGCGTGCCTCAACCTCACCGAGGCCACAGTGCTGCAGCCGTGGGTGGGCCACAACTTCAACGGCGTCATCCTGCGGACTGACCAGGAGAACGACGAGGCCAGGGTGTTCGTCATCGACCCGCCCGTGCTCGCCGATTGCCTCGGCCACCCCGAAGAGCCCCGCGAGGCCGCCATGTCCCTCATTCGTGCGGACGTGGAGGAACGCGAGGTCGTGTTCGCCTGGCCGGCGGACTAGCTTGCAGCCTGCGCTAGGATAAAACCTTCGCGGCTGAGCCCTGTTGCACGTCCATCACGTCCAGCCCATCGTCGATAAGGTCGGCGATCGCGTTGCTCGCCTTCTCCGCCGGCACGTATGCGAGCACTGCCTGAGACATGCCGGCAGCAGCCGGGCGCGCGGCTGTGGCCCCGCGCAGCTCCAACAGCTGGATCAACTGGTCGGGCACCGATAGGCCCGGGGTGGGCAGGGGCTGGTCGAGGACGGCGAAAAAGTCGTCGATACGCATGCTGCGCAAGGCCTTCGCTGCGGCAGCCGCTTGCTGCGTTTCCGCCTCGCTGAACGTCACCCACGCGCGCGCAGTTTCCGGGGTCGGGGCGGAGTCCGCACCGTAGACTTGGCGGCGCGCGTTCACCCACTCGACCACACGATCCACCGCTTCGGGGAGCTGGCGCAGGGAAGGTACACCGAAGTTGGCGCAGGCGTCGTCGATAAGCGTGCGACCTTCTGTGATTGCCTGATCGGCGAAAGACTCATCGGACGGAGCTGCGACCGAGAAAATTGCGACGCCCGCGCGGCTGGGGTGAGGCGCCTGGGTGAGCGAACCGTCCGAATAATCGATGACGCTCACCGATTCCTCCGCCCCGCGCAGCGCCGCCGAGTGGCGGGCACGCAGCACCGGGACCGGCGAGAACGTCTTCGCGGATTGGCTGGCGATCTCCGCGATGCGGGTGCGCAGTGGGGCCGAGTCGATCTCTTCGTCGTCGGCGAGCAGGGCAAGCCCCAGCGCTGTATCGGCTGCGTGCAGCGCGCCAAGCCCCGACCCCAGCGGAATGTCACTGACCACGGTGATGTCCATGCCGGCGGTCTCACGCGACAGCATCTGCCTACCGACGAACGTGTGCACCAGCCCACCGAAGCGCACCGCGTAACGGCTATCCGTGTCCGGAGATTCTGTCAGCTCCGCGACCTCCGACGTCGTGGCCGTGTCCTGAATGACCCTCGAAGCAAACTCGGCGTGGACTGAGATCGTGTCATCGGTGCGCGGGCTCACTGCCACGGCCGCCCGGTGCCAAGCCAGTCCGGCAATGGTGATCCCACCGAAGTGGTCCGCATTCTCACCCACCACGATGAACGTGCCTGGCGCATCCGCCGTGTGCTTCGGATCCCTGCTGGTGACTTCGCGGTGGACCTTGGCGATGCGCTTTGAGGCGGGGGTGAAGTCAGCAGTCCATTCGGCCATGACAGTCCTTTCCGAGGGGAGGATTTCTCACACAACAGTACCAACCGCGCATGTAGCCTTGAGGTGATCCCGGCGGCACGCCGGAAAGTGTTCGGCGCGAAGCCGGACAGATACTGAAAGGACCCCTTATGAGCGACGAAAAGTTCTACTTCAACCCCTCCACCGGCGAAGTCACCCAGGGCAAAGTCGGCGGCTGGGATGACCGAATGGGCCCCTACGACACCCGCGAGGAAGCACAGCGCGCACTCGACACCGCCGCCGAGCGCAACAAGCGCGCCGAGGCCCAGGACGAGGCCGACGACAACTGGGGCGAGCCCGCGTCCTGGGAGAAGTAAGCGGTAAGGGGGTCCGGTAGGGTTGGCCTGGCCGGGCGGCGCTACTTCTTCTTGCCAGACTTGACCGGCTTGACCTTCTTGAAGGCCTTCTTCACCTCAGAGATGGCGTCCGGGTACCCCTTGAGCGCCTCGTTGCCGCGGGAGATCTCCCGCTGGAAGAGCATGCCGTAGGCGAAGGTGTCCTCGCCACGGGTGCGAGCCTCGCCGGCGATCTGCTGGATCCGGTCACGCGAGGTCACCGCGTCCTGGAAATCACCGAGGACCTCCTGGAGCTGCTTGCACGCCTTCGACAGCTTTCCGGCGTTCAACCCACTGTCCTTGGCGGCGTTAGCGGAGTAGCGCAGCTTCTTAGCGGCTTTGCGCACATCGTGGACGTACTCTTCACGGTCGTGAAGGGGCAGGGAGGTGTCCTGGTAGTACTTCTCGGCCTTCTTCTGGCGCTTCATCAGCTTCTTGTAGCCGGTGGCGAGGTGGTCGTAGAGGATCTCCTCGGGCTCGGCGCCCTCGGACTCGTCAGCTTCAGCCTCCACCTCGGGGAGCTCGAAGTCCGCGGCCGCGGAAGGGGACTCGGCGTCGAATTCGGCAGCGTCCGAACCCGGTAAGGCGTCCGGCGCACCTGCGCCAGGCACCGGCTCCCCACCGAGTTCTGGCGACAGGGGCGGGTTGGCCAACAAGGCGTCGATGTCGTCGAGAAGCTGGAGGTAGCGGTCGGAGTCGAGGGTGCGCACGATGCGGCGGTGGGCACGCTCGTACTCGCGGCGCATGTCGCCGCGGATATGCTCGTCGGCATCCGGGTCCACCATGCCGGTGTCGTCCGATTCGAGCAGGCCGACGAAACGCTCCTCGACGACCTCGGCGTCGCGGGCGGTGCCCAGCAGGGAGGCCAGCTCCTTGAGCTCGGACTCAAGGTGGGACAGCTGCGGGCCGGCAAGAATGCCTTCGAAAGTCTCCATCAGGGAGCGCAGCTCACGGGTGGCTACGCGCATCTGGTGGACGGAATCCCATTCGTCGTTGCGGACGCGGGGATCCCACTCGACGAGCTTGTCACGTTGGGCGCGAAGCGAGTCGACGACGGCCTTAGCGGGGGAGTCGCTGGAAAGCGGCGTGACGGCGGGCGGAACCGGCGCGTTGTTCACGGAGGTGCCCAGGGCGGTGGCGAGCTTGGAAGCCGATGCGGACTTGCGTGCACCTGCGTTGATCAGCACCGTTGTGGCCTCGTGGATAAGTGCGCCGCCGTCTAGGGACTCGGCGAGGGCCGGGCCGAGCTCGACCTCCCACTCGCGCCAGGAGGTCTGCTGGCCACCGGGCAGCAAGGACCATGCGGTGACGCGGTCGTCGCAGAACTCGGCGACAACGCCGCCGTCCGCACCCAGCAGCTGTGTCTCGGCGCGGTTGTTATCGATCTGCGCGATCGGTGCGAGCGGCTCACGGCGGACAATAGCGCGCACGGCGGAGAGCAATTGAGCCGGCGGCGTGGACAGATCCTCCAGCGGCGCGTGCAGTTCCAAGCGGCCGTGGGCGGCGGGCAGCTTCAGGTGCCAGCCGTCGTCGTTGCCGCCCGAGCGCCGGCGCAGGGTGATCTTCGCGCGTGTGAGGCGCAGGTCCGCGGTGTCGTAGTAGATCGCGGACAGGCTGTGGTGCGCGGTGTGGCCGAGCGTGTCCACGCCACTCAGCGAAGACAGGTCCGGCGCTGCAACGGAATCGTCGACGGCGAATTTCGCCTCGACCTCAAGAAATGTCTCAGAACCCAGTCCAGAACTCATGGTGATATCGCCTTTCGAGCAACTTTCGTGCGAACGGAGGAATTTACCTCTAGTTTACCTAAGGACCATGCGGCCCGGGGAAACCTAGCGCGCGTCCCCGCTACGCTGGTTGCCATGAACAGCCAACAAGAAAACGTCCTGCGCGACGTCGAAGAACGCGACATCCGCTTCATCCGTCTGTGGTTCACGGACCTGTTCGGTTCGCTGAAGACAGTGATGATGTCGCCGGCGGAGTTGGAGACCGCATTCGACGAGGGCGTCGGCTTTGATGGCTCGTCCATCGAGGGCTTTTCGCGTATCTCCGAGTCGGACACGTTGCTGCTGCCGGATCCGTCGACGTTTCAGCCGCTGCCATTCGACATGGATGACGGAATGCAAACAGCCCGGATGTTCTGCGATATCTCCATGCCGGACGGCAGCCCGCTCTACGCCGATCCGCGCCAGGTCCTGCGCCGGACACTGAACAAGGCTGCCGATGACGGTTTCGAGTGCGTGGCCAGCCCGGAGATCGAGTTCTTTGTGCTCACCGAGGGCAGCGATGACAAGGAGCCGAAGCCGGTCGACGACGGTGGTTATTTTGACCAGGCGAAGCGGAATGCGGCGCCGCAGTTTCGTCGACAAGCGATCTCCGCGCTTGAATACATGGGCATTGTGACGGAATTTTCGCACCACGAGGGCTCGCCGGGGCAGCAGGAAATTGACCTGCGCCACACAGACGCGCTGACCATGGCGGACAACATCATGAGCTTCCGCTACGTGGTGAAAACCGTCGGTGAGGCGAATAATGTGCTGGCCACGTTCATGCCGAAGCCGTTCCGCGAGCACAACGGCTCGGCGATGCACACCCACCTGTCGCTGTTCGAGGGCGACTCGAACGCCTTTCACGATCCGGACGATGTGTACTCCCTGTCCAAGACCGCCCGCCAGTTCATCGCCGGCGTCATCGAGCACGCCAGCGAGATCTCCGCGGTGACCAACCAGTGGGTGAACTCCTACAAGCGCCTCCAGTTTGGTTCGGAGGCGCCCACGAGCGCGACGTGGGGCGTGTCCAACTCGTCCGCAATGGTGCGCGTGCCCACCTACCGCCTGCACAAAGAAGCTTCTCGACGCATTGAGGTCCGCACCATCGACTCCGCCGCCAACCCCTACCTCGCGTTCGCCGCAGTGTTGGCGGCCGGGCTGGACGGCATTGATAAGGAGATGGAGTTGGGCGAGCCCGCTGTTGATGACGTGTTCTCTCTGACTCGCCGAGAGCGCCGCGCGATGGGGTACAAGGACCTGCCCGGCTCCCTCGACGAGGCACTGCGCGAGCTGGAGAAGTCCGAGTTCATGGCAGAAGTCTTGGGCGAGCAGGTCTTCGAGTTCTTCCTCCGCTCCAAATGGGACGAGTGGCACCAGTATGAAGACCAGATCACGCAGTGGGAACTGCAGACCAATTTGAATCTCTGATCGCTCTGTTGCAGAGCTCCAGAGATCCAAAGGAGGTAAGAAGAAATGGCCCGCAAGACCTCGCCGTCACCTGCGCAACTATCCCTCAGCAGCACGAATGCCGCCGAGGATCTGGAGCGGCTCGGCTGGACCGACAACGACGTGCTCTACACGCTCGGCGCGGCCGGTAGCCCCGACCTGACGCTCAACACGGCGTACCGTCTCGCGGAAGCGCTCGGTGATTCCTATGAGGAGCTGCGCCAATCGCTTATCGACGATAAAACCCTCCGCGTCCGGCTCTTCGCCCTCCTAGGAGGATCAACCGCGCTCGGCGACCACCTGGTAGCCCACCCCGAGGAGTGGAAACTCCTGGCGGAGCCGTTGCCGGACAGCAGGGAGATCTTCCACGCCATGCTCTCTGCCGTGGATGCGGTACCGGAAGACGGCGACCCGACTGCGACGCAAGAGCTGGACGCGCCGGGCACCTACCGCGCTGCTGAGGCCGGCAACGACGCGAAGCGGGCACTGAAGGATGCCTACCGCACGCTGATGATGCGGGTCGCCGCCGCTGACTTGGCGGGAACCTTTTCCTCCTTCAAGGGCGTCGGCGGGGACCAGGAGGAGCTGACGTACCGGGAGGTCACGGAGCTGCTCACCGTCATTGCCGATGCTGCGCTGACCGCAGCCTTGGCGGTGGCGATGCGCTCCGTCCACGACGACGAGAAGGCCGACGGCAAACTGGCCGTCATCGCGATGGGCAAGTGCGGCGCCCGGGAGCTGAACTACATCTCCGACGTGGACGTCATCTTCGTGGCCGAACCGGCTGACGCGAAGGCGACGAAGGTGGCCAGCGAGTTCACAGCCATCGGCAATTCGGCATTCTTCGACGTCGACCCGAACCTGCGGCCGGAAGGCAAGTCCGGTGCCCTGGTGCGCACCCTCGATTCCCACGAGGCGTATTACAAGCGCTGGGCGGACACGTGGGAATTCCAAGCCCTGCTCAAGGCCCGCCCGATGACGGGCGACATGGAGCTCGGCCAGGAGTACCAGGAACGGTTGCGGCCAATGGTGTGGGAGTCGAGCCAACGCGACTCCTTCGTCGAGGATGTCCAGGCCATGCGCCGCCGGGTGCTGTCCAACGTCCCGGAAGACATGCGCACCCGCGAGCTCAAGCTGGGTTCAGGCGGCCTGCGCGATGTCGAGTTCGCCGTGCAGCTCCTCCAACTCGTGCACGGGCGTATTGACGACACCTTGCGCACCCAGAACACCATCGAATCCATTGAGGCACTTTCCGCCGGCGGGTACATCGGCCGTGAAGACTCGGCCCGGCTCATCGAAGCCTATGAGTTCCTCCGCCTGCTCGAGCACCGTCTGCAGCTGCACCGCTTCCGTCGCACCCACACGCTGCCCGCGGAGGACGACGCGAAGAACCGCCGCTGGCTCGCCCTGACCGCAGGGTTTGTCTCCACCCCGAAGACGCCGGCTGTCGAGGCGATGGAGAAGCACCTCAAGGGCGAGCGCAAGAATATCTCCGACCTGCACTCACGCCTGTTCTACCGTCCGCTGCTCAACGCCATTGCGGGGATGAGCATCGGTGAGGCGTCGCTGACCAAGGATGCTGCCGTCGCTCAGCTCAAAGCACTCGGCTACACCCACCCGTCGCGCGCGTACGAGCACCTCACCGCTTTGGCCAAGGGGACGTCGCGTAAAGCGAAACTGCAGGCCATTCTGCTTCCGACTCTCATGACCTACCTCGGCGACACCGCCGACCCAGATGCCGGCCTGCTCAACTACCGCAAGCTTTCAGAGGCGGCGAACGACAGGTCGTGGTTCCTGCGGATGCTTCGCGACGAAGGCGTTGTCGGTGAACGCCTCATGCACATCTTGGGGACATCCCCTTACGCGGCGAATTTGATTATCAGTGCGCCGGACGTCGTCAAGCAGTTGGGCGACGGTGCCTCGAAACCGAAACTCTTGGACACGAACCCGGACCGTGTGTACAAGTCGCTCATCGCGGCCACGAAGCGCCACGCCGACCCGGACAAAGCCGTCAACGTGGCGAGGTCGCTGCGGCGCGCGGAACTGGCGCGCATCGCGTCGGCGGACCTGCTGGGCATGATGAGCGTGCGCGAGGTGTGCATGCAGCTGTCGTGGGTGTGGAACGCCGTGCTCGAGGCAGGGTTGCGGGCGGAGATCCGCGCTGACTTGATCGAGCGTGAGCTGGAGGAACCGTTGGCGCAGATCGCCGTAATCGGCATGGGGCGCCTTGGCGGTGAAGAACTCGGGTACGGGTCCGACGCAGACGTCATGGTCGTTGCCGAACCGAGCGAGGGTGTCGCAGAGACAGACGCGTTGGCGTGGGCAAAGAAGATCATCGACCAGATGCGCAAACGCTTGGCCAAACCGTCCAGCGACCCGCCGCTCGAAGTCGATCTGGGGCTGCGCCCTGAGGGACGTTCCGGCCCGGTGGCGCGAACCATCGCCAGCTACGAGCGCTACTACGACGAATGGGGCGCGGTCTGGGAGAAACAAGCCCTTTTGCGGGCCACTGTGTGCGCGGGAGATGTCGAGGTGGGGAAGAACTTTCTCACAGCCATCGATAAGTTCCGTTACCCGGAAGGTGGGGCCAGCGACGCGGAAATCAAAGAGATCCGCCGCATCAAAGCGCGCGTGGACAACGAGCGGTTGCCGCGCGGCGCCGACCGCGCCACGCACACGAAGCTCGGCCGCGGTGCGCTGTCCGATATTGAATGGACAGTCCAGCTGCTCACGATGATGCACGCCGATGCGTACGAGGAGCTGCACAACACCTCCACTTTGGAAGTGCTCGACTTCCTGGTCACAGATGAGGCGAACGGCATTATTGAGAACACGCAGGCGCGGAAGCTCACAGACGCCTGGCTCATGGCCACCGCTGCACGCAATGCGTTGGTCCTGGTCACGGGCAAACGCATCGATCAGTTGCCCGGTCCGGGGGCGCAGCTCAACCAGGTTGCAGGTGCGGCAGGATATGACCCGCAGGACGCGCAAGCGTTCCTGGACCGCTACCTGAAGGTCACGCGCCGGGCCCACCGCGTGGTGGAGGAAGTTTTCTGGGGCGAAGAACCGTCCTTCGAGTTCGAGTAGCGTTGAGCCCATGGCTATGAATCTCTCGATCGATCTGCAGGACGCGACCGTCGGCGACCTGGTCGCGCTCATCCGGGCGGCGCAGGCGGCGGGTGTGGACAACGCCACGAAGTTGGAACTGGAAGACACAACGCTGCTGGTGAACATCGTCGCCCCGGCAGTGGGTTCCGCGAACCTTGCCACGGCTGAGGACTTTGGGGGTGCGGACGGACCGTCGGGCCGCCACTCGCGCGGACACGAACCGCTGCCAGTGCTGGGGGACAGCGCGATCCGCAGCGTCATCGACATCCTCACCGGCAGGCAGGAGCCTCCCCGCTAAGCGTGTCCTGTGCGGCGGGTAAACTTCTTTAGCGTGGATTACATCTCAACGCGCGACACGTCGAAAACCCCGTACAAGTTCACCGACATCCTGCTTGGTGGCCTCGCCCCGGACGGTGGCCTCTACGTGCCCGTCGCGTACCCGCGGATTACGCCCGAGCGTCTTGCGCAGTGGCGCACCCTGTTGGACGAGGAGGGTTACGCCGCTTTGGCCGCCGAAGTGGTCAAACTGTTCGTCTCCGACATCCCGCCGGTGAAGATCGAGGAGCTGACGGCCAACGCGTACCGCACCCCGGTCTTCGCCGATGAGGAAATCGTGCCCGTCACGTCGTTGGAAGACGACATCTACCTGGCGCACCTGTCGGAGGGACCCACGGCCGCCTTCAAGGACATGGCGATGCAGCTGCTCGGCGAGTTCTTCGAGTTCGAGCTGGCGCGGCGCGAGGCCACCCTCAATATTCTCGGTGCGACCTCCGGCGACACCGGTTCTTCTGCCGAGTACGCCATGCGCGGCCGCGACAATATCCGCGTGTTCATGCTCACTCCAGCAGGCCGCATGACCCCCTTCCAGCAAGCGCAAATGTTCGGCCTGGATGAGCCCAACATCTTCAACATCGCCCTCGACGGTGTCTTCGACGACTGTCAGGACGTAGTCAAGGAGGTCAACGCCGACGCCGCGTTCAAGGAGAAGTACTACATCGGCGCGGTGAACTCGATTAACTGGGCCCGCCTGCTCGCGCAGACGATCTACTACATCTCCACCTACCTCAAGGTCACGGAGGCTCCCGGGGAGGGCCAGGAGCCGCAGCAAATTTCCTTCTGCGTTCCCACCGGGAACTTCGGCGATATCTGCGCAGGTCACATTACGAAGCAGATGGGGTTGCCCGTCGACAAGCTCATTGTGGCGACGAACGAGAACGATGTGCTCCACGAGTTCTTCACCACGGGCCAGTACCGTCCGCGCTCTGCCGCGGAGACGCAGGCGACCTCCTCGCCGTCAATGGACATCTCCCGCGCATCCAACTTCGAACGCTTCATCTTCGATGTGCTCGAGCGCGACGCAGATCGCACGAGCGACCTATTCGCGGTGCAAGCGAAGGCTGACGGCTTCGAGCTCGATGACTACCTCATGGAGCAGATCCGCGCCGATTACGGGTTCCTGTCCGGAAAGTCCACGCACGCAGATCGCTTATCGACGATTCGTGCCACCCACACCGACCACGACGTCATGATCGATCCGCACACCGCAGACGGTGTCTTTGTCGCACGCGGTGTGGCGGACCGAGTGGACACCCCGATTGTCGTGCTGGAGACCGCGCTACCGGTGAAGTTCTCCGAGACCATCGTGGAAGCGACTGGGGTGGAACCGGATGTTCCGGAGCGCTTCGCGGAAATCATGGATGCGGACCGCCATGTCGTGGATATGCCGAACAACGCCGAGACCGTGAAGCAGTACATCGCTACAATCGCCGACAGCAACGCAGCCGAGGACAACGAGTAGAGGAGCACTCATGGCGCAGGAACAGTTCGCAGGCCCCGACCACTACACCGAGTTCGACCCGGAGAAGTTCGTCCGCGACCTGAAGGTCCAAAAGTCCGTGGATGAGGACGACAAAGGCGGAAAAGCTGCGAGCGAGAAAGATGCCGCTGGCATCGACGACACCGCCGCGAACGCCGATTCTGACTCCGCCGATCAGGTGTAACCACCACGGGTTGACCCAACGGTGACGCAACCATCTATGCATCCGTCTGAGCCCCCGCGGGAGTACCCCGTGCAGGGGAGCGACGAGCTGCCCGTTCATTACCAGCTGCAGCCGCTGCCTCAGCCACAGCCGCATCCGCAGCGCCGGTCGAGCGACAGCGGTTTGACCCTGTGGTCGGCGCTGATCGTCATCATGACGTTCGTTGTCGCCTCGGTGGTGTGGCTCGGCGTGAGCACCTCGGATTACCCGACTCTCACCGTCGAGGAGCGCCAAGCGCGCGAGGATGTCCGGACCCCTGGGGGGCCGGCGGCTGATGCGCCCGTAGAGGAGCTGCCGGGGACCCCCGTCATCCAGCCGGCGTTCGCTCTGTGGGCCCCGGGCACAAAGATCCAGTCCACGCAGCATTACCCCCAGCCAGGCGAAGTTTTCACGGCGCAGTCATGCACTGTCGCGTTCAGTTTCAGCGCCGACGACGGCCGCAACTTCGCCGTCACCGCGGGCCACTGCGGGCGCGAAGGCGACCTGGTGTGGCCGACGAACGCGGAGACGGTGCACGACTTTTCTGTTGAAGCGGGCCGTTATATTTACTCGGGGCTGTACAGCGATGAAAACGGTGACATCGATGTGGGGATCATTGAGATCACTGACCCGAACCGCTTCATGGATCTCGTGGGTGACCCGATTGACACCGGCCTGTACGAAGGCAAGATGGAGCCCGGCGAGCGCATCTGCAAAACCGGCGGAACCACTGGGTTAACCTGCGGAGAGTTCAAGGCGACGGAGCGCATCCAGGTAATCCGCACGGAAGCGGATGTGGAGCGTGAAACCCACGGCGACATCGCCAACGTGTGCGCCCTGCCCGGTGATTCCGGCGGCCCGGTGTTCTACATCGTCGGTGACCGCGCCACGATCATCGGCGTGGTCTCGGGTACTGAAGCTGGCCGTGCGCACGAGGAGTGCGACATCCCCGGCGCAGAGACCAAGATGATGAGCTACTCCAACCTCAACCAGGTCATGGAAGTGATTCGTCGCGTTGTCCCCAACGCTACGTTTTCAGATCAGCGCTGGTGAGATTCGCCCGTGAGCTCTTCTGTCGTTGCGTAGTCGGGCTTCCCGCGAGATTTGACCACACGGTGCACTTCGTTGGGGCTGTAGGTGTACAGGTTGATCTTCTCGATCGCGCGGGGCCGGCGCAGCGGGTTCCACGTCTCGTGGATCTTCTCGGCGACGTCATTAGAGTCGACGAACCAGTTCATGGTCACAGCGTTCTTGTGGCCGCGGTTGGGGTGGTTGGCAAAGTCGATTGAGTCCGCTTTGCCGTCGAGAGCAAAGGTGAGCATGCGCTCGATCGTCTCCGGAGGCAGCGAGGTGTAGCAAAAGCCGTTGAAGGTCACGCGGGTGTTATCTGGGGTTTCCAGAGCCATTGCGTCCAGGCAATTCTGCTCGAGCAGCCGGCTGATATGTCCTGTTAGCTCCGGCATCATGCCGAGCGCTTCCTCGGACACAGTGCCGGTGACTGCGACGCCGGTGTAGGTGCGTGCCGTCGCGGCGTCCTGGATGAGGTAGGAGCGTATCGACGATTTCACCTGCTTCTCATCCGTGCCCGGGGGCGCCGGCTTGGGTTCTCGGGTGACAGCGACCTTGTCCTCCTCGCCCGGACCGGTCACCGTGGTCACCGGGGTGGTCGTGGACTCGGTGGTAGTGGTGCTGCTTCCACTCGTCCCCGTTGTCGCCGTAGCGGAAGCTGCACGTTCTTCGGCGCCGGACTCGTAATTGAACAGCCCAATGGTGAGGACCACGCAGATAACAAGCAGGGCACCGAACCCGACGATGAAGGCTGGGGTGGGCAGGCTGCGCAGGTCTCTCATAGTGCTTTTAAACTTTAGCGCCCTTTGCCCGCAACGTAGACTTGGCGGTATGCCCATTCCAGATTTCATTGTGGAGACTCGCAAGAAGATCGGCCATGACCCCATGTGGATCCCCGCTGTGTCGGCGTTGGTCCTGCGGGATTCCACGGACGGTTCCGCATGGGCAGTGCCGGAAATTCTGCTGGTCAAAAGGGCAGACAACGGGAAGTGGACTCCAGTGACGGGGATTTGTGATCCCGGTGAGGAACCGCAGGACGCCGCTGTGCGCGAGGTCATGGAGGAAACCGGTATCGAGGCTGCTCCCGCGGCGCTGATTGGTGCTGGTGCCATTGGCCCGATCACCCATGAGAACGGCGACCAGGCGAGCTACATGTCCATCGCGATCCGCCTTGAGCCTGTCGACGCCGCCGCGGCCCCGCACGTCGCCGACGACGAATCGACGGAGGTCGGCTGGTTCTCTGTCGCCCATATGCCGGTCACGGACCCAAAGTGGCGCCTTGTCATTGCCGACGCGATCGCGCAGCGCAAGCACCCAGCTAATTTCTCTCCGCGCATGGGATTCACCAAGCGGTGATGGCTGCCGGCTCTCGCGTCCAGTTCGGGGTGGATGTCAGCGAGCACCAGGATGGCATCAGCCTCGTGCGTGCTGCAGCCGAAGGCATCGAGTTCGCAGTGGTGCGCACCACGGACGGCACGTACAAAGACCGCACATACCGCTCGCATATCGACGATGCCTCCCACGCCGGCATCGCAGCCGAGTCCTACCACTACCTGCGTAACCCTTCGGAGGGCACCACGATCGCTCAGCAGGTCGAGGCATCCCTCGAGGTGATGTCAGACGTGCAGCGCCCAGTGTGGCTGGATTGTGAAACCCCGGCGGGACTCCACCTTGACCACATCCGCGAGGCGCGCGATCTTTTCTTGCAAGCGGGTGTTCCCGTGCGTGGCATCTATACGTACCCGCACTTTTGGCGGTGGCGGATGCTCGGTGCCGACACCCGGGAGTTCGGCCAGGTGTGGTTAGCCCAGTACGGACAAAACCCGGCCGGTCTGCCCGCGGAGATCTACACGGGGGAGTGGCCGGGTGCCGTCGGCAAGCAAGCGCCTGCAATGTGGCAGTTCAGCTCGCGCGGTCACGTCGCTGGCTTCGAGGTCGACGTGAACGCGCGGACGAACTAGCGCGGGTTCTCCTCGGTACCGGTCGAGGAATCAGTTTCCGGGGAAGGACCGGTCGATGTGCCGGCTGAAGTGCCGCCTGAGGTGTCACCCCACGTGGACTGGCCCCCAGAAGACGGGACGTCAGACGACGCGGTGCCAGAGGACGATGCGTCCGTCGTGGACGCAGTGCTCGAAGGCTCAACGCGGTAGCTGGTGCTGCCGGACTGCTGGTTGCTCTGCTGCGGTGGCTGGAACCCCTGTTGGTCCTGCTGGTACGGCTGCTGGAAACCCTGCTGCGGCTGCTGGGCGGGCTGGCCGTATGGCTGCGGTTGCTGGAAGCCCTGGCCTGGCTGGCCTGGCTGCTGGAAGCCCTGGCCTGGCTGGCCTGGCTGCTGGAAACCCTGCTGGCCTTGCTGGCTCTGCTGCTGGAACTGCTGCTGCGCGTTGCGCTGCTGTACCTGCTGGACGGAATTCTTCGCCTTGGCGAACTGGCCTTCAATGCCAGAACGGCCCTTGACAAGCAGGAAGATGCTCAACGCCAGAGCCAGGATGCCGAAGAGCAACCACATCCACCATCCGGCGCCGAGGGAGGTGTAATCGTCGCCGATCGAGCTAAAGAAGAAGAACAGGATGCCGGAGAGCTGCAGACCAGCACCGATGATACCGAGAATGGCACCGAGCTTTTCCTTGCCCAGGAAGTAGAGAACCGTCGCCGCGATGTAGCAGCCCAGAGTCAGGACGGTGCCGATGCCGATGAGGAAGGTGCCCGTCACTTCCTCCTTGAGCGCTGCCTCACCGAGACGGCCGAGGCCAGAACTTTCGACGCTGAAGGCACCCCACCAGTTGAGCGTTCCGCCGATGGAGCCTAATCCTTCAAAATCATCAAGGTCGACAATAGTCCTGGACACAGTCATGAAACTGGTCAGGAAGCTCAGCAGGAAGAACCCGAGCATTGCCCAGGTAGGCCATACCGGCGTTACCTTCGGCGCCTGCATGGTGCCGTCGGGCTGGCCTGGTTGCGCGCCCCAGTGTGGCTGACCCGGCTGATTCGGCTGTGCGCCCCACTGTGGCTGGCCCTGCGGCTGGCCCGGTTGCGCGCCCCACTGTGGCTGGCCCTGCGGCTGACCCGGTTGCGCGCCCCACTGCGGCTGGCCTTGCGGCTGATTCGGCTGCGCACCCCACTGCGAGGGGTTTGGCTGGTGGCCGGGTTGCGGATTGCCCCACTGACCTGCGGAGTTAGAAGCGGGGTTGTTCGGTGTTGTCATGGTGACCTTTCCAAAGATGAAGTTTTCGGTCTTTAGACTATCCGAAAAACTTCCAGCGGAAAGGAATAGTCGGGGATTCATCCCCGGCCGCAGCTGATTAGGCTCGGCCTTCCTTTACCCAGCTGATGAACCTGCTCGAACACAGCGACCAGTGAATGATGAGCAGAACCGGAATGCTCAAGGCAACAGTGTCGAGCCAGTTAGAGCCGTTGACCAATGCGACCTGGTGTCCGCCCATGCTCACCGTTCCCGGCGGGAACGTGCAGGCCCACCATGCGGGGGAGTAATCCACCCAGCGCACGACGTTCGGGTAGAACTTCACCATCGCGAAGATCGCAAGGGGAATGGCGATCACCAACGCAGTTAGGCCGTAGCCGATGGAGTAGTGGCCGGGGTAGAGGAGCTGAATTGCTGTTGTCGATTGGCCGACAACGCCGAGCGGAACCCATGCTGTTGCCGAGTTGGCACCGCTGAGATCTACGTTGCCGCGCCACAATTGCCAGTAGACGTAAATGAAGATCGGCACGGCGGTGAAGAATGACATCACGAAGAAAACGGTGCCCATCGTGTGGTAGAGCTGCCCGTAGTCGCGGGCGAGCCACGCGCCCACAGACGACGAAATCATCGGGCCAACGAGGGGGAGACCCCAGGTGAACTTTGGGGGTCCCTCAAAACGCGTGAGCTGAATTGCCCACGTGATCACAGTGGCCGGCGCTCCGATCCAGAACCCGATCAGGCGGAAAACTGTGTGGCCAGTCAGCCCCGACATAGCTGCCCCCAGAGCGAGGATGCCGATGAAGAACATTGACCACGCTGCCATGGACGTGCGGCGGAAACTCGGTTGGCGGTAACGCACGAAACCGACAATGAGAACGGCCAGGATCCCCCACGCGATCGCGGCAAAGATGCCGGAAGCGATCTTCAGGTCGAGTTCGACGAGGAGGCGGGAAACGATTGAGGTTCCCATGAGACTGCCGCCCCATTCGGGTCCAGGGGGCGGCAGTTGGCGGAATTTGGCAGGCACTCTGGGCATCGTAGTCCTCGGCTCGTGGAGTATCTACTCGGTTCGTCTTGTGCCCCCAAACGGCCGTTAATAGGCAGAAGGATAGGGTGTACCGGCTTGAGGGGGTTGTACTGCGGGGTATTTCTTGCCGCCTGCAACGAGAACAACGATGTAGAAAATGAAGCCACCAACCGAGGCTGCGAGGAAGAGCCACAAACCAGTGCCCGGGGTGACCGTGAGGTTCTCTTCCATTTCGGGGGCAACGGATATGAAGAAGAAAATCAAGCCTGTGCCCGCCATTTGAGCAAGAGCGGCGAGGATGCCGGGTAAGGCAGATAGGCGGTTGTTGAAGAGCACGCACAGCACTGCCAGCCCCGCAAAAACGAGAATTGCGATGATGCCGCCGGCGAGCACGCTCATCATCGTCTGGAAGTCCTCGTCCTCGACAATCTCTTTCCTTGTTTCCTCCTCGGCTGCGTCGATATCCACACCCGGTGCGTCCCGGTCGAAGCCCACGGCGTCGAAGCCGACTTCACCCCACCAGGTCAGGGTGGATTCAATGTAGGCGTCGTCATCGATTCCGTCGGGGAAGTGCCGCGTGCTCATCCCGTATTCTTTCGCGATGTCCTCCATCGTCGCCGTGGCGGTCATCATCGGGAGGAAGGTGCTGCCAAGAATGACCAGGAATAGGGCAATGACACCGAGTTTCGGCCAGATCGGGGAACGCCCCTTCTGCCCGGCGTGAGGGTCGTAGGGTGCGTAAACGGCGCTTGGCTGCGCTGGGGGAGCGTACTGTGGCTGACTCTGCGGGGCGTACTGCGGCTGGGTTGAGTATGAAGTGTCCTGGGTTTAGTTCCGATCGTTTCTAGAGGAGGATTGGATCATGCCTAGGAAGTTCAGTGACGAGTTCA
>NZ_JAGPYY010000015.1:0-57334 GCF_024454075.1 Corynebacterium sp. CCUG 71335
GGAAAAAATAAACACCAAGACGCCGGTTTGTCCACCATGTCGCGACTCATCTGTCAACAATGTCGCGACTGATGACAGTGGAGCCGGCGACGAGAATCGAACTCGCACTCTCAGCTTGGGAAGCTGATGTTCTACCACTAAACTACGCCGGCATGCTTTCTACCAGGCTAAATGGTGCCTGATGTGAAGCAGGCTCAATCGTAGCACCGCCACCGTGCCCCACGAAAAACGCCCGCATCTAGAATGAAGCCGTGCTTCTTTCAGACCGCGACATCACGACAGCCATCAGCGACGGCCGCCTGGGTATCGACCCCTTCGATGAGGCGAACATCCAGCCCAGCAGTATCGACGTGCGCATGGACAACCTGTTCCGCGTGTTCAACAACTCGAAGTACACGCACATCGACCCGAAACAGGAGATGCCGGATCTGACCACCATGGTCGAGGTGGAAGAGGGCGAGCCGTTCGTGCTGCACCCGGGCGAGTTCGTGCTCGCGGCGACGCTGGAAACCTTCTCGCTTCCCGACGACCTCGCCGGCCGCCTCGAAGGCAAAAGCTCCCTGGGCCGGCTGGGCCTGCTCACCCACTCCACCGCAGGCTTCATTGATCCGGGCTTTTCCGGCCACATCACCTTGGAACTGTCGAATGTGGCCAACCTGCCGATCACATTGTGGCCGGGCATGAAGGTGGGGCAGCTCGCGCTGTTCAAGATGTCGTCCGCAGCCGAAACCCCTTACGGTTCGTCGAAGCTCGGGTCGAAGTACCAAGGCCAGCGGGGGCCGACGCCGTCGAAGGCGTACCTCAACTTCCGGTAACCAAGGGATAGCGCTGGATTACCCGAGGTATACGGGCTGGGCCGCTAACTAGCACGTGTGCCTCGGGCCAAAGGCTATTGAGAAGCCGGCTTGAAACTCGGTGCCAGTGACGCAGCTGCTGCAGATTGAGGAGCGGTTCAAGGTGCGAGGCCCGGTTTCGTGCTTGCCTCAAGGTTTCAGCCCATGTGTAGGCCTGGTAAGCCGACGCTTTGAAGCCTTGGCTGAGAGCGTCCTCCCAAAGGTCGACGCGAGGGCCCGAACGCTGGCCGTTTAAGGAGGGCGGTTTCGGGATGAGCTGTAACCAGGTGCCGAATGATAGAGCCGCGACTAGGTCATCGTGGTTGGGGTTATCTTTAGTGCACCTTTCACGTGCTTTGGTTTCCCACCAGTATTTATACAGGGGCCGCTTGGTAGTAGGGCGCCATGAGCGTGGTGGAGTGCTCCTGACGATGTGCGATAACGGAACCGCTGGCTTTGTAATCCAATCCTTGGTGCCGATTTTTTCCTGGTTCCATATCCTCAGCTGCTGGTCGATGCAGTCGCGTAGGGCTACTTCCACAATCGATGTCGTGCTGGTAACTGCAGCCGCCGCTTCGATGTTCCATAGGTAGAGATCCAAGGCTGTGTAGGGGTTTGGTCCTTGCCCAGAGTCGGTCTCTGCCAAATAGGTTGCGAACCTGGGTGCCGGGATCCGGCTTATTACGTCATCCGCTATGCGTTTCTTCAACGTCCCCCCCCTTGCAGTGCCGCCCGATCAACCGTTATAATCCACAGTACAGCGCGGGAATCACCCGTATAGGATTTCAAACAAGCGGTCTCTTCTGGGGCCGCTTGTTTGATGTTTGGCGCCTAGGGGTTCGCATAACCTCACAATTTGGTCACAGCGGGCCTCCGTCACAGCGCGGAGGTCAATCTGTCACTACCGTGGTTTTCAAGAGGTTTTCACCAACGAAAAACATTTTCGCTAGGGGAAACCGGATGAACCAACATTTAGGAGTGACATCATGACCAGCCCATTCGATTCCGAGAACCGCACCGGTGACATTGACAACGCAGATAACGCACCGGACCGTAGCTACGCCGACACTGATCGCCGCAACGAGGACCTGCACGACTCTGCACGTGACACCTCCACTGAGGAGCACGGTGTGCGGCGCGACGGCAGCGTGGACACGCACCTGCGCGACGAGCGCACGCTTGACGACGGCCGCGTGGTCAAGTCCGAGCCGGTTGACCTGGGCGTGAAGGACGTTCACGCGGATGGCCAGGGCTGCACCTGCGGTAACCACGGTGAAGGCTGCACTTGCGACCACCACAAGACCTGCGACTGCCCTCCCGGTGAGTGCCACTGCCATGGCCACGCCGGTGAGCAGGGCGCGCACCGCAATGAGGGCGCGCACCGCAATGAGGGTGGTGTTCCGGACCACGGCGACTGCGCGTGCCAGCAGTGCCAGGAGCGCCGCCGCGACAACAACAGCGAGACCCGCGACAACGGCGAAGAGAAGGACTTCACCCACCCGGACACGGTGAACGAGGACGGTACGAACCCGGCTGTCCGTACCGTCGATAAGGCGGAGGGCTACAACGAGAACGCATCCTGGAACGACGGCATTGAGCCGGCACAGCGTCAGGAGCCGCGCTCGTACGAGAACGAGGACGAAAGCGTCAACTAAGCCTCTGGGTCGCTTTGTTCATTACTTATTAGACAAGGCTTAACCGTGAAAGCCTTTTACATGCGTGCTGAGTGGGCATAATGGCCCCCATGCGCATGACTGTTATTGGTACTGGTTACCTCGGAGCAACTCACGCCGCCTGCATGGCGGAGCTGGGGCACGAGGTGCTGGGGATTGATGTTGACCAGGCGAAGATCGACGCTCTGAAGAATGGCAGGGTGCCGTTCTTCGAGCCGGGGCTTCCGGAGGTGCTGGAGCGCAACATTTCCAATGGGCGTCTGAGCTTTACCACGGACTACGAAGAAGCCGCTCAGTTCGCCAACGTCCACTTCATCGGAGTGGGCACTCCGCAGCAGCGCGGGTCCTATGCGGCGGATACGACCTATGTGGAGGCTGTCGTCGATAGTCTCGTGCCGCACCTTGAGGGTGAGCACGTGATCCTGGGCAAGTCGACCGTTCCCGTCGGCACGGCGGCGGCACTCCAGGGGCGCGCGGACAGGCTCGCCGAGCAGGCGGGCAAGGGCGCCAGCGTGGAGATCGCGTGGAACCCGGAGTTCCTCCGTGAGGGCTACGCCGTGCAGGACACGATCACCCCGGACCGCATTGTTTTGGGTGTGAACACCCAAAACAAAGGAACATCGACGGCAGAAGCTGTCGCCCGCGAGGTGTACGCGGAGCCGCTGAACAACGACACCCCGTTCATCGTCTCGGATCTGCAGACTGCTGAGCTGGTGAAAGTCTCAGCGAACGCGTTCCTGGCCACGAAGATCAGCTTCATCAACGCCGTGTCAGAGGTCTGTGAGAATGTCGGCGCGGATGTCACGCAGCTTGCCGACGCCATTGGCCACGACGACCGCATTGGCCGTAAGTTCCTCGGTGCCGGCCTGGGCTTCGGCGGCGGCTGCCTGCCGAAGGACATTCGCGCCTTCATGGCTCGCGCCGGGGAGGTCGGCGCCGATCAGGCGCTGACGTTCCTGCGCGAGGTCGACGCGATCAATATGCGCCGCCGCGAGCGCGTGATCGATCTGTCGCGGGAGATTCTCGGCTCACTGATCGGCAAGCGGATCACGGTCCTCGGCGCGGCGTTCAAGCCGAACTCCGACGATGTCCGCGACTCGCCGGCCCTTGCCGTCGCCGGCCAGCTCAATCTCTCCGGTGCCGCCGTGCGCGTCTACGACCCGCAGGCCATGGACAACGCGCGCAAGGTCTTCCCGACGCTCGATTACGCCGCGTCGCTTGATGATGCCCTCACCGACGCTGAGCTGGTCATCCTCGCCACCGAATGGCAGGACTTCAAGGAGCTCGACCCAGCTCACGCCGGTGGGCTCGTTGCGGAAAAGCGGCTTATCGACGGGCGCAACGTCCTCCCCGTCGACGCCTGGCAGGCCGCCGGCTGGCAGCTCTGGGCGCTCGGCCGCACCCTCTAACGGAGGTCCGTTCGAGGGGGGAAGCATTTTTATTCAGGATTGTTTACAACATTCTGTGTTGCAGGTAGTCTTTCGTTGGTTAATCAGTACAGAAACGTTAGGCGAATCCTCCCAATGACCTCCCTTAGCTCTGTGCAGCCCTCTGGCCTGCGCATTTCCGTTACCAAGCGCGCCGTCAGCGCCGCCACGGTCGCCATTATTGGATTGTCCACTGTCCAGGTAGTTGTCCCCGATTGGGGCGCGCTTCCTGTTGCTTCAGCGGAAAACCGGTACGTAAACGGCCAGCACTACAACGACCAAGCTCCGCAAAACGTGCCGTGGGGTGCGGTAAAGAATGAAAATCAGTTCAGCGGAATGTTTTTAAGCCTCGACGCAATTTCGAAGGAAAAGGCTAAGACAGGCAAGTACGGCAACTGGGGCAGCTCAGTGCCGCTGACCATCTGGAGCAAGCAAGATAAGACGGACTACAAGAACGTCTTCTCCGGTCTCGATCGCCCGGTGCCGTTCAACGGCTCGAACAGGCTTGCAACCCCGCTGGGCGAGTGGTCATACACCTCCGAATTCAATGAAGTGTTCTCCGTCAACTGGACTCCCGCTCCGGGGTACATCGGTTACGCCCCGCCGCTGCCGATCCAGATCGATCCCTTTAAATCGAAGCTCAGAAAGGAGTACCACTACGCCACCGTTGACCTGCCGGGCAAAGGCACGACGGATCTGACATCCACGGGCGCTTTCGGTGCCACGCAGACTGCCCAGGCATCTGCTGGCTTCAATGGTGTGAAAGACGGCATGGGCTGGTCCGGGTTCACACCGAAGTACGCCTTCCAGGTAGATAGGCAGGACGCGGTCGCAGGCAAGGTCGACGGCGCTCTTGACTACAAGACTGACGCTGCCGCCAATTACCTCGGCCACATCACCACCGAGCTGAACACCAGCGAAGGTAAGTACTCGATCAATCCGGACACTGGTGAGGTGTCCTTCACGCCGAGCCCGACCTTCTTCTCGGATGCCGAGGTCAAGGATGCGAACATCACGCAGAAGTCGGCGGCACCGGTTCGCGTCGTCGTCAGCAACATGACCACGAATACGATCGGGAAGAACCGCCGCGTCATGGCGTACGGGCAGACTCGGCCGGCGCACACAATCAACCCGAATAATGCTTCGTATGGGGAGGTCACCACCCTTTACACGCCGAGCGTCGTCAAGCCGACGGTCGGCCTGAACAACGCGGAAGCGAATGAACTGGCCGGACGCGACGTCACGCTGAATCCTGATTTCGCGCAGTCCAGCGGGCAGGCGGCGATCGATAAATCCTCGGTGACCCTGATCAATGCCACCGGTCAAGACGTCGGGCGCGAGCTGACGGTCGACGGCGAGGGCACGTGGAAGGTCAACCGCAACGGCTCGGTGACCTTCGCTCCTCAGCTCGGTTTCGTGGGCAACCCCACGCCGATCCAGTACACCGCGAAGAACGAGCACGGTGTTCCCGCGGGCAGGGCTACCCTTTCCGTGCGGTACGACGTGCAGGACGGAACGCTGGCGACGACGATCGAGGAGCAGGGCAAAGCTCAGAAGTCCACGGACAACGGTAAGGGCGACTGGGGCCTGACCGCCCAGAAGATGTTCCCGGGTTACCCGAGGTCGTGGTACGGCGAGTTCACGTACGGCCTGGTCACCCCTGATGGTGAGCTGGTCACGCAAGATACTTCGCTGCAGATTGCGAATGTCGGCCGGTACAGCATCAACAAGAACACCGGTGAGGTCACATTCACTCCGGAACCGTCCTTCACGGGCGCTGCTCCGGCTGTCGGCGTGCGCATCACGAATCTGAAGACTGCGAATGGCCAGCCCCGCCCTGCGGACGGTCACTACCGGCCGATTGTGTCGACGACGAACATGATCCTGCGGCCTGTGTCCGCCACCGGCGAGGTGGGGGAGAAGCTCACTGCGGCTCCGAAGTACGGCAGGGGTATGGTCCCGGGCTCCGTTCAGATCGACGGTGCTGACGCGGACAGCAGCGGCAAAACGAAGACTATCCCCAACCAGGGTGCCTGGTCCGTTGACCGTGAGGGCGTTTTCACGTTCACGCCTGTCGACGGTTTCTACGGCACCCCGGACCCGGTCGATTACACCGTGGCCAACGCTGAGGGTGTGCGCTCGGAGCCGGGCACGGTGCTGGGTGAGTACAAGGCTGTGAAGACGTCGCCGTCGACAAGCACTGGCGATGCAAACCAGCCGCAGAAGTCGAAGTCGGGCAGGGAGATGTTCCCGTCCTTCCCGAGCGACTGGACTATCGCGTACTCGCTTGCGGATGCTGCGGACAACGTTCTGACGAGGAACGAGGGCACCTACACTATCGTCCCGACCACCGGCGTGGTCACGTTCGAGCCTGCCGACAACTACCGCGGAACCCCCGGTACCGTCACTGTGGAAGCAATGACGAAGACCGGCGCGAAGGAATCCACCACCTACCAGGTGTCGGTGACGGGCCAGACTACGGCGACGAACACGACGACGTTGCCGCCGGTGACGGAGACGGTCACCACCGAAGTTCCGACCACTGTGACTACTGCGGTCCCCACCACCGTGGGCGGTGTTCCGACAACGGTTGAAAAGACCGTCACCACGACCGTGACGTCGAAGTCGACGTACCAGGTCACGGTCACGACGACCCCGCCGCAGGCAACGATTACGCAGTTCCCCGCGCCGATGACGGAGACCATTTCGCCCAGCCCGGTCACGGTGACGCCTGCCCCGATCACCACAACGGTGAACGTCACGGGTGAACCGACGGCGGTCACTGCCACTCCGGAGGCCATCACCGCGACGGTGCCGGACGTGGTCACGACGGTCAGCGGCACGCCCGTCACTGTGGCAGTGCCGCCGGTGACGGTGACCCCGAACCCGGTCACCGTGACTGTGACGCCGCGTGTTTCTCCCACCGTCACGGTCACGCCTGAACCGGCAACGGCGACTCCGGATCCCGTCACTACCACGCTGACGCCGGCTCCGATCACTACGACCTTGGACGGCAACAGCCTCGAGATCAGCGATTCCGTTATCAAGGTCACTGCACCGACGGACAACCCGTTCTCTGTGCAGGTGGACGTGCCGGAGATGGAAACAGGCTCCCTGAAGTTCACCGGTGTTGGCGGTGTCGACCTCCAGCCGGAGATCACCCCGGACATGCGTGAAATGAAAGTTCCGGGCCAGGGTCGCTGGATTATTGACAGCGCTACGGGTGAGATCACTTTCTTCCCGAATCCGAACTTCGGCGGTAGGATCTCCCGGGCTGAACTCGCCTACAAGCGTAAAGACGGTTCTGAGCACAAGTTCACTATCCAGGCTTCCTACCCGAAAACGGAGGAGCCGGAAGAGCCGAGCAATACGGGCACGCCGAACAAGCCGACTGAGCCGAAACCGTCGGGGAACTCGCGCGATGCTCTACTGTGGTTGCTGCCGTTCGGTCTGCTGGCTGCGGGCCTTGGTTTGCTGGGTATGCCGACGATCACCTTGTACCCGGAGCAGATCAAGAAGAGTCTCACGCGCCAATAAAGGTCAGGGGGCGGGCAATAGACGTTGTCGCTTATCGGTGCCCCCTAGCCCCCACGCTCCTTAGTGCTGGTGGTAGTCGCTGAGGAAGTTGCCCAGCCGTTCTATGGCGTTCTCCAGCTGGGACGCCCACGGCAGCGTGACCACGCGGAAGTGGTCCGGTTTGGGGTAGTTGAAGCCGGAGCCGCCGACCATGAGGATCTTTTCGCTCTTGAGCAGGTCGAGCATGAAGCGTTCGTCGTCGTAGATGTGGTACATCTCGGTGTCGATCTTCGGGAAGGCGTAGAGCGCACCCTTCGGTTCGACGACAGAGACGCCGGGGATTTCCCGCAGCTTCTTGATGGTGATGTCGCGCTGTTCCTTGAGTCGGCCGCCTTCACCGGTGAGACTGAAAATGGACTGCCGGCCGCCGAGCGCGACCTGGATCGCGTGCTGGCCTGGCACGTTGGAGCACAGGCGCGTGCCGGCGAGCAGATCCAGGCCCTCGACGAATCCGGTGGCGCGGCGCTTCGGGCCGGTAATCATCATCCAGCCGGCGCGGTAACCGCACACCCGGTACGCCTTCGACAGGCCATTGAAGGTGCAGGTGACCAGGTCAGGGGCGACCTCCGCCATGGAAATGTGCTTGGCGCCGTCGTACAGGACGCGGTCGTAGATCTCGTCGGCAAGCACCATGAGCTCGTGCTCGCGGGCGATATCCGCGATGCCCTCGAGGATCTCGCGCGAGTACACAGCACCCGTGGGGTTGTTCGGGTTGATCACCACGATCGCCTTGGTGCGGTCGTTCACCTTGGAGCGAATGTCCTCGAGCGAGGGGTTCCAGTCGTCTTCCTCGTCGCAGATGTAGTGCACGGGAGTGCCGCCGCTTAACGACGTCGCCGCTGTCCACAGCGGGTAATCGGGAGACGGGATGAGGACCTCGTCTCCGTCGTTAAGCAATGCCTGCGTGACCATGTTGATCAGCTCGCTGACCCCGTTGCCCAAGTACACGTCGTCAATATCGAATTCTGGGAAACCGTCGATCTCCTCGTAGCGCGTGACCACGGCTCGCCGCGCCGGAATAATGCCCTTCGACGTCGAGTACGCCTGCGAGTGCGGCAAGTTGGCGATGATGTCGCGCATGATTACATCGGGAGCATCGAAACCGAAGATGCCGGGGTTGCCCGTGTTCAGCTTGAGGATGTTGTGGCCGTCGCGCTCCATTTCCTCCGCCGTCGCCGCGACCGGTCCACGCAGGTCATAGGCCACGTTCTTGAGCTTGTCCGCCTGATCAAAATGGCGGTGTTTCTTCAAAGGTTTGCGCTGGGGGTTCTCATTGGTGTCGTCGCTCATGGGGCCATTCTATTGAGAATTCGCCGCGGTTTTCACCGCTTGAAGCGGTTAATCGTGTCTTGCGCGTAGCCCATCACGTCGCCAGTGAGCTGGTCGCGCTGCGCTGCACGCAAAGCTTTACGACGTTCCTCCTCCAGCCGGCGGGCCGTCCTCATATCCCTGAGTCGCTTGCGCTCAAGCTGTGCCGGACTTGGGGTGTACCAGCTATCCGGGCCGACCTTCATGATGTAGAGGAGGATGAACAGCGTCGGAACAATGAAGACTGGCATCATCGCCCATAACGGTGCGACAGTTTCCGCCAGCACGATGCCGCCGCTGAGCGACAGCAGCGTGCCCAGGCCGAACATGCCGAGGCGGATGTTCTGGCCACTCTTGCGGGCAGTCGCAATCTCGTGGCGGGTATAGACGTCGAGTTCCTGGCCGTGCGCCGGCTGGTACTGCTGGTATGCCTCTATCTCCTGAGACTGCTGCTGCGTGGGGAGGTCCCGGAACAGCGGTTCCAGGTCACGGTGGGTGGCGGCCTGGGTAGCGGCATCGCACCGCTTGTCGTACTCCTCCGGATCCAAGCGGCCCTCGCCGTACGCGTAGGTCAGCTGGGCCAACGCGTCCGCACGCTCCGCGTCAGACAGGCGAAGGTCGCGGGCCGGGGGCTTAGGGTACGGCTGATTACTCACGCCATCCATCTTAAACCTGGTTCATCTCGCGGCGGCGTGTTCATGCAACGGGGCACGTTAAGCGCTGTCTACCCCCTTGATGCAATCTGAATAATGGCTGAACAATGCTTCGCTTGAACTCGCATATTTTCGCCAACACAATATGATAGCCCTTATGACCAACCCCAATGATCCAAATAACCCGTTCGGCGGTCAGGACAACAATCCTTTCGGCGGCGGCTACGGAAACAACAGCAGCAATTCCAACAACCAGAACCCCGCTGACTCGACCGGTTCCACCTCCTACGGGCAGGGTGGTTACGGCCAATCCGGCCAGAACGGCTACGGCCAGTCCGGCTCCAGCTCCTATGGCCAGAGCAGCTATGGGCAGTCCGGTTCCAGCTCCTACGGAGAGGGCTCCTATGGCCAGGGTGGCTCCAGCGCTTACGGTCAGTCCGGCTCCGACCAGTTCGGTTCCACCTCGAACTCCGGCTACGGAGACTCTTCCTACGGCCAGTCTGGCCAGAACGGTTATGGCCAGTCCGGCTCCGGCTACGACCAGGCTGGATCCGGATACGGCGCGTATGGACAGACGCCGGGTCAGGACGGCTACGGACAGAACTCCTACGGTCAGGCCTACGCTCCGGGGCCGGGTTTCCAGCACCCAGAGAATGACCCGAACGTTTCCGAGTCGGGCCGCCCGCTGCAGCCCACCGGCGGCTCGCTGCCGATCGTCGAGTCTATTCCGTTCGCGTTCAAGCGCCTGTTCAGCAAGAACTGGCACGTATACATCGGCTTCACGGTGCTAATGATGATCGCCTCGATCGTTGCGCTGCTCCTCATCATTGTTCCGGTGATCGCGGCGGCGACCAACGACCCCAATGCTGGCAGCCCGAACTACAACCTGGCGGAGGAGCATCCCTTCGGGATCATCGCCGGGTACCTGGTCATGATAGCCATCATGTTCGTGATGTACATCGTGCTGTACAACACTGCATTGCGCGACAGCCGCGGTGAAGAACCGAGCTGGGGCAACCTGTTCAAGAACATCCGATGGGGCCAGGTCATCTTGGTCCACGTCCTTCTCGGATTGGCTGTGTTTGTGATCTATGTCGTCTTCGCGCTGCTCATGATCTTCTTATCTGAGGTACACGTCGCGCTGGGCATCATCGTCTTCCTGCTCATGATCGCAGCAATGATCGCCGCTGCTCCAGTTCTCAACCTGGCGCCGTTCTACGTGTACGACGGCCGCACCAACGCTGTCGGTGCCTTCAAGATGGCATGGGAGGATGCTAAGCCCCACTTCCTGCTGATCGTGGTTTCACTCTTCCTCATCAGCATCGCTTGCAGTGCATTCGCAATCGTAACGATCGGGTTCGGCATGTTCGCTCTTCCAGCGCTCCAGGCCCTCTGCTACGTCTTCATCTACCGCTGGATCAGCGCACACCGCGACCAGCCGGCCGGTCCGCAGCACCCTGAGTCCCCCAGCGGCTACATGAGCATGTACTAAAGCTCACCCGGGTGTAACCCTCAGCGTGCCGCCTGCATCTAACAATGGTGCTGGGCGGCACGCTTTTCATCTCTTAGCAGCAGGTATGAAGGAGCCAAGATGACCACGGTGACAGTCACCGAGCCGATCGGGTTCGGGTTCAAGCGGGTATTCGACAATTTTCTCGTCTACGCCGGGATCAACCTCATCTTCACGGCTATTGTCATCGCCACGTTGATCATGGGTGGGGTCACGGGGGTTCTCTCCGACGAGGAGATCGTGACCAACGAAGACCTCATTAAGGCGCTCGTTTTCGTCGCTGTTCTCGGCTTCATCTGGTTGTGGTGGCAGGTCGCACGCACCCGCGTTGCTCTCCGCGATGTCGCCGGCGAAGGAGCCCGCTGGTCCAACGCATTCACTGGTTTGCCGATCATCGGGGCGGTGGTGGCGTACTTCTTGACCGCCTGTTTCGGGGTGATCGTTGTCGGTCTGCCTATCGCCGGAGCGGCCCTGCTTTTCGACGTCCACCCGGCCTTCACCGTTCTCCTCGGCATTGCTGCTGTAGTGCTCGCGTTCCTGGTGTACCCGGTGGTCGTTCTGGTGCCGGTGTACGTCATCGATAGGGCAGCGAACCCATTCGAGGCCTTTGGCCGGGTCTTCAAGGACCTCAAAGGGTGCTACTGGACGGTTCTGGGGTCGATCACTCTGCTGCGCATCATCAACTCGGTGCTTTCCTTGTTCACGCTCAACCTGTCGCTGTTTGTCACCTACCCGGCCGAGTCTTTGGCATTTGCCCGCATTTACCAGCTGATCCGCTCCGACTACCCTTACGTCCCCACGTACGGCGTCGCGCGCGGGATGCAGCCGCCCTACGGCGATCCCATGTACCCGGCTGGTTCCTACCCGGCTTATCCGGCCCACCCGTACCCGTCTGCATACCCTGATTCCCCGTATCCGGCGCCTTACCCGAGCCAGCCGTATCCTAGCCAGCCCTACCCGGGCCAGCCGTACCAGCAGCCGCCGTACCAGCAGCCGCCGTACCAGGGTCCGGGCACACCCGGCTGGTAACAGAAACTGCAGCTCCCAACTGCTTCGACTGTGAAGAGAATGACTAAGAGGGTCTGACCCCCGATTCAGAATCGGAGTCAAACCCTCTTAGTTGCGGCCGGGCCGGGCTGCTTGCCAGCTAGTCCGGGTTTATGCTTGCCAGCGCTCGTCTGCACCGGTCTTGCGGTCAGCGTAGCGCTTCTGGGCGTTCTCGTAGTCCTCTTCCGGGAGCTGGTAGAAGTACACGCGTGGCATGACAGCCTCAGCGTGCTCGAGGTAGGTGGTGACGAACTTGTCCACGTCCTCGCGCTCGGTGGATTCCTTGTTCACGTAGATGAACAGCGGACGGGACAGCGGGTAATCGCCCTTCTTCGTCTCCTCCGCGGTCGGTGCAACGCCCCCGACCATGACGTTGTCGATCATGCGCTGAGTGTCTTCCTCAGCGGCGAGGTAGTTACCGATGCCCATGAAGGACAAAGCGTTCGGGTCATCAGCAACCCACTGGGTCAGCTCATCGATGTCGTCGGTGGACTCGTAGTCGTCGCGGATCTCGTCACCGTCCAGGACCAGGTCCTCGAACACGCCGAGGGTACCGGAACCCTCCGGGCGGCCGTAGAGCTTGATCTCCTCGTCCGGCCAGGACGGGTCGATGTCGGACCACTTGGACACCTCGGACTCCTTCGACCAAATGTCGTGCAGCTGCTCGACGGTCAGGTCGGTCGCGAAGTCGTTGTCGCGGTGTTTGACGATGGTGATGGCGTCCAGACCGATCGGCAGCTCAATGTACTCGACGTCGTTGTCGGCGCACTGCTTCTGGAAGTCGACCTCTGCGCCGTCACCCGGGATAGGCGTGGAGGCGTCGTTGATGTCAGCTTCGCCGTTGCAGAACTTGTCGAAACCGTCGGTCGAACCAATGGCCTCTACGTCGACATCGAAGTCGTAGCGGTTCGCCATGTAGGAGGTGATCGGCTCGATGGTGGCGGAACCGGTGGTCTTGATCGGGCCCCCAGCGGCAGCGTTGGTCTCGCTGCCGTTGTCGCCGCCAGAGTTGCTGTTGCCGGAGCTGCCGTTCGAGCCGCTGTCAGAGGAGCAGCCGACTGCGAGGACGGTCATGCCCGCCAGGATGGCTGCGGTGATGGACTTGCGGGCTTTAGCCATTGGTCTTGCCCTCCTGCATCTCAGCACGGAACTCGCGCAGCAGGCGGAAGAGGTTCTTCCAGGAACCCTGGGAGTTGCTCCAGTACTTGGCGAAGTTCTCGTCGAGCTCAGCCTGCTGTTCAGGCGTGACGTTCGGGTTGATCTTCTTGTGCTTGCGGGTGCCCTCTCCGGTTGCAGCAGCAGCCTCACCCTCCTGGTCAGCGGCTAGACGGTCCGCGTTGCGGCCGCGGGCGTTGAGCTCGACGCGCAGCTCTTCTGCGGTCTCTTCGAGCTCCTCGAGCAGGGCTTGCAGTGCCTCATCCGGAGCCTCGTTCTGGATGAGCTCCTGAGCCATCGGGGACAGGTCGGGGGTCTCGTTCGGGTTAGTCATTGAAGACTCCTTACATCAAAGTGTTGGAAATGAAGACGGCTAGCAGCGGGATAGCGAAGAACACGCCACCGATGTAGATGAAGACGTAGAGCTTGTTCTTCTCGGCCAGGCCAGCGAGCCAGTCCGAGCAGCGCGGGGGGATGTTGCGCAGGAACGGGATACTCAAGATGAGAATCGCGGAGAAGAGGTTGAACAGCATGTGCACCAGCGCACCGGACATTGCTGCCTCTGCTTCTGCACCGGATGCGGAGAACGCAGCGATGAGGCCGGTGAAGGTCGTACCGATGTTCGCACCGACCACGAACGGGAACAGGGTGCGCACTTCGAACTTGCCGGACGCAGCCAGTGGAACCGTCAGGGCGGTGGTGGTGGAGGAAGACTGAACCAGCGCGGTGATCAGGGCGCCGGAGAGCGCACCGATGAAAGCGTTCTTACCCAGTGCGGCGTAGAGGATGTCCTGGGCCTTGCCCACCAGCAGAGCGTTGAGGACCTTACCGATGAACTGGATGGACACCAGAATCAGAGCGACACCGATCAGGGCGAGAATAATGCCGCCCCACATGTCACCGAGTGGCTCGACGAGGCTGCTGACCAGCTCAACGAGCGGCTCTGTGATCATGTCAATGAAGTCACCGAAGGCCTCGAAGCCCTTCGAGATGATGCTGTCGCCGCCACCGGCCAACGACGGTGCGATGGCAGTTGCGGTCTTGCCTAAGAATCCGGTGAGGATCTCCAGCGGGAAGAAGACGCCGATGGCGATCAGGTTGAAGAAGTCGTGCACGGTCGCCATGGAGAAACCGTTCTTGAACTGCTTCTTGTTACCGGCCAGACCCAGGGCGACCAGGGTCGAGGTGACCGAGGTACCCATGTTGGCACCGAAGAGCATCGGGATGGCGATGTTCAGCGGCAGACCACCGGCGATCATGCCCACCACGATGGAAGTGGTGGTAGAGGAAGACTGGATGATCGCCGTGGAGACGATACCGATGGCCAGACCCACGAACGGGTTCTCAGCGAAGGAGAACAGCTCTTTAGCCTGGTCGCCGGCGACCATCTTGAAGCCGTCACCGATCATGCCGACGCCGTTGAGGAGCAGCCAGATGCCGAGGAAGACGGCGACCCAGTTAGCTACCTGCTTTGCGGTGCCTTCAAACGGGAGGAAACCGAGCGGGTCGTTTTCCTCGGCCTTGTCTTCGATGTCGTCATCGATATCGGAGGAATCAGTGGTCGTGGTGTTCTTGCCGTCGACATCGACCGGCTCAGAATCTTTCACGTTCCGGTCGATGACGCGCACGTCTGCCTCGTCGGGCAGATCGTGCTCACCAGCTGGATCGCGGGGGAGTCCCTTTTTACTCATTAGCGCTCACTTCTAATTAGGGGCGAATATGGGCGCTCGTCAGGCTAATCTAAGGAACTGGACAGGCGAGTAACAGAAGATGAACGCTTGTTGAACTAGAAGTCGCCCGCAGCTCCGTCTGGTTGCTGCATACGCCAGTACACCCCGCGGCGCGCCATCAGCTCGTCGTGGGAGCCCTGTTCGACGATGCGGCCGGCCTCCATGACCAGGATGGTGTCGGCGTCGCGGATCGTCGATAAGCGGTGAGCAATAACGAACGCGGTGCGCCCAGAGCGCAACGACCCCATCGCTTCCTGCACGAGAACCTCGGTGCGGGTGTCCACGGACGACGTTGCTTCATCGAGGATGAGCACCGACGGCTGAGCAAGAAACGCTCGAGCAATAGTGATCAACTGTCGCTCACCGGCAGAGATGGCGCCGGAATCCAGGTCGACGACCGTGTCGTAGCCGTCGGCAAGCGTGCGCACGAAGCGGTCGACGTACGTGGCGCGCGCGGCGGCGATGACCTCCTCGTCGGTGGCGTCAAGATGCCCGTAGCGAATGTTCTCCATGATGGTGCCTTTGAACAGCACAGCGTCCTGCAGCACCATGCCGATCTCGCCGCGCAAGGCCGCACGAGGGACGCTTCGCGTATCGACGCCATCGAGCCGGATCTCACCCCTATCGATGTCGTAGAACCGCATGAGCAGGTTGACCAGTGTCGTTTTTCCGGCGCCCGTGGGGCCGACGATCGCGGCGGTCTGCCCCGGTTCGACGCGCAGGGTCAGGTCTTCGATAAGTGGCGTGTCGGGGGAGTAGCTGAAGGAAACGTCGTCGAATTCGACGAGTCCGCGCGCGGGTGTGGCAAGGATGCCGTTGGCGTCGGTGCTCTGCGCGGGCGCGTCGAGGAACTCGAAGATGCGCTCGGCCGATGCGACACCGGACTGCAGCATTTGCAACATCCCGCCGAGCTCACCGAGCGGCTGGTTGAGCTGGCGCGAATACTGGATGAACGCCACCGCCGAACCCAGCGTGATGTGCCCGCCAGCCACGCGCAGAGCACCGACGACCGCGATGACCACATACGACAGGTAGGTGATGAACTGCATGGTCGGGAAGATCGTGCCCGAAAGGAACTGCGCCTTGAACGCGGAGCCGAACAGCTCGGCGTTGCGGCGATCGAATTCATTCTCCATCTCGTCGGTGCGACCGAAGATGAGCGCGACCTCGTGGCCGGTGAACGCTTCCTCGACGTGACCGTTCAGCGCGCCGGTAGAGCGCCATTGCTGACTGAACTGCTTTTGCGAGCGCGTTCCCAGCACGGCGATGACCAGTCCTGACAGCGGCACAGCGATGAGAGCGACGAGGGCGAGCTCCCAGGAGATGGAGAACATCATCACCACGATGCCGGTGAGCATGATCGCCGAGTGAATCAAGTGCCCCATCGCCTGTTGCAGGGCTTGCTGCACGTTGTCCACGTCGTTCGTCGTGCGCGACAGCAGGTCGCCGCGCTGCCGGGTGTCAAAGTAGCTCAGGGGCAGGTCATGCACCTTCGCCTCGATCGACGCGCGCAGGTCATACACCGCCCGCATGACGGCCCGGTTGATCACCGCGCCTGAGGCCCAGTCCGCGAACGATGCGCCGGTGTAGATGACCAGCAGCCACATCACAACGTCGCTCAGCCGCTCCATGTCGCCGCGCGCGATCACGTCGATGGCCATGCCCAGCACCGCCGGCCCCGCCACCATGAGCAGCACCGAGACCACATTGAGCACCACGCCGGCACCGAACGCCAGCTTGAGCGGCCCCATGAGCTTCAGCATCCGCCAGGCAGAGGGCCAGAACGCTTTTGCTTGTCTGCGTCCCGCCTCCCCGGTCTTTTCCTCCAACTCCAGGAACTCTTCGTCGGTCAAGTCTGTCTTGGCACTCATGCGTCCACTCCTTCCTGGGACGCAACGATCTCTTGGTACGTCGGTGAGTTGGCCAGCAGGGATTCGTGGGTACCGCGGTCCACAATCCGGCCGGCTTCCATGACCAGGATCTGGTCGGCGTCGACAATCGAGCTGACCTTCTGCGCCACGAGAATGGTCACCGCACCGGCCGTGTATTCGGCCATGGCCGCCTGCAGGTTGGATTCGGTGATGGGGTCAAGGGCGGAGAAAGAGTCGTCGAAAAGCAGCACCTTCGGATTTGCTACGAACATGCGCGCGATGCACAGACGCTGGCGCTGCCCGCCCGAGACATTCGTGCCGCCTTGGGAGATCGGCATGCCCAAGTCCTCGACGAAGTCCGCCTGAGCGACGCGCAACGCCGCCCACAGTTCCTCATCAGTGGCGTCCGGGTTGCCGAAACGCAGGTTCGTCGCCACCATGCCGGAAAACAGGTACGGCTTCTGCGGAACCATCGACACGGTGCTGGTCAGGTATTCGCGGCTCAGCTCCGTGGTGGGCACGCCGCCAAGCGACACCACGCCGGAGCTGGGTGCGCGCAGCCGTGGGATCAGGGACAGCAGCGTCGTCTTTCCCGCTCCAGTCGACCCGATCACGGCCGTCGTCGTGCCTGGGCGGGCCTCGAAAGAGACGCCCTCCAGGACCGGGGCATCCGCGCCGGGGTAGCAGTAGGTGACGCGGTCGAATGTGACGGTGGGGTCAGTGGTCGGGGTGGTTGGGGCGTCGATAAGCGAGGGCGAGTGCGCCAAGACTTCCGCAACACGGCGTGCGCACACGAACGCGCGGGGCAGCGGAATGATCATCGCCGCGCCCATGACCACCGCAATGAGAATCTGCAGCATGTACTGCATGAATGCCGTCAACGAACCGATCTGCATCAGGCCTGCGTCGATGCGTTGACCGCCGAACCACATCAACGCGGCGATCGCGGCGTTGAGGATCAGCATGACCACAGGAAACAGGGTCACGAACACACGCCCGACGTTCAGGCTCACCCGCGTGATGTCCGCGTTGGCCTCGGCGAAGCGTTGCGTTTCAAAGTCTTCGCGGCCGAACGCGCGCACCACACGAATGCCGCTGATCTGCTCGCGCAGGACAGCGTTGACGGCATCGAGGCGCTCTTGCATCTGCGTGAACAGCGGCAACAGCAGCGCAACGACTGCCGTGACCACCACCGCGAGAATCGCCACTGCGACCGCGACCAGCCATGACAAGCCAGCGTCCTGCCGCAACGCCATGACCACACCGCCGATCGCCATGATCGGCGCGGTCGCGAGCATGCCCAGTGTGAGCTGCATCGCGACCTGAATCTGGTAGACGTCGTTCGTCCCGCGCGTGATCAGCGTCGCCGGCGGAAACTCCGCCATATCCTCAGCGTCAAAGCGGTTGACGTGCGCGAACACGTCCTTGCGCAGCTCACGCGCCACGCTTGTCGACGCCCACGCCGCCAACCACATCACCCCCACCGCCGTGACAATCTGCACCAGGGCGGCGATGAGCATGATCCCGCCAGTGCGCCATATATAAGGTATGTCGCCACGGGCGAGACCCTTGTCGATGATGTCCGCATTCAGCGACGGCAACCACAACGTAGCCAGCACCGACACGAGCTGGAGTACCAGCACGCCCGCGATGGCGGCGGCGAAGCGGCGGTCTCTCTTGAACACGGCGCCGATGAGGCGGATCAGATGGGGGAGGTTCACGGGGCAATCATAGGCCTGTGCCGTTTCTGGAGCATAGTGTCGCCATTCGGCCGTATATACTTGGAGTTATATCCGTAGTGACGGTGTTGATAGTGCCAAAGGAGGAAGTTGTGACGAAGCCCGTTGAAACCACCGTGTTCAAATCCGGAAACAGTCAGGCTGTCCGCATTCCGGTGACCCACCGACTCGTCGTCGAACGAGTGACCGTCGAGCACGTCCCCGAGGGTCTGCTCCTCCGTCCCGTCGAAGAGACAATCGGTGACGCGCTCAACCGGCTGCGCGCCTACCAAGCCGCAGAAGGTATCGAAGGGGGACTTCTCGAAGAAGTCGAAGACCTTCCACTCGAACCCTTACCTGACTTCGACGACAGGTCCTGATAGACCATGCGGTATCTGTTCGACACGAACGTCTGGATTGATCTTGAACGGGGCAGTTATCCGCACGTGCTGGACCGTGCCTCGAGCTGCACACGAGATCAAGTAGGCGTCTCCACAGTGGTTCTCGGAGAACTGTATGCAGGTGCTTTACGGTCGATGGACCCTATTCGAGCGCGACAATCCATCGACACGTTCTTGGCGGGCTGGCCGAGGATCGGTGTGGATGAACGAACTGCAGAGATCTACGCGGAAATTCGAGCGGCCCTGCAAAGTCAAGGACGAGTTATCGGCCCCAATGACTTATGGATCGCGGCTCAGGCATTGCGCGAGGATGTGGTCCTCGTGACGGCGAACGACGATGAATTCTCCCGAGTGCCATCGCTTGAGGTTGAGAACTGGCGATAGTCCGCACTGCGGAGTCCCTGCGGTTTTGCGGCAGTCCGGTGAGGTGACGCCGAGCTGGAATACTGCTCGGGCATTTCCGGAATACTGCTCAGGTAAACATGCAGGTCAGAAACGTGCGGTTTGGCTTATAAGGTCGAGCAGTATTCCGGGGGTCGGGTGGAGTTCGATGGAGCGGACTCCGCATTGCGGAGTCCCTGCGGTTTTGCGGAGTCCCTGCGGTTTTGCGGAGTCCCTGGGGTTTTGCGGGGCTAGGGTGTCGCTGGAACTGCATTCGCTGCAGACAGCAGGGTCGTCCACTGAGCCACCGTGACGACGCCAGGCGCAGACGGGCCGGATGCTGACACCGCGGAAACGTCCGCCCAAGCCGGCCGGTGCCAGCCTTCCCACGTGGTGAAGGGGAGGCTGCGGGACTCGAGAAGGGCGACGATCGCCCCGGGCTGGTCAGCCACCTGCGGTGAAGCGACGACGGGGGTGCGGCTGAGGGCAATCGCGGCATCGGCGGCGGACGCGGAGAGCGCGTCGTAAACCTCGGCCGCGCCAGGAGATGTGCCGATGACCACGACGGACCCGGCGGTGTCACCGGCCCCGGCGTCAGAATCAGACGCCACGACAATCGTGTCGTAGTAGTGGGTCAGTTCGCCGACGGTCACGTCAGTTCCGATGGTGAGGTTGCCGAAGAGTCTGAGGCGGGGGACGTCGATAAGCGAGCGGGCGCTGCGGTGCGATGAGCCGAAGCGGATGAGGGATGTGGGGGCGGGGGAGGCGTCGAAAAGGTCGACGAAGTAGCTGCGGCCGGGCATGCAGATGAGGAGGTCCGATGCGTGGATGCCGGTGGGGCCGGCTCCAATGACGGCGACGCGGGAAACGCGGTTGGTCATGTGAGGCTCCTTCTGTAGCTAGGTAGACCGCTTGGTCTAAAAACTTAGCAACGATTAGTACGCAGTCAAGGCTCAAGCGAGATTTACATTCATATGAACGTGCAGACCAGCGAGCCGAAACCTTGCAGGGGAGTGACCTTATGCGGGCTGGCTGTGTAGCGTGCTGATCAACAAACCGCACCGCGCAACGCTATAGACAGAGCGGTACACAGAAGGAGGCGGCATGACCACCACCACAAGCGCAGAAGCACGGCCCCGCCCGGCGCGTAAGCCAAAGCCGGAAGGCCAGTGGAAGATCGACGGCCAGGCGCCCCTCAACCACGATGAGGAGCTCAAACAGGTCGAGCCCGTGCTGGCGGTCAAGCAGCGCGTCATCGACATCTACTCTAAGCAGGGCTTCAAGTCGATCCCGGAAGAAGATCTGTACCCGCGCTTCAAGTGGCTGGGCATGTACACGCAGCGCAAGCAGAACTTGGGCGGCGAGCACACCGGCAAGGACAACCTCGAGCTGCAGGACGAGTTCTTCATGGTGCGCGTGCGTTTTGACGGCGGCCAGTGCTCCACCGAACAAGCCCGCGCCGTCGGCGAGATCAGCCGCGACTACTGCCGGTCCACAGCCGACCTGACGGACCGCCAGAACATTCAGCTCCACTGGCTGCGCGTCGAAGACGCGCCGGCGATGTGGGACAAGCTCGAGTCGGTCGGCCTGAACACCTGGGACGCCTGCGGCGATGTGCCGCGCGTGATCATGGGTTCGCCGGTGGCGGGCATCGCGAAGGATGAGATTATCGACGCCACACCGGCGATTGAGAAGATCAAGAACGAGTACGTCCTGCGCGAGGAATTCCAGAACCTGCCGCGCAAGTTCAAGACCGCGATTTCCGGCAACGCCCGCCAGGATGTCGTGCACGAGATCAACGACATCGCGTTCATCGGGGTCAACCACCCCGAGTTGGGTCCGGGCTTCGAGTGCTTCGTCGGCGGAGGCTTGGCGACGAACCCGATGCTCGCCCAGTCCCTCGGCGCCTTTGTCACCCTGGAGGAGGTGCCGGAGGTGTGGGCTGGCGTGGTCCGCCTGTTCCGCGACTACGGCTACCGCCGCCTCCGCGCCCGGGCACGCATCAAGTTCTTGGTGGCGCAGTGGGGCATCGATAAGTTCCGCCAGGTCCTCGAGGACGAGTACCTGGGCTACAAGCTTCCCGACGGCCCGCACGCCCCGACCAACCTGATCGACCGCGACCACATTGGCATCCACGAGCAGAAAGACGGCAATGTCTACCTGGGCGTGAAGCCGACGATGGGCCACCTCACCGGCGAGCAGCTCATCGCCATCGCTGACCTGGCCGAGTCTTACGGCCTGAGTCGTCTGCGCTTCACCCCGTTCAAGGAAATCCTGTTCCTCGACGTCGACCCGGAGCAGGTCCGGGCGCTTGCGGCAGACCTGACTGAGATGGGCCTGTACTCCGCCCCCAGCGAATTCCGCCGCGGCATGCTCACCTGCACCGGCCTGGAATACTGCAAGCTCGCCCACGTGACCACAAAGGCCCGCGGCATTGAGCTTGTCGACGAACTCGAGGAACGCCTCAAGGACTTCGACTCTCCTATCACGATCGCCCTGAACGGCTGCCCGAACGCCTGCGCCCGCACGCACATCGCGGACATCGGCCTGAAGGGCCAAATGGTCGACGACGGCAACGGCAACAAGGTCGAGGGCTTCCAAGTCCACCTGGGCGGCGCCATCGGCGAAGGAGCCAACTTCGGCCGGAAGCTCCGCGGCCACAAGGTCCTCTCGACTGAGCTTGGGGATTATGTGACGAGGGTGGCGGGTAATTTCGTCGAAAAGCGAAACGACGGCGAGCTCTTCCGCGACTGGGTCGCGCGCGCCGACGAGGATGACCTGCGATGAGCTTCCGCCGCAAGCCGAACCCGAACCGCAACCACCCCGCGTATTGCCCCTACTGCGCGGGCGAAGGGTTATTTCCTGATGAACAATCGGATTTTGCATGGAAATGCACCGAGTGCCTGCGTATCTTCGAGGTGTTGTTCCACGGGCAAGATGACCCGGACGTGGCTCCGCAGAAGGCCAAGTCAACGGAGCAAGCACTGCAGGAATCGCTGGCCCGTCACGGCCACGACGCGGTGTTGAGGAAGGAGAAATAGTGGACTTTCTAAACAGGTCCGCGGGTGATGTGCGCGACCCCGAAGTGAGCCCCGAGGGCCCCAAAGAAACTGCGCCGCTGACCCCAGAGATCGCCGAAGCAAACGCGAAGCTTGTCGACGAATGGGCCGACAAACTCTACAACGCCTCTGCGAAAGAGATCCTCGAGTGGGCCTACGAGTATGCCCCAGGCAACCTCGTGGTGACGCTGAGCATGGAGAACACCGTTCTCGCGGAGCTGGCGAAAGACTACCTGCCGGAGGCGGACTTCCTCTTCCTGGATACGGAGTACCACTTCGACGAGACGCTTGATGTCGCGGACCAGGTGGAAGAGCGTTATACGGCGCAGCGCCTCGTCCGCGCGAAGGCGATCCTGTCCCGTGAGGAGCAGGACCGCGTGTACGGCAAGGCACTCTACCGCCACAACCCGACCGCGTGCTGCCGTATGCGCAAGGTGGAGCCGCTCGCGGTGAACCTCTCGCCCTACGTCGGCTGGGTCACGGGCCTGCGGCGTGACGACGGCCCCACCCGCGCCGAAGCCCCCGCTTTGAGTTTGGATGCGACGGGCCGGTTGAAGATCAGCCCGATCATCACGTGGTCGCTGGACGAGACCGACGCATACATAGAGGACAAGAATTTGATCATCCACCCGCTGACCAAGCAGGGCTACCCCTCCATCGGCTGTGCGACCTGCACCCTGCCGGTCGCTGAGGGCGAAGATCCCCGCGCTGGTCGCTGGGCCTTTTCGAGCAAGACGGAGTGTGGTCTGCATGGCTAACGAACTCTCCCCGCACCTGCGGGATCTGGAGAACGAGTCGATTCACATCCTGCGTGAGGTGGCAGGGCAATTCGACAAGATCGGCCTGCTGTTCTCGGGCGGCAAGGACTCCTGTGTCGTCTTCGAGCTGGCGCGCCGCGCGTTTGCGCCCGCCGCAATGCCGATCGAGTTGCTGCACGTGGACACCGGCCACAACTTCCCGGAAGTGATCGGATTCCGCGACCGCCTCGTCGAGGAAACCGGTGCCCGCCTGCGCGTGGCGCACGTGCAGGATTGGATTGACCGCGGCGACCTGGTCGAGCGTCCCGACGGCACCCGCAACCCGCTGCAAACCGTGCCCCTCGTGGAGACCATCGCTGAGGTCGGTTACGACGCCGTTCTCGGCGGCGCCCGCCGCGACGAGGAGCGCGCCCGCGCCAAGGAGCGCGTCTTCTCCGTCCGTGACTCCTTCGGTGGCTGGGATCCGCGCCGTCAGCGCCCTGAGCTGTGGAGCCTTTACAACGGCGAGAAGCTTCCGGGCGAGAACATCCGCGTCTTCCCCATCTCCAACTGGACGGAAGCGGACGTGTGGGAGTACATCGGCGCCCGCGACATTGAGCTGCCGGCCATTTACTTCGCTCACGACCGCGAGGTGTTCAACCGCGACGGCATGTGGCTCACCGCCGGCGAGTGGGGCGGCCCGCGCGAGGATGAGACCGTGGAGACCCGCCGCGTGCGTTACCGCACCGTCGGTGACATGAGCTGCACCGGCGCAGTCGATTCGACCGCGACAACCATTGACGAGGTGCTGGTCGAGCTCGCCGCTTCCACCCTGACCGAGCGCGGCGCCACGCGCGCCGACGACCGCCTGTCCGAATCCGCCATGGAAGACCGCAAGAAGGAGGGCTACTTCTGATGAGTCCTTTTGGAAATTCTGCAGAGCCGAATGCGTCGGCGAGTGAAGCGTTAGCGCAACGAGCGACGCTGAGGCTCTGCACGGCCGGCTCCGTTGACGACGGCAAATCCACCTTCGTCGGCCGCCTCCTGCACGACACGAAGTCGGTCCTGGCGGATCAGCTCGCCAGCGTCGAACGCACCTCCGCCGACCGCGGCTTCGAGGGCCTCGATCTTTCCTTGCTTGTCGACGGCCTCCGCGCCGAGCGCGAACAAGGCATCACCATCGACGTCGCCTACCGGTACTTCGCCACCGACCAGCGCAGCTTCATCCTCGCGGACACCCCGGGGCATGAGCAGTACACGCGCAACACCGTCACGGGCATGTCCACGTCCCAGGTCGTCGTTTTGCTTGTCGACGCCCGAAACGGCATCAAACCGCAAACCATCCGCCACCTCACCGTGGCGAGCCTGCTCGGTGTGAAGACAGTCATCCTGGCCGTGAACAAGATCGACCTGGTGGACTACTCGCAGAACGTCTTCGAGGAGATCAAGGGCGAGTTCGAGTCCCGCTGCACTGCCCTGGGCATCGAGGAGCCGCACGCCGTGCCGATCTCCGCGAAGTTCGGCGCCAACGTCGCCGAGCGCTCCACCGAGACATCCTGGTACGAAGGCCCGACCGTGCTCGAGCTGCTGGAGACCATCCCGGTCAACTCCGGCCGCGCGCTGGACCTGGCGTTCCGGTTCAACATCCAGTACGTCCTGCGTGAGCACGAGACCGACTACCGTGCCTACGCCGGCACCGTGAACTCCGGCTCCGTGAAGGTCGGCGATGAGGTCGTCGCGCCGAACGGCCGCACCACGACGGTCACCCACATCGACACGGCGGATGGCCTCGACGGCGCGCAGTCCGCTGACGCTGGCGACGCGGTCTCCCTGCGCCTTGCCGACGACATTGACCTCACCCGCGGCGACCTGCTGGCCTCCGCGCTATTCCCGGAGCTCGTCCGCGAGTTCCACGGCACCGTCGTCGGCCTGACAGAGAAGGATGTCGCCGCTGGGCAGGCTGTGAAGCTGCGCTACGGCACCTCGCTGGTCCGTGCCCGTGTTGCCAGCGTCGACCGCGTCATCGACATCGACGGCACGGCTTCGTCCAACTCGGACAACACCGCGCCAGAGTCCTTCGGCCTGAACGACATTGCGCACGTGACCGTCCAGACGGCGCAGGAGCTGCCGGTGGAGGAGTACGCGGCGCGCGGTGCCGTGGGCAGCTTCCTGCTCATTGATCAGGCGTCCGGTAACACGCTGGCAGCTGGTCTCGTGGGAACGCGGCTGCGGTAGGAGAGCTGAGGTCATCATGAACGCACCCGCCCTGATCACGCTGTCGCACGGATCGCGCCACCCCGGCGCGCGCCCCGGTGTGGCCACGCTGACCGCTGCCGCCGCAGCTCAGCTGGGCGTGACGGGTGTGGATGCGCACCTCGAGTTCGACACCCCCGACCTCACCGCCGCCGCCCAGCAGCTTGTCGACGCTGGCCACACCCGCGCCGTTGTCGTACCGACCCTGTTCACCACCGCCTTCCACGCCACGCACGACGTGCCCGAAGCGATCGCGAAAGCCCGGGCCGCGACCGGACTCGACCTCATCCCTGCCGAAGGGTTGGGCCAAGGCCGCGACGTCGCCGCCATCCTCGCCGCGCGAGCCGTGAGCGACATCGCGGCATCCGGCCGCGCCGTCCGGGAGATCATCCTCTACCCGGTGGGCACCTCCAACACGGAGGCGGCCGCGAAGACGGTGGAGCTGGGCCGAGATGTCGAAAAGCTCGTCGGTATTCCTGTCACGACCGTTCCCGCGACGGGTCATGGGAAGAGGGACGTGGGGGAGCTGGCAAGCGTCGATAAGCATTTGCTTCCGCTCTTTGTCACTGAAGGGTTGCTCCTGGACCGGGCGTTTCGAATGTGGCCTGGTTCCGTCTCCGCGCCGCTGGGTGCGGACCTCGCACACGTCGTAGCTTCGCGCTACCGCCGCGCACTTGCGCACACAGACGCACTGGCCGCTTCGGCCACGGCGTAATTCTCACCAAAGGACAGCCACCATGAACCGCATGATCACGCTCATACTCATCGCCATCGCCGGCTTAGCCGGCCAACTTGTGGACGGCGGCCTGGGCATGGGCTTCGGCGTCACATCGACGACGATCCTTGTCATGCTCGCAGGCCTGGGACCCGCGCAGGCCTCCGCGGTGGTGCACACAGCTGAGCTGGGTACAACACTCGTGTCCGGCATCAGCCACTGGAAATTCGGCAACGTCGACTGGCGCGTCGTAGCAGCTATCGGCATCCCTGGCTCCATCGGAGCGTTCGCCGGTGCGACTGTCCTGTCCAACCTGTCGACGGAGTCCGCGAAGCCGATCATGTCGCTCATTCTCGCGGCGATCGGCATCAACCTGGTCTACCGATTCTCCCGCGGACTGATCCGCAGGCAGGTGGTAGAGACCCCGCACTCGAAACCCTTCCTCGGATTCCTGGGTCTGTTCGGCGGATTTGTCGACGCCACCGGTGGCGGCGGCTGGGGCCCCGTCACCACCTCGACGCTGCTATCGGCTGGCCGCTCCGAGCCGCGCCGCATTGTCGGTACCGTCAACACTGCGGAGTTCTTCGTCACCGCGGCCGCGACCGCCGGCTTCGTGCTGGGAATGTGGGACGACCTGGTCACCCACCTCTCCGCGGTCGGTGCGCTGCTGCTCGGCGGCGTGATCGCTGCGCCGCTGGCCGCATGGCTGGTGACCAGGCTCAACCCGATCCTGCTCGGCGGCATCGTGGGCACCTTGATCGTCATGCTCAACCTGCCCGTCGTGCTCAAGGCCCTTGGTGTCGGGGCGACCGTGCTGGTGGTGGTGCGGGTGGTCGTCCTGGTTGTCGGCGTGGCACTGTCGATCCGCGGCTGGCGGCGCCACCGCGCGAACTGGCGTGCCGCTAACGAGAAGGAAGCAGCAATCGGCGCTGAGTCGGGTTCGGCCGAGGCGACGGAAACTCCGGCAGACTCGCACGTCCGGTAAAATATCTACATTTGAGGCATGCTGATCTCGGAGAGCGTCCTCCTCCTGGCCACCAACGACGAAGGCAAGCACGAGTCGGCTTTCCTGTGGAACGACATGCTGCTGCGCAGCGGTTTGCTTGCGGACTTGATGAGCCGCGGCCTTGCAACCATCACAGAGCGCAAGCTCCGAGACCCGATCGTCGCTCCGAGCGTGCCTGCGGCCCAAGTGGAGGATCCTGTCCTCCGTACTGCCGTTGAAGCCCTGGAGAAACGGTCGGGCAAAACGACTTACGGACGTCCTGTGGTCCGAATGGTTTGGCAAGCGCCAGGATGTCGCCCAACGACTGGTCGCCGAGGGGGTTCTGGAGGAGTCCGGCGGAGGCTTCCGTCTTTTCTCCCGGAACCAGTTCCCGACCCGCGATGGGATGCCGGAACTGCAGCTCCGCGGCCGCCTGGAGCAGATCCTTCGTGGTCAGGCGCAGCCGACGGAGCAGGATGCGACGCTCATCATGCTCCTCAATATCTACGACGCCATCCGCCCGCTCCTCAAAGAGGAGCTGCGCGGGATGAGGCGCACAGAACGCAAGCAAGCGATTGAAAACGCATCCGCCTCCGTCACATCCCCCGAGATCGCTCAGACGCTCAAAGCTGCGAAGAAGTGCGTGGAAATGGCTGCGGTCGGCGCGACGATGACCGTGTTCACCCCCTAAGTCGGACTGGGTGTGTTGGTGTTTTTTCGGGCAAGGCACCGCGCTCAATACATTTTTACTATCGCCTTCTGACGCCTCCGGTGAAATCCCGCCTGGGAAAACGTCGCATCGGTTCACTGAAAGGCGATACTGAAAATCTATTCCTGCCGAGCCCAGGGGACAGTAGCTTTGACCACACGACCGTGCTCCGCTGGTTCGGAGCTAACACGCAGCAAACTGCGATGATGCAGGGGACATTTTTCCGGGCGGGCCAGCTCCGAGTGTCCATATACTGAGGGCATGTTGATTTCGGAGCAAATACTACTTCTCTCCACGAACGACAAAGGTAAACACGAAACCTCAATGCTGTGGAACGACATGCTCCTCCGCAGCGGACTCATGGCCGATCTGGTTGGTTGGAAACTAGTCACGATCACTGACCGAACAATCCGCGACCCGAAGCTCACAGCTGCTGTTCCGTCGGCGCAGGTCGAGCATCCTGTGCTGCGACACGGCGTAGAGATGATTGAGAAGCGAAACAACAGGTCTACTTACGACATCATCGCGGATGACTGGTTCGCGAAGCGGAAAGATGTCGCACAGGGGCTCGTCGCGCAGGGTGTCCTCGAGGAAACAGACGGGGTTTTCAGTTTCCTCTCCCGAAATCAATTTCCTACTCGCGATGAGTCGGTGGAGCTGCAGCTCCGCGGCCGACTTGAGCAGATTCTCCGCGGCCAAGCAAACCCGACATTGCAAGAATCGATGCTCGTAGCGCTTCTCGACGCCTACGATGCCGTCCGCGCCCTCCTCAAGGAAGAGCTACGCGGAATGGGCCGCGGCGAAGTGAAGCAGGCAGTCAGAGATGTGGCGGCCTTGGTGACGGACCCGGATCTTGAGCTGGTGATCAAGGCAGCGAACAGTGCTGAAACATCGGTCACGGTCAACACGACAGTGATGATGGCTAACCAGGCCAGGAGATAGCGCAGGGGCTGACCGGACATCAAGGGAGTGTTCGGTCCAGCGCCAGCAAGTCCGCACAGGAGTCTTGTCTGCGTCCAATCGCTTACTCACTGCACTGCGCGAACTAAGCGTCTAGTTAGAGCTCGTTGATTGGGTTTTGCCCCATACCTTCTCACCTAGCAAAGCGAGCGTTGCCGGCAGGAGGATGGGTCGAACGATGAGTGCGTCCAAAGCGACGGCCATCGCCAGCCCAAGGCCCAGCTCTTGAATGATGCTGATTTCAGCCACCATGAATGAGAGGAAAACTCCAATCATGATGATCGCGGCGGAGATGATGAGACGGGATGTGTGCGCAACTCCCTCCGCGATGGCATCGCGATGGGTTGAGCCGGAAGCGAACTGCTCTTTCATTCGTGAAGCCATCAACACCATGTAATCCATACTCAGGCCAAATACGATCGCGAACACGACGATCGGCGTCACACTGTTGATCGCTTCACCAGTTACGGCTTTCCACAGCAAGGATAGGCAACCCATCGCTGCGGAGACAACGAGACCGTTGAGCACGACCGCGAGTGTGGCTAGTCGCCACGACCGGAAAGCCCATCCAAGGAGAAGCAGCGAAATCAAGAGGACGAAACCCACGATCCAGGGAATGGACTTTTGGACCAGTCGATCAAAGTCGTCGCCCTGCGCTGTGGCGCCTGAGACGAAGGTGTCGGGGTACTCGTCTGCCGCCTTCTTGATATCCGCAACCATCTCGTGGGCGGCGTCGGAATCCGGTAAGTCCGTAGACGTAATGACGACCCTCTTATAGGCGCGTCCCTCTTTCTCGGCGCTCAATGGGTAGGGGGAATACTGCTCTGCAGGTGTTCCCGACGCGAATACCTGATCGACGTGTGGAACCTCTTCAATGTCCGCGAGGAATTCCTCGACTTCTGCATTGAGTTCTTGGGCTGACTGGCCCTCCGTCCCGGCGAACGTAACCATAGTGGGAAACAGCTCGCGGGCGTTGAGCTCAGATTCAATGATTTCGATCCCCTCGCGTGAGTCCATTCCTGCTGGGAGAATGGACGAGCTTGCTACGGGAACCTGGAGTTTGATGCTCGCCAGAGGGGTAGCGGCGATGAGCAATGGCACGGCGATCAACACGACTGCAAGCAAGGGCGATTTGAGCGGGAGGCTCGAAGTGCGTTTCTCCTCATCTTCCGGAGCTCGCATTGTTTTCTCGTATCCAGGGAGTTTGCCGAAGAAGAATCGGTCTCCCAGCAGCATAATTGCAGCTGGCACAAGAGTTGCCAACGCCAAAAGCGCGATGGACGTGACCACGATGCCAGCCATGGCAATCGAGCTGAAAACCATATTCCGAGCGATGAACAGAGCACATAGAGCGGCGATGACGCTCAAGCCGCCAAAGCGGATGGAATGCCCTGCGGTGTTGGTTGCTCGCCGCAGAGCGTCATCAGGCGGATGTCCCGCGATAAGAAACTCCTTGTATCGAGCGATCAAGAACAAGCAGTAGTCCACCGAAACGGCCAAACCGATAAGGGAGGCTGCGGTGATGTACATGTTGGAAACATCGAGGAACGAAGCTAGCAGGGTTCCGATGCCTTGCGTTCCAATAAGGCAAGCGCCTGCAACCAGGAGTGTCACCAGCGTAGGACCGACAGCTCTGTAGATGAGCAGCAGAACCAAAATGAGAAGCGGGAAGGCGATGATCTCCGCGCGCAAGGCATCTTGCTGGGACTGGATGTTCAAGTCGTAGTCCAAAGCGGGGGCTCCAGTCACATGGCTCGTGACATCTTCTCCTTCCACTGCTGTCTCGACTCTGTCACGGAGGTCAGGGATCATGTTTTGAGTCGTCGTATTATCAGCCGCTACGCCGACTTGGAGGATTTGGGTTTTCCCTGAATCAGAAGACAATGAGGCGAGCGCACGCCCATCGATGACTGAGTCGATGTTCGGCAGAGTTTCTATACCCGTCGAGACGTTGTCTAGCACTTCTGAAGAGATGCTGCTGTCGGAGTTCAGGACGACAGTGAGTTGATTCGCGGGATCGCCGAAGGCATGCTCGTTCACCTCTTGGCCGACAAAGGACGTCCCGTTCTCGTCGTTGAAGCCTCCGGCTTTCACGGCACCGTTGAGCTGGAGTGCTCCAACTACCCCGAGCGCGGAAAGGAGCAACCACACTACGAGAATGAGCTTTGAGTACTTTTTTACGAAGCTTATGGGCATATTTAGTTTCTTTCCGATGCTGACTTAGCCGACGCAACCGCAGACGCGATCTTTTCTCGGCGGAGATCGCCACGCGGATCATCGGCGGGGATGCTGTCTTCTGCTTGGCGGTAAGCCTCTATTGCGGCGTCGATGTCTCCAATTTTGAGGAACGACTCTGCGAGCCCCACGTACGATTGAGAGGTCATCTTTCCTCCGCGGGACACCGCCCGTTGGAACTGAGAGCGCGCCAAATTCGCTCCACCACCGAGCCAACGTGGCAGTGTTAAGGCGCTTCTTCCAGCGAGGTAAGCAGAAAAATCATCAGATCCGTCTAGGTCTGAAAGTAGAAGAGCCCGCTGGTTAACGATCGCGGCGCGTGCTGCAGTGCCTGCCGATGTGTGTGAGTTGAGGGCCTTGAAACCGGATAACCGGGTCTGCTGAACGGGGAGACTGAGGTCGCGGCGGGATGTTTTACGCGCGATGCGCAACAGCAATTCGACCCGCCGAACTACCGCCGGAGGAAGGGTTCCCTGGGGAGTGAGGTTCTCCCGCACTATAGTTTGCGCCAGTTCCACCATGCGGCTCACCGCGGCACCACGATCGGCTCCATTCGGATTCTTGCTTCGATCCTTTAGCTCAGCGACGATGTCAAACGCTTGGTCGCGCATTTGACGGGCGTTTTCTCGCTCATCACCCACCTCTGGCTGGACCAACGGCTCGCCGATGGAAACGGAGAAGAGACGGCGCCGCGGTACAGAAGCGCCTTTTGGTAGAACCTCTGCAAGTCCGGTCATTCCGATGGGTACGACGGGTGTGTTGTTCGCTAATGCCATGCGAAACGCGCCGGATTTGAAGGGCAGGAGTCCTTCGCCCACGTTGCGTGTGCCTTCTGGATAGAGCACGAGAGTGCCGCCGTCCTCGAGAACGTCTTGTGCGCGACGAAATACTTCTTCTCCTGGTGCGTCACGGTCGACTGGATAACAGTTCATCGACTCGTGCCAAACACGCGAAAGAAACGATTCGAATGCCTCGGCTTTGGTGGGGAACCACTCCTCGCCTCCGCGAACTGAGTTTGCCAGGGTCTTCGTAACGAAGTGGTCCATGTAACTGGAGTGATTGGCTACAAAAATGACCGGTCCGGTGCGTGGAATATTTTCCAAACCCTCGATGAAGCCGACGTGGTTCAGGACGAAGTCGTGGATTCGCGGCGTAGAAACTCGGCGGACAGTTTGACCAAGAAAGCTTGAATTGTAGTTCTTCACTGTGCGTCGCCTTTCAGCGTCTCGGCGATGGGAGTTCCGTCGGGCTTCTGGTCAATTCGGACTCCTGCGCGTACTTGTTCGTTCCGGTAGTCGCGCATGCGCTCGATGGTCGAGATGGAGATCCCGCGCTCTTTGCACCACGGGACGAGTTGAGGGAGTCGAAGCATTTCACCGTCATCACCGATGATTTCGATGATGACGCCAACTGGAGAGAAACCAGCCATTGCGGCCAGATCGCTTCCGGCCTCTGTGTGGCCGACTCGGGTGAGAACCCCGCCTTCGCGAGCGATGAGGGGGAAGATGTGCCCTGGACGGTGAAAGTCATTCTCGTTACCCCCGTTAGCCAGGAGCTGGACCGTTCGCGCTCTATCAGAGGCTGAAATACCTGTAGTGACCCCGTAGTCACCGGTCGCATCGCAAGAGACAGAGAATGCCGTGCCGAAATCGTCCTCGTTGGTTTTCACCATGGGGTGCAGATTCAACCGTTGTGCATGGTTTGCAGGCATTGGCACGCACAGCAATCCTCTGCCCTGCGTAATCATGAAGTTGATGGCCTCTGGAGTAGCAGCTTCAGCGGCCATGATCAGATCGCCTTCGTTCTCGCGGTCTTCGTCGTCGACAAGGACCACCATCTTGCCCGCCGCGACGTCGGAAACGATTTTCTCAATCGGGCTGAGTTCGGTTTCTGCGAAAAGGCGCTCGTCAGTCTTGTTGACGGATGCCTGTTCTTCGTGTGTTTGGAGCATCATGTTCCTTTCCAGTCTTAGATGTGGCAACATGCATGTTGCAACACGGAATGTAACCAGACGGGAAAACGTAGATCAACTTCTCTGAACTGGGAATTTATTTGAAGTGGAAGTCGACCAGGCAGGGGGAAATAAATTTACTTGACCAAAGCACGTGTCTTGGATAATGTCGGTGACATGTCATTTAAAACCGAAAATAGTGCCGCCGTGACGATTCATGCCGGTGAGCGCGCCATTCTTGGGGTCGTGACAGACTTGGAACGCCTGCCCTCGTGGAATCCTGCTTTCAGCTTCGTGAGCCCGCCTCGTGCCGACGGTTCGCACGCGCTCACGGTGCAAAAAGTATTGAACGGTACGATCGTGGCCGCCGCGTCTGAGACTTCAACGGGCCACGTTGTCGACTTTGAAATTGATATTCCGGGTCTGCGCGAACATTCGTCTTTTCTGCTTGAATCCCAGTTGGATGGAACGACACGGGTTACTCATCGGATTAGGCAAGCCGGGACTCTGTCGGCCGTGATTGGGCAGCGAGAGGCGGCGTTGGTGCCCGGTAAGCGGTTAGCGCGATTGGCGCGTTTCCTCGAGACTGAAAGCTGACAACACGAGGGAAGGAATGACATGCCGTTAGAGCTATTCACTCATCCTGAGGAATTCCGTTATCTCATTCTCGCGCTCCAGCGCCAGGGGAGCCGACGGCTCAATCGGCTCTTCTCTGAGGTGGGTTTGACTCACTCCCAGGCGGAGGTCGTGGAAGTGCTAGGCGTTCATGGCCCAATTAGCACGAAAGAAGTTGGCCAGTATCTTGTCTGTGAATCCGGTAGCCCTAGCCGTTTGCTCGACGCGCTTGTTAGGAAAGGAATATCTGTCTCAGCACAGTCGACCGAGGACAAGCGTCTGACGCTTCATGCTCTCTCACCCAAAGGGCGTGAGCTTCTCACTCAGATCAAAGAGAAGAAAGTCGAGTTCGAATCCCAGTTAGCGGCCGAACTGCGAGCAGTGTCAGAGGCTCACGGGGGATCGGTGATCGAGGAACTTGTTGCACTTGTGTCGGATCCAGAGCTCAAGGGGGCTCTGCAGCGACGTTTTCCGCACCTCTATCACCCGTGATGCGAGGGAATGCGGCTTGTTGTTTACCGATTGCCGGATAGACTGGGGCGAGTTATATATCGACCATAGAAGGACTTTCCACCATGCTCGTCAGCGAAGCCCTCTTCCTGCTGCTCTCGGACAAATCCGCCCACGTCGAGGTGGGGGTGAGCCACCAGCGCGTGGCGTTGAACGGCGCGTTGCTGTGCGATCTGGTCGCAACCGGGCTGGTCGATGTGCATGCCGGTAAGAGCCCGAGCGTCTCGCTTGTCAACGGCGCCGTTGCCCGCTCCGAAGGTCACCCCGCCCTCGCTCACGGTGTGGCCCGTGTGGAGAAGAAGGGGCACCCGAGCGTGTACTCGCTGCTCAATTCCCGGAAGTTCGCCAAGAAGGAAGCCATTGCCCAGCGACTCATTGAAGAGGGTGTGCTCGACGAGGAGCGCGCGGGATTCTTGGGCCTGCACTGGCAGCGCTTCCCGGAAAAGGATGAGACCATCGAGAAGGCCATGCGCCAGCGCTACCGCGACATTTTCCTGGGCAAGGAGGAGCCGCGCCCGGAGGAAGCAATGGTCATTCTTCTGCTGAAGAACACCGGCGAGCTGCGCCGCCAGTTCCTCGGCGAAATCGAGGGCATTCCATTCAATGACCTGCGTATGCGGGTGAAGCAGATCGATCGACAGGTGCTGGACGCAGGCACCTTCGAGAATGTCGACGGAATCAACACGGTGCTGCTATCGGTCGCCAGCGCCGCCGCTGTGGAAGAAGCGGCGGCATCTAGCTAACCGTAGTAGCGCCAGCTACGGGACGCGGTGCGTCCACTCCTCGGTGCTGAACTTGGTGTCCACGAGGTGCTGGGCTGCGGCCAAATCATCGTCGCTAAGCGCGCCGACCTCTGCGGGGTAGCGCGCTATGAACGTGTCCATGAGCGCCTGGATGACGTCCTGGCGCGGGACACCTGTCTGGCGGCGCAGCGGGTCAACACGCTTGGCGGCGGACTGCACGCCCTTAGACGACAGTTTCACCTTGCCCACGCGCAGGACATCCATCATCTTGTCGGCGTTGATGTCGTAAGACATCGTCGTGTGGTGCAGGATCGCGCCAGGGATGCGCTTTTGCGCAGCACCGCCGATCTTGCCGCCGTCGGAGGTGATGTCGTTGATCGGCACGTACCAAGCGTTCACGCCGAGCGACTGCAGCCCGGCCAGGACCCATGCATCGAGGTACTGGTAGCTGTCCACGTAGGACAGGCCGCGCACGATGTCGTCGGGCAGGTACATGGAGTAGGTGACGCAGTTGCCGCCCTCCATGAACATCGCCCCGCCGCCGGAGATGCGGCGCACAGGCACGATGCCGTGCTTCTCAATGCCCTCTGGATCCAACTCGTTCTGGAAGGACTGGTAGGAACCGAAGACAACAGCCTTGTCCTCCCATTCCCAAAAACGCAGGATCGGGCCCTTGCGCCCAGCAGCGACCTCTTCGAGCAGGTACTGGTCCAGCGCCACGTTGATTGGGGTGGGCAAAACGGGGGAGTGGATGACCGTCCACTCGTAGTCGGTGAGGTCTTTGGCGTCGAGGACCGCGCGCCGAGTGACGATGGCCACATCCTTCGTGGAAAAACCGTGGAGCGCGAGGTCATCGAAGCGAGAAAGCTCTGTGTCAAGGCGTTTGCACAGATCGTCGGCGGTCTCGGTGACTGATGCGCCGACGAGCGCGCGGTTGATCGCGTCGTACGCCTCCTCCGGCTCGAGGAAGAAATCGCCGGAGATGCGCGCATCCGTGATCGTCGTGCCGTCTTCTTGGACGTCCGCGACGACGAGCTTGCCTCCGGCGACCTTCACCTCAAAGTGGTGGGAGGTCACTTAGCGAACTCCTCGATGATGGCCTTGTTGAAAGCAGGGAGGTCATCGGGGGTGCGCGAAGAGACGATGCGCTTATCGACGACTACCTCTTCATCAACCCACGTCGCCCCAGCGTTCGACAGGTCGGTCTTGAGGGAAGGGTAAGAGGTCATGCGCACACCGGAGACAGCTTCTGCGTCGGTGAGGATCCAGCCGCCGTGGCAGATCACGCCGACGGGCTTGCCGGCCTGGGTGAACTCGCGGACGAGCTTCACAGCAGCCTCGTCCGTGCGGATCTGGTCAGCGTTGGAGGTGCCACCCGGCAGCAGCAGTGCGTCGTAATCGGCTGCGTTGGCCTCGGAGGTAGTCAGGTCGACAGAGACCTCGGTGCCGTTCTTGCCCTCGATGGAGCCGGACTCGGTGGACACGACTACGGTGGTCGCGCCTGCCTCGTGCACGGCATCGCGCGGGCTGGTCAGCTCAGAGTCTTCAAAGTTGTTGGTGGAAAGGATGGCAATGGTCTTGTTCTCCAGAGTGCTCATGCCAATCCAGGGTATAGAAAAAGGCCAGCCCGGGGGCTGGCCTTTCAGGGGAAGCGCGGATAAGCAGTTTAAACGTCGTCGCTATCGAGGTCGCGCTTGCGCCCCTTGTCGGACGAGACGGCTTCCTTGGACAGGGCGCGGGATTCGCCCGGCGTCTCCTCGTCGTAGGTCTTCATCGTATCGTGCGGGACCTTGGTGGAGCCGAGCTTGCCCGCTTCCTCGTCGAGCTGGGTCTGGCCCTTGCGGCGACCGAGGGAGCGCATGCGGTCGCGCACAGCCAGGTAGGCTTCGCGGGAATCCAGCGTTTGGGATTGCTGGGTGGCTATCTGTATGTCATCGGCTGTGATCTCTCCGCTGCGGAGCGACACCATCTCAGCCCAGTAGCGGAACCAGACGGCCACGACAGCAGCCACCGGGACAGCCAAGAATGCGCCGATGATGCCGAAGACCGTACCGCCGACGGCGACAGCCAAGAGAACAATCGCCGCGTGCAGGCCCATCGCCTGGGACTGCAGCACCGGCTGGAGCACGTTGCCCTCCAGCTGCTGGACCAGGATGACCAGCGCAAGCACGAGAAGCGCCTTAGTCACGCCGCCGGAGACCAGGGCAACAACGACCGCTAGGGCACCGGCAGTGAACGCACCGATGATCGGGATGAAGCCACCGAAGAAGGTGATCACAGCCAGCACCGGCGCCAGCGGAACGCCCAGCAGGACCAGGCCCAGGCCGATGAAAATAGCGTCCACCAGGGACACGATTGCCTGGGTGCGGATGAAGCCGGACAGGGTGTTCCAGGAGCGCATGAGCACCTCAGTCAGGTGCCAGCCAGCCTTCACGCCGGTGTACTTGCGCAGCCACGGCAGGAAGCGGTCACCGTCCTTAAGGAAGAAGAAGGTGAGCACCAGCATCAGTGCCAACGTCGTACCGATGGAAGCAACCGCGCCCACACCCGTGACCACCCCGGACGCGATGTTGGAGGCTTGGCCGCGGACGAAGTCGCCCGCCTGGCTGATGGCCTGCTCAATCTGGCTGGTGTCCACGTCGAACGGGGCGGAGGTTTCCACCCAGTCCAGGATGCGCTGGACACCCTCTTCGGCCTGGTGGTAGAGCTCCACCGACTGCGTCTTGATCGTCGGGGCCATTGCGGCGAACAGGCCGCCGATCGCGCCGAAGAAAGCGAGCAGAACGATGAAGACGGCCAGCGCGCCGGGCACCTTGTGGTTGCGCAGCCAGCGGACAGGCGGCCACAACACCGTGCAGAAGATCAGCGCGAGCAACAGCGGCAGTACGCCGACCCACACGAAGCCGATGATCTTGAACAGGAATGCCGTCGCAATGACGACGACAATGAAACGCAGCGCCCACGCCGCCGCCGACTTGCCGTCGCTGGCGATGACCTGGCCGCGGTCGATCGGCTCGTGGGACATCTCCAGTGCCGCGTCGGCGGGAGTGGGGAGGGTCTTCGGCTCCTCAAGCGAGTCGAGGAGGGTGTCGGCGAAATCCCCACCGGTGTTCTTGCCGGTGGTGCCGTCCTTGTTCGAATTATTCACGCCTGTGCATTCTGCCAGAGTGGGCGATTTTGTCCACATCGAATGTGGGCGGATTCCGTAACGGTTCGGCGACAGTCATGATGCACCAGCGTTCACCGGGTGTGGGGGAGGTGGCGTCGACAAGCGCGCGTGATCAGCGGGAACGAAGAAAGTTGAGCGAACCGGGAACAACTTTGTGTGGCTGCAGGTTGTGGAGATTGAGTGAGTCAAGCTCAACTCTTCGCAGCGGTGTCACGCTCGAGTGGTACAGTGGCCCGCAGAAGTTGAGCGACGAGCAATCAACTCACAGAAAAACACTGATAAACGCACCTTGACACAGGAGGACATCACACAATGGGACGCGCAGTAGGTATTGACCTCGGTACGACGAACTCGGTCGTTTCCGTTCTTGAGGGCGGCGAGCCCGTCGTTATCGCGAACGCTGAGGGGTCGCGCACCACTCCGTCGGTCGTCGCTTTTGCGAAGAACGGCGAGATTCTCGTCGGCCAGTCCGCAAAGAACCAGGCCGTGACCAACGTTGACCGCACCATCCGCTCGGTGAAGCGCCACATGGGCGACAACGACTGGAACGTTGACATCGACGATAAGAAGTACACCCCGCAGGAAATCTCCGCCCGCACGCTGATGAAGCTCAAGCGTGATGCGGAGGCATACCTGGGTGACGAGGTCACTGATGCCGTCATTACCGTTCCGGCCTACTTCGAGGACGCACAGCGCCAGGCCACCAAGGAGGCCGGCCAGATCGCAGGCCTGAACGTGCTGCGCATCGTCAACGAGCCGACCGCGGCTGCTCTCGCTTACGGCCTGGAGAAGGCTGACACCGAGCAGACCATCCTCGTGTTCGACCTGGGTGGCGGTACCTTCGACGTCTCCCTGCTGGAGATCGGCGACGGTGTCGTCGAGGTGCTGGCTACCGCCGGCGACAACGAGCTCGGTGGTGATGACTGGGATCAGCGCATCGTCGATTGGCTCGTGGAGAAGTTCAAGGCTCAGCACAGCATCGACCTGACCAAGGACAAGATGGCTCTGCAGCGTCTGCGCGAGGCTGCTGAGAAGGCGAAGATTGAGCTGTCGTCCGCTCAACAGGCATCCATCAACCTGCCGTACATCACGGTTGACGCTGACAAGAACCCGCTGTTCCTGGATGAGAATCTCACCCGCACCGAGTTCCAAAAAATCACCTCTGACCTGCTTGACCGCACCAAGGAGCCGTTCAACCAGGTGATCAAGGACGCTTCCATGTCCGTCGGCGACATCGACCAGGTCGTCCTCGTCGGTGGTTCCACCCGTATGCCGGCTGTGTCCGCCCTGGTTGAGGAGCTCACCGGCAACGTGCCGAACAAGTCCGTCAACCCGGACGAGGTCGTGGCCCTCGGCGCTGCCCTGCAGGCTGGTGTCCTGCGCGGCGACGTCAAGGACGTGCTGCTTCTCGACGTCACCCCGCTCTCCCTCGGCATTGAGACCAAGGGCGGCGTGATGACCAAGCTGATCGAGCGCAACACCACCATCCCTCACAAGAAGTCCGAGACCTTCACCACCGCTGAAGACAACCAGCCGTCGGTGCAGATTCAGGTCTTCCAGGGTGAGCGCGAGATGGCGTCGGCCAACAAGCTGCTCGGCTCCTTCGAGCTCGGCGGCATCGCTCCGGCACCGCGCGGTGTTCCGCAGATCGAGGTCACCTTCGACATCGACGCCAACGGCATCGTCTCCGTGTCCGCCAAGGACAAGGGCACCGGCAAGGAGAACACGATCAAGATCCAGGAAGGCTCCGGCCTGTCCCAGGACGAGATCGACCGGATGATCAAGGACGCGGAGGCTCACGCTGACGAGGACAAGGCTCGCCGCGAGGAGCAGGAGACCCGCAACAACGCGGAGTCCATGGCCTACCAGACCCGCAAGTTCCTGGACGAGAACTCCGACAAGATCTCCGAGGACATCCGCACCAAGGTCACCGCAGCTGCCGATGAGGTCGACGAAGCGCTCAAGGGCGAGGACATCGACGCCATCAAGACAGCCGTGGAGAAGCTGTCCACCGAGTCCCAGGAGATGGGCAAGGCCATCTACGAGGCTGACGCTAACGCCGGTGCTACCCAGGCAGGCGCTGCGCCGGAGGCTGACGACAACGTTGTCGACGCTGAGGTTGTCGAAGAGGACGACGCTGACAACACCGACAACGCTGACGACTCCCGGAACAACTAAGGAGCAACCATGACGAACCCGCACGAGCAGATGCCCGACAACCCGGGTGCGCCCGAAGCGACCGACGAGGAGTACATCTCCCCGGACCAGACCGAAACCTTGGCTGAAGAAGCGGCTGAGGCTGAGGCCCTGGATTCCGAGGACCCCCTCGCCGACCCGGCGGTAGACAAGGAAATCGACGAGGCATTCGCCGAAGGTGAAGGCATTGACCGTGAGGTCAACCGCGACGTCGACGGCGACGGCACCGTCAGCGACTTGGAGCTCCAGCTCGCCGAGCGCACGGAGGACCTCCAGCGCGTGAGCGCCGAGTACGCCAACTACCGCCGCCGCACCGACCGCGAGCGCGCACAAATCGCTGACACCGCCAAAGCCAAGGTCGTCGCGCAGCTGCTTCCGCTTATCGACGATCTCGAGCTCGCAAAACAGCACGGCGACCTGGCCGAAGGACCCCTGAAGGCGTTCAGCGACAACCTCCGCGGCGTGCTGGACAGCCAGAACGTGCAGGGTTTCGGTGCCGAGGGCGACGCCTTCGACCCGGAGATCCACGAAGCTGTGCAGGACCTGTCCACCGGCGACACGAAGGTCATCGGGACGGTGCTGCGCAAGGGCTACAAGATCGGCGACAAGCTGATCCGCAACGCGATGGTCATCATCGCTGACCCGGCTGAGGGGGCTGGCCCTGATTCGGCTGGCTCCGCCGATGAGGCTGGTCCGGCTGGCTCGCCTGGCACGGACGGTCCGACGGAATAGTTGGGTGATGCGGCCGGAGGGGAAGCGTCGACAAGCGAAAAGCTTCCCCCTGGCCGCTTCTTTATTTAGTAACGAATTTATTGAGCGAAACTACACTTAGAAAGTAAACCTCTGAGACGAAAGGAGGGGTGCACATGGCTATGCAGCAAGAATGGGCCAACAAGGACTATTACGGCGACCTGGGGCTGAGCAAGTCCGCCTCCGCGGCCGACATTAAAAAGGCCTACCGCAAACTCGCCCGGGAGTACCACCCGGACTCCAACCCCGGCAACAAGGCGGCCGAAGACAAGTTCAAGCGGGTGGCCGAAGCGTACGACGTCATCGGCGACGACGCGAAACGCAAAGAGTACGACGAATTCAAAAGGATGATGGACTCCGGAGGCTTCATGCGCTTCGGGGGGAAAGGAGGCTCGGGTTTCCCGGGTGGGTTTCGCAGCGCGGAACAAGACTTCACCACATCAGACTTCGGATTCGGCGAAGCGTTTGGACAGGGCGGAGGATTTTCTGCGGAAGGCGGTCTTGGTGACCTCTTCGGTGGCCTCTTTAACCGCGGCGGCGGCGCTGGCAGGGGTGCTCGGCCGACGCGGGGGGCCGACGTCGAAACGCAAATAGAACTCGACTTCCGCGAAGCCGTCAAAGGCACCACCATCCCCGTCGAGCTGACTGGTGAAGCGCCGTGCACCGACTGTCACGGCTCAGGGTCGAAGACCGGCAAAACCTCCACGTGCCCGGACTGCTCTGGCACCGGGTTTGTCAGCGAGCAGAAGGGCGCGTTCGGGATGTCCCGGCCGTGCACCCGCTGCGGCGGCACCGGCCAGGCCGTCGAGGACCCGTGCCCGACATGCGGCGGCACCGGCACCACCCACCGGACCAGGTCAATCACCGTGCGGATTCCCGCCGGCGTGATCGACGGCCAAAAGGTCCGCCTGGCCGGCCAAGGCGAGGCAGGACCGAACGGTACCCCGGCCGGCGACCTCTTCGTCTACGTCACCGTCCACCCCGACAAAGTGTTCACCCGCAACGGCGACGACCTCGCAGTCACCGTGCCGGTTAGCTTCTCCGAGCTGGCGCTTGGCGGCACCGTCACCGTGCCGACCCTGGACAACCCCGTCAAGGTCAAAGTGCCGGCCGGCACACCCAACGGCCGCACCCTGCGCGTGAAAGGCCGCGGCGTGCCCAAGAAATCCGGTAACGCCGGCGACCTCATGGTCACCGTCGAAGTCACCGTGCCGAAGAACCTCGACGCCACCGCCTCCAGCGCCCTGCGCGCCTACGCCCAGGCCGAAAAGGACTCCGGCTTCAACCCCCGCGCGGGCTGGGCCGGAGCCGTATAGGAAAGGAGGTGACGCACAGTGCCAATGGATGAGGAATACTACGTCATCTCCGTGGCCGCCGAACTGACCGGAATGCACGCCCAAACCCTGCGCACCTACGACAGGATGGGGCTGGTCACCCCGATGCGCACCTCCGGCGGTGGGCGCCGCTACTCCGAACGTGACATCAACCGGCTACGGACCATTCAGCGTTTGTCCCAGGAAGAGGGCGTGAACCTCGCGGGCATCAAGACCATCATCAGCCTCAGCGAGCGTATCGACGAGCTCGAGGACGAGAACGCCGAGCTCAAACAGCTCCTGGCCAAGGAGAAGAGCGACAAACGCCGCGGCGGCGAACTCGTCCACGTGCCCCGCTCCACGGCAGTGGTCGCCTGGTCGCGCAATACCCGCCGGAGTAGGTCTTCGTCGACCCAGCAACGGCAATAGCGGTCGGGGATGTGGCTGGGGCTGGGGCCGCGGCTGGGGGACTTTGCCCCCTCAGCAGTCCCAGCGGTCCCCATTGGCCCCTGTGCCCGCAATTGTGGGATGCGGGGGCCTTTTGCGGTCTTGTCTCGGGTTCGTCTTGGGTTCGATTGAGGGCCGCTTGGGTCGCGGTTGTGCAAAAGATAACAAACCCGATTCCTGTCTAGAGCTGTCTGTGCAGTTAGAGAGCTTTTCGGGGGGTAAATCGAATTCGAGTTTGTCATCTTTTGCACAAGGCCCCGTGCGATCGCTCGATCGGGCCTAGCCCGTGCCCAACTTGGACCTAGCTCGGACCTAGCCCGGGCCACGCTGCCCGGCGTGCGCAATAGTTTACGTGCCGGGTTCACTAAAATTGTGTTTGTGCAGGTGGGCGAGCCAGAGGTCTGTAAATCGAAATCGAGTTTGTCAACTTTTCCGCACGTGAACCCCAAGGGGCGCACTAAACCCACACGCGCACCGCAATTGGCGCACGCCGCACGCGCACCCTAGGCACTCGCGCGGGGCCGCCTCAGAACCCAAAAAGAGGGCCAGCCACAAGGCTGACCCTCTCCGAGAACTAGCTCACCAAGCTAGAACTCGATCGCTGCCGCACCCTTGATGTTGCGGAGGTTAGAGCGTGCGAGCTCGACCATGTTGCCGATGCCACCGTCGAGAACGGTCTTGACTGCGGACTCGGTGAAGCCCTTGATCATGGCCCAGTCGAAGTTGGGCGGCAGGGACAGGGCGTCGGGGTCGGTGACGATGTCGACCAGCACCGGGCCGTCGTGGGCGAGGGCCTTCTTCAGGGTCTTCTCCAGGTCCTGCGGCTTTTCTACGCGGAAGGAGGTGATGCCCACGGCGGAGGCGATGTCGGCGTAGTTGACGCCGTCGTGGTCGGTCTGGAATTCCTTCAGGCCGGCGACCATCATCTCGAGCTTGACCATGCCCAGGGACGAGTTGTTGAACACCATCATCTTGACCGGCAGCTCGTGCTGTTTGACGGTGATGAGCTCGGACAGCAGCATCGAGACGCCGCCGTCACCGGAGAAGGTGATCACCTGGCGGTCACGGTCGGCGGCCTGAGCGCCGATGGCTTGCGGCACAGCATTGGCCATGGTGCCGTGGCGGAAGGATGCGAGCTCATCCTTCTTGCCGTTCGGGGTGATGTAGCGGGCGGCCCAGACGTTGCACATGCCGGTGTCGACGGTGAAGAGGGCGTCTTCGTCGGCAAGTTCGTCGATGAGGTTGGCGGCGTACTCGGGGTGGATCGGGGTGGCCTTGTCGTTCGGGCCGTAGTTGTCGATCACGTTCTCGAGCAGGCGCGCGTGCTCCTTGAGCATCTTGTCCAGGAACGTGCGGTCCTTCTTCTCCTCGATGTGGGGGAGGATGTTCTCGATGACGCTCTTGACGTCGCCGACAACGGGGTACTGCACCTTGGTGCGGCGGCCCATGTTCTCGGCCTTGATGTCGATCTGGGCCACGTTGCCGGTGGGTAGCCAGTCGTTGTAGGGGAAGTCGGTGCCCACCAGGATGAGCAGGTCGGCTTCGTGGGATGCGTCGTAGCACGCGCCGTAGCCGAGCAGGCCGTTCATGCCTACGTCGAACGGGTTGTCGTACTGGATGTGCATCTTGCCGCCGAAGGAGTGGCCGATGGGAGCCTTGACCTTCTCGGCGAGCTGGAGGACTTCTTCGCGGGCGTTTTTGACGCCGACGCCGCAGAAGAGGGTCACGGTGTCTGCGTCGTTAATAGCTTGGACCAGCGCTGCAGCTTCGCCGGAGTCCGGGAAAACGCGCTTGTCGGTGCCGCGTGCGATGGTGGATTCGAGCAGCGGCACGTCGGCTGCGTCCTGGCTAGCGATGTCGCCGGGCATGACGAAGACGGATACGCCGTTGCCCGCCATCGTGGACTGGATCGCGTGGTGCAGGATGCGCGCGCCCTGGGCGGCGGAGTTAGCCATCTCGCAGTAGCCGGAGCACTCCTGGAAGATCTTCTCCGGGTGGGTTTCCTGGAAGAATTTGGAGCCGATCTCCTGGCTGGGGATGTGGGACGCAATGGCGAGCACCTTGTTGCCGTTGCGGTGAGAGTCATAAAGGCCCTGGATAAGGTGAGTGTTGCCCGGGCCGCAGGAGGCGGCACATACAGCGAGCTCGCCGGTCACGGAGGACTCAGCGCCGGCTGCGAATGCGGCAGCTTCCTCGTTGCGGACGTGAATCCACTCGATGTTGCTCTCCGCGACCGCGTCCGAGACGGGGTTGAGCGAGTCGCCGACAATGCCGTAAATGCGCTTAACGCCGTTCTTTTCTAGCGTTTCCACGATCTGGTGCGCGAAATCTTTAGCCATAAAAAATTCCTTTCATTTTGTAGCACCACCACCGTACGCTTTTTCGCTTATCGACGCGCCATCCGCCCCAGCCCCTCCAGCATCTCCGCGTCCGTGAAGTAATCGGTATGGGAACCGCGCACCCCGTTCAGTTGGTCGGCACCAAAGATGGGGCTCGCGGGGTTGTAGCCGTGCACGGCGCTGAACGGCCCGCGGAGAGCCCGGATCGGATCGGTGGGGGAGTCCACAACTGTGACCTGCGGATCATCGCCCACAAGCGTCAGTTCGTTGGCGTTGCGCGCCGGGACTCCGGGCGAACCGGCGAGGACCAGGTCATCGGCGAACAGCCCGTGGTCCATTGCGGCGCGGGTGGCCACGACTGATCCGTAGCTGTGGCCGATGACGATCTTGTGGGCGTCGGGGAAGCGTTCGTCGATAGCCATCTGGAACATGGCCAGGTCGTCGGCTCCGGCGCGCGCGGCTGACGGGTCAATTCCGGAGGGAACGTCCGGCGGCGGGGCGTACCCCTGCCAGACGATGACGGCGCCGCCGGTCGCGTCGGCCACGTTCTGGGCTTCCTCGAGAGCGCGGGGAAGCTTCTCCGGGGTTCCGGAGGACACGCCCGAGACCATGGTGGTCACGGAGCTGGGGTCAATGAGGTCCCCCGCGCCGCCGTCGCCAACATCGCTCCGCGGCCCGACCATGACGGTGTACCCGCCGGGGCCTGCTTCAAGGAGAAGGCCGTCCGCATCCTCGATTGCTTCCCGGACGGATGCGGGGGCGGTGCCCATGTTCCGCGCGCTGATATCGTTCAGCGACTCCCCGGGATGGAAAGCCAGACGGTCCAGGTCAGCTTCGTGCTCTAAGAGACACGCCCCGGAGATCGCGGAGGCGCAGGCCTGGTCGAGCATCCGGGCGGCCAGGGCGAGGCTAACGACGGCGGCGCGGTGGGCCGCCATGGCGGGAGGCGGAACGATCGCTGTCCGCAGGGCCTCGTTCGCGAGGTCGAGGGCGGCCTGCGCTGTGGCGGCATCCTCCAAGATCCCGGCCACAGTATTCATCTGCTCGGCGGGCCCATCGAAGGCGCGCCCGAGATCAGCCAGGCGGCCCAGGCCGGCGTCGGCGGCCGGTCCGGCGAAGCCGGTGGAGGAGAGGGAGGTGAGGTGGTGGGAGGTGTCGTCGATACGCGATAGGGCGCTCGTGCGCGCGGACCGCAAGCTGGACGCGGCGGCGGTGAGTTCTGATGTGACCAGCATTTATCCTCCGAAGACCGTGTCGTCGACGTGGACGGCGTCGGCGACGAAGCTGTGCAGTTCGCCGTCGTGGGCGTGGAGGGCCTCGTCGCGGCGGCGCAGCGCGGCCTGGAGGGAGTCATGCGCGCGGGCGAGTGCGGTCGCGGTGAGGCTGGGAGTGGCCAGTCCGTCCATCGTGGGTGCGGACCATTCGGACAGGTAGGGGAGGTTACGTGGCGTTTCGATGTAGCTCATGGCCCTAGCCAAAACCATCCGCAAACTAGGTGCAACAAGGCCCCGTTTTGCCTGTGGAATTCGGCGAGAATTACACATACGCTGGGGCGCATGCGTATCGGACTCGTGCAAATCACCACTTCCGACGACAAGGCGGACAACCTCCGGCTGGCGTCCGAAAAGATCCGCGAAGCGGCGGACAAAGGTGCGACACTCATCGTCTGCCCGGAGGCGACTTCGCAGGCGTTCGACTCCGGTCGCCTGGACACGCAGGCCGAGGAGCTTGACGGGCCGTTTGCGACGGGGTTGCGCGAGCTTGCTCGCGAGCTCGGCGTCACCATCGTCGCCGGCATGTTCCGCCCCGCCGACAGCCAGGGCGAGATCAACCGCGTCTACAACACCGCGCTGATCACCGGAAACGGGCTGCATGAGGGGTACGACAAGATCCACACCTTCGACACCGCGCAGTACCAAGAGTCCAAAACTGTCCGCCCCGGCACCGACCTGCACACCTTCACCCATGAGGGCGTGACGGTGGGCGTGGCCATTTGCTTCGACATCCGCTACCCCGAGCAGTTCAAGCAGCTCGCCCGCGAAGGCGCCAAGGTCATCGTCGTGCCCACCAGCTGGGCCGACGGCGAAAATAAGGTCGAGCAGTGGAACATTCTTTCCCGGGCCCGTGCACTGGATGCAGGGGTATTCATCATGGCCCCAGACCAGGCCCGGCCGGGTGGTTCCGCCGAAGCAGGAAAAAATTCCGGGCCGACCGGCGTGGGGCACTCGATGGCGGTCGCACCCGACGGCCGCATCCTTGCGGAGGGCGGATACGAGCCCGAGGTCATCGTCGTCGACATCGACCCCGACGAGGCCGCCAAGCAGCAGGAAGCGCTGCCGCTCCTTTAAAACAGTGTCAGGCTGAGCCAGTCCGTCTTTTCTGCGAGGGAGCGGATGCCGGGCTCGTTGGCACCGATGGCGTCGACAAGCAGATTGACACTCATCTGCTGCTTTTCGACGTCCTCAGCCATCCTCCCCACCAGCTCAAACACCGCCGCACGCGCCCCCGGCAACCTCTCGCCCGTGCCGTCGACGGTGAAGGTCACACCTAACGCGCCGGCGGGCAGGGTGAGGTCTATGGCGTCGCCGCGCGGCTCGCCGAAAGTCCAGTACTCGCCGATGCCCGGCACGCGAATCGGGCCAGCTTGGCCGCCGTCCCGGAGATTCGGAAGCAGGAAGAAGACGAGCTGACCGTAATCGTTCGGAGGAACGGCGGGAACGAGTTCCTCCCACTGCTGCTGAAGAGCATCAGCTGCCCCGCTCACCGCTGGGCCAGCGTTCGGCCGCAGGACTGGTAGCGACTGGCCGGAAAGGTAATCGACCGGGGCAGGAGCCTCAAGATAGACAGCGCAGCCCGGCATGCCCGAGCCGTTGATCTCCGGCGGGATGAATAGGGGCAACACGCCCGTGACCTCCGCGGCCGTCGCCGGCGGAATGCCGTCCACATCCGCCCGGCGGGCCACCGCTGCCATGCCGATCAACCTGCCGCGGGCGCGGTCGAGCAGCTCGCGCTCGTCGGCCTCTGTCATCCGTCCCGGAAGCTGCCCTGCCAGCGCCAGCGCGCGGGAGAGGGCTTGCTCCATCTCGTCGGCCAATGCCTCGTAATCCTCCGGGGTAACACCGAGGCGCCGCCGGTCCAAGGCAGTGTCTTCGACGGAGGGTGTGGGGGAGGGGGTGAATAAAACGTCGATAAGCGTGCGTGCTTCAGGCACCTGCGTGAGCTGGGCGTCCAGCTCTTCCCGTGCCATGTGATCAAGCTCGGCCATGCAACAAACACTAGTATGTCCGGGCTGCACGCTAAGCTAACCGGGATAGCACAATTCGTGAAAGGTCCGGCACATGGAATTCACACCTTACGACATGCTGCTTGACGTCGGATGGATTTCCCTCCTTCTTATCGTCGGCAACGTCCTGCGCCAGCGAATCCGCATGCTCCAGCAGCTGCTGCTGCCGGCCCCGATCACAGCCGGTTTGCTCGGACTGGTTCTTGGGCCGGAGGTGCTCGGGTGGATCAACTTCTCCGAGAACGTCGGCACCTACACCACTATCCTCATCGCCGTCGTGTTCGCGTCGATGGCGTACTCGATGGACCTCGGCGGGTCCGTGGCCAAGGGCGCGCGCAACATGTGGGCGTTTTCCACCACCATGTTCATGTTCCAGTGGGGCCTGTTCGTGCTGCTCGGCCTCTACCTGTTCAAGCCGATGTTCGGCACTGAAGACTGGTTCGGCATGATGCTGCCGGTCGGTTTCGTCGGCGGCTTTGGTACTGCGGCGGCTGTGGGGTCCTCGCTGGAGGACATCGGTGTGGAAGGCGCATCCTCGCTCGGTTTCACCGCCGCGACTGTGGGTACGCTTGTCGCCATCGTCGGTGGTGTCATCGTGGCCAACTGGGGCATTCGCGCCGGCAAGACGACCGAGCTGCAGGGCGAACTGCCGGAAGACCTCCGCTCCGGCTACATCGAGAACGAAGATGAGCGCCCATCCATCGGTAAAGCCACGACCAACCCGTCGTCGATCGAGCCGCTCGCGTTGCACGCCGGATTCATCGTGTTCACCGTGCTCATTGCCTAGGTGCTCAACGACGCAATCAAGGCCCAATGGCCCAACGTCTCCATTCCCTTGTTCGCCCTGTCGTTCGTCATCGGCTTGATTGGCCGCCTTGGTCTGCGCTTGGTGCGCCGCCCGAACTACCTGGACAAAGACACCGTCAGCGCGATCTCCGGTGCTGCGACCGACTACATGATCGCGTTCGGTATCGCCTCCATCGTGCCCGCAGCGCTGGCGGACTACTGGCAGGCGCTTGTCCTGCTTTTCGTTCTCGGTGTGGCGTTTTGCCTGTTCTACCTGCTGGTCATGGCACCGCTCTACTTCGGCGAGCACTGGATCGAGCGCGGCCTCTTCGGCTGGGGCTGGGCAACTGCCGCCGTGGCCACAGGTATCGCCCTGCTCAAGATGGTCGACCCGAAGCTGAGGTCCGGCACCTTGAATGAATACGGCGTGGCCTACGTCGGGTTCGGCCCCTTCGAAATCGGCATGACCATTCTCGCGCCGATCGCAGTCATCGCCTCCTTCACCGGGGCGTTCGGGTGGGTCGCCACCGCGATCGCCGCGGGCATTCTGGTCATGAGCTTCGTCCTCAAATGGGCCCCCGCGAAGAAATACGCCGACGATCAATCGGGCGCGGGGTCCGGCGGTTCAGGCAGCACACGGATTAAGAACGCGATCTAACCCCCGCTTTTCGACGCTTTCGCCCCCACCCTCATCTGATAACCCTCTCCGTACTTTTTGAGGAGGGGCATCCGCAGCGACTCGAGGAACGCTTCGGGGAGAAGCTTCCTGATGCGCTCTTCGAGGTCATTAGCCCGTTCGGCATATTCGTCCTCCGGGTACCTGATGTAGGCAAGACCTGCCAGGATCGTTTCCATTTCATCCTCGCTGAAGATGAGGGGAGGGATAGCATCGACGCTCTTGAGCTGGTACCCGCCGTAGAATCCGGGGCGGCCCTCGACCTCGAATCCCAACGCGCCGAGTTCTCCGATGTACCTGCGCAGCGTGCGATCGTTGACACCGATCCGCTCCGCAAGCTCGCTACCTGTGAATGTTTGCCTGGTTTGCAAAAGCGCGAGCAACATCGCGCCTCGTAGAAACGGTGGGCACTTGGGGCGACCTTCAAAGATCGATCCAACGTCCTTCGCTTCGGCCTTGTTTGTCATGGCCTGTTTCCCCCTCTTTTGTCTCCCACGATCCACACAGCCCCACGGCCGTGGTTGCCGCGATGAATCTGCCGTTAGGTTAGTTTGGTGGATATGTGCTCGCCAGCGGTTGTGGGCATGACTGACCGCATCGTTGGTGTTTTTATGTCTTGAGCAGCGATTTTGGTGCTGCTAGAACCAGGGCATAAAAGCCCTAGTTCTCGCCCGTACGAAACTCCTGCTAGAACCCGAAAAACGGTCGCAACTAGGACATCGGTGACCGCATCGGCAGGAGCGCACATGTCCGCATGTAGGCGGAAAGGGCCAGAGGGCGCGGGGCGTCGTCAAGCTTTTTCGCCTTGAGTGGAACAGACTCAACCTTGCGGGCGTTGAAGTGAGCGACCACCTAGCGTGGAGTTAGGAATTTAGAACAAAAGCATTCAGAAAGGAGCCCCTCGTGAGCTCATTCAACCCCACTACAAAGACACAGGAAGCTCTCCAGCAGGCTCTGCAGACGGCTTCTGCCAACGGCAACCCGGACATTCGTCCGGCGCACTTGCTGCAGGCCATCCTCTCCCAGGAGGAGGGCATCGCCGCGCCGGTGCTGAAGGCAACCGGTGTTGACCCGCAGACCGTGGTGAAAGAGGCCGCCGCCATCGTGGACGGCTACCCGAAGGCGGAAGGCCAGAACATGGCCAACCCGAACTTCAACCGCGACGGCCTCAACGCGCTGAACACTGCGCAGGAACTCGCCAGCGAGCTTGGCGACGAATACGTCTCCACCGAAGTCCTCCTCGCCGGCATTGCACGCGGTTCGGATGAAGCCGCTGACCTGCTGAAGAAGCGGGGTGCGACGTACGAGACCATTAAGGGGGCGTTTCCGTCGGTACGCGGGCACCAGAAGGTGACCACGCAGGACCCGGAGGGACAATTCCAGGCGCTGGAGAAGTACTCGACCGACCTGACGGCGCGCGCCCGCGAGGGCAAGATCGACCCGGTCATCGGGCGCGATAGCGAGATCCGCCGTGTGGTCCAAGTGCTTAGCCGCCGGACGAAGAACAATCCGGTGCTGATTGGTGAGCCGGGCGTCGGTAAGACCGCGATCGTGGAGGGCCTGGCCCGCCGCATCGTCGCGGGCGACGTGCCGGAATCTCTGAAGGGCAAGACGCTGATCAGCTTGGACTTGGGCTCGATGGTGGCCGGCGCGAAGTTCCGCGGCGAGTTCGAGGAGCGCCTGAAGGCTGTGCTGGATGAGATCAAGTCCTCCGACGGGGAGATCATCACCTTCATCGACGAGCTGCACACCATCGTCGGCGCTGGCGCGACCGGTGAGGGCTCGATGGATGCCGGCAACATGATCAAGCCGATGCTGGCCCGCGGCGAGCTGCGCCTGGTCGGTGCGACCACCCTTGACGAGTACCGCAAGTACATCGAAAAAGACGCCGCCCTGGAGCGCCGCTTCCAGCAGGTGTACGTCGGCGAGCCGAGTGTGGAAGACACCATCGGTATCCTCCGCGGCCTGAAGGACCGCTACGAGGTGCATCACGGTGTCCGCATCCAGGACTCGGCACTGGTCGCGGCGGCGTCGCTGTCGGACCGATACATCACCAACCGCTTCCTTCCGGACAAGGCTATCGACCTGGTCGACGAGGCCGGCTCCCGCCTGCGCATGGAGATCGACTCCTCCCCGCAGGAGATCGATGAGCTTGAGCGCGTCGTCCGCCGTCTCGAGATTGAGGAGATCGCACTGGAAAAGGAGTCCGACGCAGCTTCGCGCGAGCGTCTCGACGCCCTGCGTCAGGAACTCGCCGACCAGCGCGAGAAACTCGGCGAGATGAAGGCCCGCTGGGAGAACGAGAAGTCCGAAATCGACAAGGTCCAGCACGCCAAGGAAGAGCTGGAAGATCTGCGCAACCAGTCCGAGATCGCTGAACGTGACGGTGACTTCGCCAAGGTGTCGGAGCTGCGATACGGTCGCATCCCGGAGTTGGAGGCGCAGGTGGAGGCGGCGGAGGCGTCGGCAAGCGCGAAGACCATGCTGACGGAAGAAGTCACGCCGGATGTCATCGCGGACGTTGTGTCCAGCTGGACGGGCATTCCCGCCGGCAAGATGATGGAAGGCGAGACCGAGAAGCTGCTGCACATGGAAAGCGTGCTCGGCGGGCGCGTCGTCGGGCAGCACGAGGCGGTCAACGCGGTGTCGGATGCTGTGCGCCGTTCGCGCGCCGGGATCGCCGACCCGAACCGCCCAATCGGTTCCTTCCTCTTCCTCGGCCCGACGGGTGTGGGTAAGACGGAGCTGGCCAAGTCGCTCGCGGAGTTCCTCTTCGACGACGAATCCGCCATGATCCGCATCGACATGTCCGAATACGGCGAGAAGCACTCCGTCGCGCGCCTCGTCGGTGCGCCTCCGGGATACGTCGGCTTCGACGCCGGCGGCCAGCTCACCGAAGCCGTGCGCCGTCGCCCGTACTCGCTCGTGCTTTTCGACGAAGTCGAGAAAGCCCACCCGGACGTCTTCGACGTCCTCCTGCAGGTCCTTGACGAAGGCAGGCTTACCGACGGCCAAGGCCGCACCGTCGACTTCCGCAACACCGTCATCATCCTCACCTCCAACCTGGGTGCCGGTGGTTCGCGGGACGAGATCATGGAGGCTGTGAAGCGGGCGTTCAAGCCGGAGTTCATCAACCGCCTCGACGACGTGGTCGTGTTCGATCCGCTGACGCAGGACCAGCTGGTCGGCATTGTGGACATCCAGCTGCGTTCGCTCGCGTCGCGGCTCGCGGAACGCAGGCTTGCACTCGACGTCTCCGACGCCGCCAAGCGCTGGCTCGCCGACCGCGGCTACGACCCCGCCTACGGCGCCCGCCCATTGCGCCGCCTGATCCAGAAGGAGATCGGCGACAAGCTGGCCCGCGAGGTACTGGCCGGAGAGATCCGCGACGGTGACGCCGTGCTCGTTGAGGTCGGCCCGGACGCGGACACGCTGACCGTCACCCGCGGTGCTGGTGCTGGCGGTGCCGGCGAGGCCGCTGACGCTGGTGAGGGTGCTGGCGACGGAGCCGCGCACGCCGGCGCCGACGCCGCAGACGCCAACTAGCGCTGCGGCAGGCCCGACAGTCCCCACCTCGACCCCACCGCGCCCCCCACCATTCCGATTGACTAGAACCAGACGACTAGAAAGCTCCGTTTCGGGCCGAGAACCGGGCAATCTAGCTGTCTGGTTCTAGCTATTTGCCGGGTTGGCTTGGGCGGCGGCTGGCCCGCTCGATCGCGCCGCGCAAGGTCTCGATGCAGTACTCGGGGTTCGTTAACAGCTCCCGCGGCGAAAACCGCACAACTTCCAGGCCCGTGTTGATCAGCAGTTTCTGCCGTTTCAGTTCGCCGCGGCTGATGTCGTCGAGGGATCCGTAGGTGACGCCGTCGTACTTCGCATCCCCGTCGATTTCCACGGCCACGCGGTCACCGATCATCAGGTCGGGCTCGATGTACCGCCCACCGGGAAGAGGCAGCCGCGGGTGCATCCGGATGCCTTCAATTCCGGCTTCGACGAACAGCCCCTGCGCATACGGCTCAAACGGAGACAGCGCGCGCGGACTGCTCAACTCGATGCACTGTCGAATTGTCGCGATCCCTTTAACCGGCCCAAGCCTTTCCGCTTCTCGACGCAACCTCCCAATTCCCCACCCGCTGTACTTCAACCAAGACATAGCCACCAGGCCTTCCACCAGCCCATACGTAGCGGCAATGTCGGCGGCGGTGCGGAATGGGGTGAGGGTGCGGGCGCCGTCGATAAGCGTGATCTCTTCAGGGCGCAGCTTCATGCGCCGACAACGTTGACCCTCTGGCATGGTCGTGCAGGGGTGAGCGCCGCGGGTCAGTTCGGCGGTTTCTTTCGATCGCGTAACCACCCACATGCCGTGGATGCGCGCGGCGGTGCGTCCGATTGCGATGGATTTCGGCACGCCCCGGCCAGTGGCGATGGCGACGAGTCGGGCCCTCTCATGCGGCACCAGCGAACGGAAGTAGTCGCTGCGGACGGCCTGGGTCGGCGCCAGTTTGACCATGTGGCCGGTTTCGATGGCTGCCCACACCGGGCTGCCCGCTTTGTGACGCCGCAGATTGATCAGTTCATCCCCCGAATTCATGCACCCAGCCTGACTTATCGCACCGGGCGGCGCACCTACGGGCCCGTTTGGCTGTGGAATTCGGCGGGTTATCCACATGGGGCCGGTTCGCTTGCCGGGCTGTCTTGGGCTGGCCGGGCGGTTGGCCTGGTGTCTTTTCCGCTTTGAGCAGTCGGATTATTACCGTTACATCGCATTCATGAATGCCTCCAAGACCCCGAAGATGGATCAGATCAAGGCTGATAAGAGGGAAGGGGGCACCTTCGAACTGACGCCGGCTCAGGCAGAGGAAAACGGAAAGCTGCTCGGCTTGGATCTGAAGGGTGTGATTGGCGCTGTTGCTGGTTCAGTGATCGGAGGCGGCGGTCTTGACGCATTCGTCGACATTGCCAAGACGAAGCTTCTTGAAAATGGACCGGAGGTGGCCGCTCCCATCGTCACCTACACCAAGTCCATGGGCGCCTGCGCCGGTAAGGAAAGCGAGTCCAGCTCCGTCCCCGCAGGCTCCTCCCTCTCCGTTGCCGGAGTCGGCGGCCTGCTGGCAGCTGGCGTTGCCCTGCTGTTCCTGATCACAGGCCTGATTGGTTTCGCTCTGCGTCCGGTGGTGGACGAGGCGTTCAACCGTTAAACTCTTTCGTATATTTTGGAGCACAAAATATTCAGCTCGTTTTAGAAAGGACTAGACCATGACTGTGTACGCTAACCCGGGTTCTGAGGGCTCGATCGTTAACTTCGAGAAGCGCTATGACCACTACATCGGCGGTCAGTGGGTTGCTCCGGCGGACGGTGAGTACTTCGACAACTCCACTCCGGTCACGGGTGAGGTGTTCTGCCAAGTCGCACGAGGCACGCAGGCAGACATTGACCGAGCGCTTGATGCGGCGCACAAGGCTGCGCCGGAATGGGGCAAAACTTCTGCGGCGGAGCGCGCATTGATCCTCAACCGCATCGCGGACCGCATGGAGGAGCACCTCGAGGAAATCGCGGTCGCCGAGACGTGGGAAAATGGCAAGGCTGTGCGCGAGACTCTTGCCGCTGACATTCCGCTGGCCATCGATCACTTCCGCTACTTTGGGGCTGCCATCCGCGCGCAGGAGGGTCGCCTTTCGCAGCTTGACGACGACTCTGTGGCCTACCACTTCCACGAGCCGCTGGGCGTTGTCGGTCAGATCATTCCGTGGAACTTTCCGATCCTCATGGCCGTGTGGAAGCTCGCCCCAGCGCTGGCGGCGGGCAATGCCGTGGTGATGAAGCCGGCGGAACAGACCCCAGCATCGATTCTTTACCTGATGAACATCATCGGTGATCTCATTCCAGACGGCGTGGTCAACATTGTTAACGGCTTCGGCGATGAGGCCGGTGTCGCGCTGACCGGTTCTGACCGGATCGCAAAGATCGCGTTCACTGGTTCGACGGACGTCGGCAAGCTGATCAACAAGTCGGTCGCGGAGAGGATCATCCCGGTGACGCTCGAGCTTGGCGGCAAGTCCCCGTCGATCTTCTTCGAGGACGTGCTCGCCCATGATGACGAATTCCGCGCTAAGGCCATCGAGGGCTTTGCAATGTTCGCCCTCAACCAGGGTGAAGTGTGTACCTGTCCGTCGCGTGCGTTGGTGCAAGAGTCCATCGCCGAGGAGTTTTTGGAGCTCGGAATCGAGCGCGTGCGCCAGATCAAGACCGGTAACCCACTGGACACCGAGACCCAAATGGGTGCGCAGGCGTCCCAGGAGCAAATGGACAAGATCACCGGCTACCTCGAGATGGCGCCGCAGGAGGGCGCGGAAACCTTGATCGGCGGCAAGGTGAACACCGATGTGACCAGCATGGGCGGTCTAAGCGGCGGCTTCTACATTGAGCCAACGGTGTTCAAGGGTGACAACTCGATGAAGATCTTCCAGGAGGAAATCTTCGGCCCGGTGCTGTCGGTGGCGACCTTCAAGGACTTCGACCAGGCCATCAGCGTCGCAAATGACACCATCTACGGTCTCGGTGCCGGTGTCTGGTCGCGCGACGGAAACACCGCTTATCGCGCTGGCCGCGCTATTCAGGCAGGCCGTGTGTGGGTGAACCAGTACCACACCTACCCGGCGCACGCGGCGTTCGGTGGCTACAAGCAGTCCGGCATTGGCCGTGAGAACCACCTGATGATGCTCGACCACTACCAGCAGACGAAGAATCTGCTCGTGTCCTACTCCGAGAAGCCCACCGGGCTGTTCTAATCCCGGAGCGCGGGCTTGACCGGGAGTATCCCAGCCACATCACCGCTGCTTGGCCTTCGCCGTTTCTCAATGTGTTGTGGTCGGCCACGTCTTGCGCTTGGGATACGAGTCCTGCCAGCTTGTTCGGGTCACCTGAGCCAACGCCGGGAGAGAGGATTGAGATGGACGCGGGGTTGGTCGGCACGCCCTGACCACTCGGACCGACCATCACTGTGTATCCTCCCGGGCCTCCTTCGAGGAGCATGGCACCCGTCTCGTCGACGATTTGCTTCACGTGGTCAGGTGCTTTCGCGTAGAGCTCATCGTGGATTTGTTGCGGGGTTTTATCCAGGTTATGCGCTAACCTCTCGATATCCGGCTCGTAGTCGGCCATGCATGTTGCATTGATCGACTCAGAGCATCCGAAATCCAGGATGAGGGAGTACAGCCGGAGCTCGGCTAGAAGCTTGGTGAGGTACAACTCGGTCCCCAGAAGTAGCGGTGTCTTGAGTGCCGTTTCTATCATCCGCTCTATATTTTCTTGAGACATCGCGGCCTGCCAGAGAATCTCCGCAACCTCATCCAACTTCAAAGACGGGCCGAAAAGGCTGTGTCCAAACCCCCGGAGCAGTGCCTTCCCCGCGTCGGCGGCGGTCCCGTTGAAGCCTTGGGAAGTCAGGTCGGAGCTGTGGTCGGTGATGTCGTCGCCACGGCTGCGGGTGCGGGAGCTGACGGTGCGGAGGGCGTCGGCGGCGTCGTAAAGCTCTGATGCGACGTGAAGTGTCCTGGGTTTAGTTCCGATCGTTTCTAGAGGAGGATTGGATCATGCCTAGGAAGTTCAGTGACGAG
>NZ_JAGPYY010000016.1:0-54062 GCF_024454075.1 Corynebacterium sp. CCUG 71335
GTCGGTCACGCTGACTCACATAAAGCTACACACCAACCACCAACAACACAAACCCCCAGCACAAACACGGTTTCTAGGTGCCGTCGATAAGCGTTTTAAACGCTAATTCGTTGCACGTTGGCGCCGAGCGCATTGAGGCTCTCGACAAAGTAGGGGTAACCGCGGTCGATGTGCTCGACATCGTGGACGACGGTCTGCCCATCGGCGACAAGGCCAGCGAGAACAAGGCCGGCGCCTGCACGGATATCGGAGGACCACACGTCGGTGGAGGAGAGTTTGTTCACGCCGCGCAGGACAACGTGGTGGCCGTCAACGGTGGCGTCAGCACCCAGGCGGAGCATTTCGTCGACAAAGCGGAAACGCGATTCGAAGACGTTCTCCGTGATCACCGATGTGCCGTCGGCGATAGCGCTCAAGCCGATAGCCATGGGTTGAAGGTCAGTAGGAAAGCCGGGGAACGGCAACGTCTGGTAGTCCACCGCCTGGGGGCGGCGATTCATCCGGATGCGGAAGCCCTGGTCGTAGGTCTCCACGTCAGCGCCTGCAGTCCGCAGCTTTGACAAAGCGAGGTGGAGGTGACGCGGGGCGATGCCGCCGACTGTCACGTCACCCTGGGTCATCGCGGCCGCGTAGGCCCAGGTGCCTGCGACAATGCGGTCACCGACGACGGTGTGCTCCGTCGGGCGAAGCGACTCCACGCCGTCGATAGTGATGGTCGACGTGCCCGCACCCTGGATCCGCGCTCCCATCTCATTGAGCATCTCGCACAGATCCACAATCTCAGGCTCGCGGGCGGCGTTGTCCAGAATCGTCTGACCTTCCGCAAGAACCGAGGCCGTGAGAATGTTCTCTGTTGCGCCCACGGACGGGAAGTCGAGGCTGATCTTCGCACCGCGCAGTTTGTCCGCGCGGGCAACCACAGCGCCGTGCTCGATGTGCGTCGTCGCACCGAGCTTCTCCAAACCCGATTGGTGCATATCCAGGGGACGTGAACCGATCGCATCTCCACCGGGCAGCGCAACGACGGCCTCACCACAGCGCGCGGTGAGCGGCCCGAGCACCGCAACCGACGCACGGAACTGCCTCACCGCGTCGAAATCAGCGCGGGAAGAAATGAACGCTGGCGAGTGGATGCGCACGACTGTGCCCTCAATCTCCACTTGGCAGCCCAAGCCCTCGAGAACCTTCTTCATCAACGGGACGTCGAGAATCTCGGGGCAGTTGTTCAGGGTCGTTGTTCCCTCCGCGAGAAGGGCCGCTGCCATGAGCTTGAGCACACTGTTCTTCGCGCCTTCGACTCGCACCGAGCCCTGCAGACGGGTGCCACCTTGGACCAGAAATCGCTGTTTCACGGCACCCAGGGTAATGAAAGTTTTAAGGCAGTGCGCCAATGCGGCGTGCGGCGTTCACAGCCTCGTAGCGCGTGTGGGCTCCGAGCTTGCGCATCACGCTGCGGAGGTAGGACTTCACCGTCTCCGCGCCGATGCCCATTTCTTCGGCGGCCTCCACGTTCGTATGCCCCAGGGCTACGCACGACAAAACGTCCAGCTCACGAGCAGACAGCTTCGTCGCTTGTTTGACACGCACCGGGGAGACCATCTGGTCACACAGCTGCTCCAGCTCCTTGCGGACCGGACCTTCCTCCACACGGTTCGCCAGCATGCGCAGCTTGGAGTGGGTGGCACGCACCTGTTCCCACTCGGCCCCGTTCATCACGCGGCCGGTCTTAGCGGTGGCAGTTTTGCCGCCCTCGGCTCGTCGTAAAGCGGAGTTGACCGCGAGGTCTTGCTCAAGCGTGCGCGCTGTCATCGTGACTTCCTCGATGACCTTCTCACCCAACCGCACGGGTGAATGCACACCCACGTACAGGACGCCGCGGATTTCGCGCTGCACGATGACAGGCACAGCTACCACAGAATGCAAGCCTTCATCCTGGATCGGTGCGTCGTGCTCGTGGGAGATGACGCTCGCGCGGGTGTAATCGGACACGCCCACCGCGCGACGGGTAGCCACAACACGCCCGCCGACGCCCTGGTTCGGATCCAGAACCAAGTTGTGCAGCGACGTCGTGCGCAGCCCCACCCACTGGGTGATCTGCAGTCGATTGTCTGCAAGCAGTGTGCCGTACATGGCCACCGGGATTCCGGTCGCGGTCTTAAGGGACGTCAGTGAGGCGCGGATTGCGTCCTCATCGTCCTTGACCCGGTGCGGATCCATTCGTTCTCCTTCATCAGAGCGCCCACTGCAAGTGATTCCCCGACTCAGGGAAACATCTGGTTCGGTGTGCGGATGAGGTCCATAATAACCCGGTTATGGGGGTAACCAAATTGCGACCCCTCCCCTAAGGCACGTCGTTGACATGTGCACTGACATGTCGGAATGCCCGAATCACCGGACGAAGCTACCATCCCTCTCCCCCGAGTGGGTGCCCCCGCGCACGTCACCGCCGCAAAACAGGTCGGTTCAACATAGTTATACCGAGCGGTCTAGGTTTCTGCGCGAATTGATGTACGATCGGTTTCCGTGAGCGGAGCACCCGCGCTACCGCCCGAAAAAGACACATGCGACCAACGCAAGGAGCGCTACCTCATGGCGAACATCTACAACAACATCCTGGACACCATCGGCGGCACCCCGCTGGTCCAGCTCAACGGCATTACCAAGGACACCGACGCCGCTAACGCACGCGTGTTGGGCAAGCTGGAGTTCTTCAACCCGGCCAACTCCGTCAAGGACCGCATCGGCCGCGCAATCATCGACGCAGCTGAGGCTTCCGGCGAACTCAAGCCGGGCGGCACCATCGTCGAGGCAACCTCCGGCAACACCGGTATCGCCCTCGCGCTTGTCGGTGCAGCTCGCGGCTACAAGGTCATCCTGACCATGCCGGAAACCATGTCCGTCGAGCGTCGCGTTGTCCTGCGCGCATACGGTGCGCAGATCGAGCTCACCCCGGGCTCCGCAGGCATGAAGGGTGCTGTCGAAAAGGCAGACGAGATTGTCGCGCAGACCGACAACGCCATCCTTGCCCGCCAGTTCGAGAACGAAGCCAACCCGAAGGTCCACTACGAGACCACCGGCCCAGAGCTGTGGAACGACACCGACGGCGAGATCGACATCCTCGTGGCAGGCGTGGGCACCGGCGGCACCATCTCCGGCGCCGGCAAGTACCTCAAGGAGAAGAACCCGGACATCAAGCTCGTCGCGGTCGAGCCGTCCGCTTCCCCGCTGCTGTCCGAGGGCACCGCGGGTCCGCACAAGATCCAGGGCCTGGGCGCGAACTTCGTCCCGGGCACCCTCGACCGCGAGATCGTTGACGAAGTGATCACCATCTCCAACGAGGATGCCGTAGCGACCTCCCGCGAGCTCGCAGCGAAGGACGGCATCCTGGGCGGCATCTCCACCGGTGCCAACATCAAGGCTGCACTTGAGGTCGCGTCCCGCCCGGAGAACGCCGGCAAGACCATCGCCACCATCGTCTGCGACTTCGGCGAGCGCTACATCTCCACCATTTTGTACGAGGACATCCGCGACTAAGCATTGCTTATCGACGGCTGACCGCCCCGTCACCGCCCCCGCATCCTGTGAATCTAAACCCGCAGGGCCGCGGGGGCGTTCCGTTTCGCGCTGCTAAACTCTGGCGACATGTTCAAGGTGATCAGCGCAATCCGTGAGGACTTGGAAAACGCCCGGCAGCATGACCCCGCCGCCCGCGGCGACGTGGAGAACGCCATTGTTTACTCCGGCCTTCACGCCATCTGGTCGCATCGGATCAGCCACAAACTGTGGGTGAACGGTCACAAGGGGCCCGCGCGTGTGCTGGCGCAGTTCACCCGCTTTCTCACCGGTGTGGAGATTCACCCCGGTGCCACGATCGGGCGGCGCTTCTTCATCGACCACGGCATGGGCATCGTGATCGGTGAAACCGCCGAGATTGGCGACGGGGTCATGCTCTACCACGGGGTCACCTTGGGCGGGCAGGTACTCACGCAGACCAAGCGCCACCCCACTATCGGCGACAACGTCACCATCGGAGCGGGCGCGAAGGTACTGGGCCCGATCACGATTGGCGAGGGCTCCGCTGTCGGCGCCAACGCTGTGGTGACAAAAGACGTCCCAGCGAACTGCATCGCCATCGGCATCCCCGCCAAATGCCGCCCGCGCATGAAAGACGAGCGCAAGCACTTGGTGGACCCGGACGCCTACGTGGCGAACGACTCGAACTACGTGATCTAGGACACGAGTGCGGTGGTACAGGCGCCGCCCTTTTGCCGAAATCTCCGGTTAGCTAGAGCCAATCGACTAGAAGGCTACATTTCTCGCCAAGAAAGAAACGTTCTAGCTAGTTGTTTCTAGCTGCTCGTGTCCACGGCGTTATGTTGGCAAGGGCAACTACGACACGAGGTCGTTGTACTCCGGATTCTTCGCAATGAAGTTTTCCACGGCAGAGCACGACGGCACGATCTGCTTGCCAGCGCTACGGGTGTCGTCGAGCGCCGCCTTGATCAGCTTGCCGGATAGTCCTCGACCGCGGAACGCCGGGTCGATGACGGTGTGGTTGAAGTCCCGCACGTCGCCGGTCTCGTGGTAGTTGGCGAAGCCTGCTTGCTGCCCGTCGACCTCGATGACGTAACGGTGCCCAACTTCGTTGTGCTCGACCTTGTAGTCGTTGTTCTGGTTATCGCTCATGGCACGACCCTACAGACGAAAAAATCCCTTCGCTTTCGCGGAGGGATTCATTCTGTGGCCAGAGCCAGGATCGAACTGGCGACCCCACACTTTTCAGGCGTGTGCTCTACCAACTGAGCTATCTGGCCGGAACCGCTGAAACTAAGCAGTTCAGCGACCCTGACGGGACTTGAACCCGCGACCTCCGCCGTGACAGGGCGGCGCGCTAACCAACTGCGCCACAGGGCCTTATTCTTTTGTTTTCGCACTTCCGCGGCTATGTGATTTCCGCGTCTTGCACGAGTTAATAGCTTACACAGACGCTGACTAAGCTAACAAATCGCCAGAACAACTACGATTTTCTCAAGTGTTGCTCCGCTCACGGCGTTCTCCGTTCACGGTGAGCGCTACCGCTACAATCCCGAGAACCATGCCCGCGATCTGACCAGCGTTGACCGGCTGCTGAAACATCAACCATGTCCAGAAAGAAGTAACCGGCGGGGTCACGAACAGTAACAAGCTAGTCATGGTCGACCCCATGGTCCGCAAACATGCTGTATAAGCTGCGTAGCCACCGATGCCAGAAAGAAACATGAGCCAAACCATCGCCCAGACGAAGTCAGCGTTGACATGGACACCCATGTCCCCCATCGCCAACGCGACTCCCGTGAAGATCACAGCTGCGGTAGCCGTCTGTATGGCGAGGGCCTGCACGATGCTTCCTTGAGCATTCGATGCCCGCTCAAGGACCGCGCTCGCGGACAATCCCAACAAAGCGACGAACGGTAACAACAACCCAAACACCGACGTGGAAGAAAAATCGATTGAACCGGCAGCCAATCCGACTGCAACTAGGCCTAGCACCAGGCCAGCCGCCATCCGGAAGTTGAACGGATCGCCCCACAGACGCGCCCCCACAGCCGCGACGAGAATCGGCTGCAAGGCGCACACAAGAGAGGTAATCCCGGGATCAATAGCTAGGTCTGAAGCCCAAAAAAACGGCGCCAAGAAAGGTCGCGTGAGAGAGAACCCCCATTAAGATTTGATGCTTCCAAGCGGATCTCGTCAGGGCTGGCAACAAGCGAGCTTTTGCCGGGTGCTTAGCGCTTCGGAGCAGCAAAATGACCCCGGCGAGCAGCACAGCCGTGGCGATGTATCGCCACGCTAACAACCCGATAGGCGAGGCATTTTCACCTACCAGCAGGGAACCCACGAACCCAGAGCTCCAGCAGATGATGAATGCGATTGAAATGAGAATTGGCTTCATGAAAGATAGGTAAATATACCGGTCGGTATACTGTCAATGTACCCTCCCCGAAGGAGCGAGAATTGGTTGATCTAACGCACCTCAGTCCATTCCCAAAACCCAGCACCACCCCGGCTGGTGAACGAATTCTGCTGGCAGCTACGGATTTGTTTTATTCACAAGGTATTGCCGCAACCGGTTTGGACCTCGTCGTGGAGAACGCTGGCGTGACAAAGCGAACGCTTTATCAGCGCTTCGGGTCCAAGGACGGGCTGGTTTGCGCGTATCTCACTGCTCGAGCGAATCAGTGGCAACAACTAGTGCTGCACAGCGTCAATGAGGCAGAGAAAGCAGGATCGGACACTGTCGAATCAGTGTTCAATCTCACCCAAGAATGGATCGCCAACAACCCTCGAGGGTGCGGGTTCGTGAACGCATGGGCCGAGCTTGGCAACGACTGCGGCGCAGAACTGAAAGCAGTGATTCAGAGCGAGAAGCGGTGGATGCGCACTCTTTTCGTCGCGTTAACTGGCGACACACAAACTGGTGAACTCATTCATGAGTTGTACGAAGGCGCGTTGGTTTGCGCGGCCATATTCGGCGACTTCGGATCGCTTGACCGTGCCAAAGCGGGGGCACAACGACTTATCACGTCGTAGAAGAAGACGCTGGTCTCCTTCTACATGGGCCCGGTCACCCCGTGCCCTCAGGCGAGGTACTGCAGCCGTACGGCGATTCACGGAGGTTGCAGGTTAATCGTCGATAAGCAAAAAGCCCCGAGGAAACCCTCGGGGCACATGGCGACCCTGACGGGACTTGAACCCGCGACCTCCGCCGTGACAGGGCGGCGCGCTAACCAACTGCGCCACAGGGCCTTCGTACCCCCAACGGGATTCGAACCCGTGTTGCCGCCGTGAAAGGGCGGAGTCCTAGGCCACTAGACGATGGGGGCAAAGCCGTATTGACTTGTTCGCCGTCCGCTGGACAGCTTGCCTATCATAAACCGGCCCGTCAACCCCCTCCAAATGCACAGGTGGTCAGCTATTTATGCGGCGAGAGTAGCACTCAAGACGGAGACCACCATGGCGATGACCATGGTGTTGAACGTGAAGGCAATCAAAGTGTTGTAGCGGATCTCTTTCCAGGCGTGCCTGTTTGTCGGGGGGCGGGAACACTTGCACCCATCGTGGACACCATCACTGCCTGGTTCAGGTAGTCGCCGAAGAGCGGCTCCTCATCCAAGTAGGAGAAGTCGAACATAGGCTGCTCCCCTTCCGCCCGGTACCGATAGTCGAGCTCGAGGTACTCCGCCGCGTAGGTGACGATCATGAACACCCACGACCACACCACCGCGATACCGCCGACTGCCAACCAGCGCCAATCCTCCCGGAAAACATCGAAGCGACTCATCGCGATCGCCGCGGCCATCGCCACGATCGCGCCGAGGCCGGAAAGGTTCGCGGCCCCCTTGATTCCCCACCCCTTAACCCCACTTACTCTCGGCGGAGGCACGCTCGGATCGCGCATATGCCCGCAGCTCAGCCGGGTTGAGGCGCGAGAGCAGGCGCACCGTCCACCAGCCGAAGATCGTGACGTAGACGACCCAGTAAATCAGGTAGGTGCTGATGATCACCATCTCCGAATGCTGCGCGAGCATTTCCCGCGGGAGCAGCAACCGCAGCATGATGATCGCGCCGAATGCGAGGACGGTGCTCACCGCGTACCGGGTGACCTCCGAGGCGCCACGGAAATCTTTCTCACCCATCTAGCGGGTGACTGGCACCATGGTGGATCGGTTGTCGTGGGAGTTCACGACGGTCTTGCCGAAGGGGAAGCAGGTGACCGGGATGAGCTTCAGGTTCGCCCACGCCAACGGCAACCCGATGATTGTGATCGCCTGGGCCAGAGCAGTGGCGATGTGTCCGAGTGCCAACCACAGGCCAGCAACGATGAACCAGATGACGTTGCCGATCAGACTGAAGCCCCCGCCTTGGCCGGTGTCAACTACTTCGCGGCCAAACGGCCAGAGCACGTACCCGGCGATGCGGAAGGACGCCAGACCGAACGGGGTGGTCACGATGAGCAGACAGGCCAACACGCCGGCGAGAACGTAGCCAAGGAACAACCAGATACCGGCGGTGATCAGCCAAATGATGTTGAGGATCAGTCGAAGGAGAGCCATACCCGTCACTTTAGCGAGCAAAAGCGAGTTACAGGTCGTGCTTTACGGATTCGAGGTTGAGCATGACCTGCTGCGGCTTTGAAATTAGGCGAGCAAAAGCAAGCTCACTGCCATCACAGCCATGCCGGCGACAAAACCGTATATGGCGGTGTGGTGACGGCCGGTCTCAATGGCGGTGGGTAGCAGCTTGTCGATGCTCACAAACACCATTACTCCCGCGATTGCCGCGAACACGACACCGAGCGCCTCGGGACCAATGAACGGCCGCAGAAGCAGGTAGCCCACCACCGCGCCGAGTGGCTCCGCCAGACCCGACAGTGTTGCCCACCACGCCGCGCGCCACTTAGAACCCGTCGCTTCACGCATGGGCACCGCCACCGCGATGCCTTCGGGAATGTTGTGGATCGCAATGGCCACCGCGATGGGCAGCGCGAACGCCGGATCCTGCAGCGCGACAAAGAAGGTGGCGAAGCCTTCGGGGAAGTTGTGAATGGCGATTGCCAGCGCCGTCATCACGCCCACCCGGCGCATCCGGCCGGCGGCGCGCACGTCCGGCCCCTCATGCGGGTTGATCTCTTCCGGTACGAACCGGTCAATGACAGCGATGAGCGCAATACCGGCGAAGAAAGCGACTGCGGCCCACACGTCGGGGCGGCTGCGTCCCGCCTCGCTGAGCCCGTCCACCCCTTCCGGGAGCAGTTCCACCAGGGAGACGAACACCATAACCCCGGCGGACAAACCGAGAGCTCCCGCCAAGAAGCGCTGGCTGGGAGTGTTCTTGAGGGCGACGATGAGGCCGCCGAGGCCCGTCGATAAGCCTGCGAACAAGCTGAATCCGAAAGCAACGGCGAGCTCTGCCATGCGAAAAGCCTACAGTAGGGATTATGGCTACCGCAAACATCTACAGCGACGCAGAACTCCACCCCACCAAAGACGAATTCGCCAACCAATTCTCGAGGATCACCCAGGTCGACGGCTCCTACCGCGCGTACGACCGCGACGACAAAGTCGGCATCGAGGTGCTCGTCGGCCCCGACAACGAGGGCAACCTCACGCAGTGCGGCTTCAGCTACCGCGAGGAAGACATGGCGCTTGACGACGAGCTGACGCCCCTTACCCACTCCGTCCTCGGCCGCCGCTCCGTGGCACACCTGACAGCAGACCCTGTCGCAGTGCGCGAATTCGCGCAGGTGATCCTGACCGGCGACAACGGTGCAGACTTCTCTGAGACCTCGCCGATCTTCGCCGTCCGCGGCACGGGCAGTGAGGATGTCACAGTCGATAACGTGGTCGTTGAGAACCACGACATGCTCAACTCCGTGGGCACTCTCACCGTCGACGGCGAGGAAAAGCGCTACCAGCTGCGGATCCAGCGCCTCATCCGTGAGATCCCTCAAGCCGAGGAAGGCGACCTCGCGCTCGTGCGTGACGACGGCGCGATCCTCATGAACCTCGGCATCTGGGACTAGCGCGACTATTCGCCGTCGATGCGGGCGAGTAGCGCGTCACGCACCTCGCGGCGGCGGATCTTACCTAGCTGATCTTTCGGCAGATCCTCAAAGTGGTAGAAGGTGCGCGGCACCTTGTACCGGGTGAGGTTCTCACGCGCGAATTCTTTCAGGCCGTCCGGGTCGAGCTTCGTGCCCTCCGCCAGCACCACGCACGCGACGACGTCCTCGGAACCGTCCGTGCGGGGACGACCAACCACGGTGACCTCCTCGATGTCTGGGTGCGTGCGCAACGTCTCTTCCACTTCCGCCGGGTAGACGTTGAACCCGCCGGTGATGATCAGCTCTTTGATGCGGCTGACCAGTTTGATGAAGCCGTCTTCATCCATCACGCCCATGTCGCCGGTGCGGAACCAGCCGTCGTGGAAGACTGTGGCTGACGCCTCATCGTTGTTCAGGTACCCGCCGAAGACTTGCGGCCCCTTGGCCAGGATCTCGCCGGCCTCACCGTAGGGCATTTCCTCGTCGAGGTTATCGGGGTTGGAAATGCGGATCTCCGTGTCCGGGAACGGGATGCCGATGTACCCGGGCCGGCGATCATCCGTCGGCGGGTTACCGATGAGAATCGGCGACGTCTCTGTCAGCCCGTAGCCCTCCACGAGCCGGCCGCCGGTCGCCTTCTCCCAGCCCTCGATGACCTCCGCCGGCAGCGACGACGCGCCAGAGAAGCCCGTCTGTACTGCGGACATGTCCGCGCCTTCTTCCTCAGCCGTCGACACAATGCGCTCAAATACGGTGGGCACACCCGGCACGAACGTCGGCGGGTTCTTTTTCTTCATCGCGCCCATGATCAGGTCCATCGTCGGGGCGGGCAGCAAGATCAGTTCGCTGCCGATGAGGAACGTCAGCGTCAACGAGAACGTCAGACCGTAAGCATGGAAGAACGGCAGCGTGGCCAGCATGCGCTGGCCGGGTTCCTGCAGCTCCTTGACCCATGCGCGCCCCTGGATCGGGTTGGCCAGCAAGTTGCGGTGCGTCAGCGGCGCACCCTTGGGGCTTCCGGTGGTGCCGGAGGTGTAGAGGATGAGGGCGGGGTCGTCGCTAAGCATGCGCGGCGTGTCGATCGCGCGGGGTTCGCCGAGGAACTTCTCCCACGGCAGCGTGTCCTTCGCCTGCGCTGTCAGCGACGCGCGCGCTTCCTTGAGCTTTCCGACGGGCACCCGCAACGCCACCCGCTGCACCACGGGCATCGCTTTTGTCATGTCCACGCTGACGATTGTCTCCAGCGGGGTGTCTTTCGCGAGTTTTTTCGCCGTGTCGGCGGCCTTGTCCCAGACCACAGCGACCTTGGCACCGTGATCGTTGAACTGGGGGCGCAGCTCATTCGCCGTGTAGAGCGGGTTGTGCTCCACCACGACCGCGCCGAGCTTCTGTACGGCGAAAAATGCCACGACGTGCTGTGGGCAGTTCGGCAGCATGATGGCCACGCGGTTGCCCTGGGCCACCCCGACCTTGCGCAACCCGTCGGCAGCACGGCGGACCTGCTCGTCGAGCTGAGCATAGGTCATGGACCTGCCGAAGAACCGCGTCGCCGGCTTCCGCCCGTTCGCCGCGAGATTCTTGTCGTAGAGGTCCGCCAGCGTGTCGTCGCCGTAGTTCAACGTGTGGTCGGTCCACTCAGGGTAGAAGCGCAGCCACGGCTTCTCGGCGGAGCTGCGGCGACTGCCCTCGGCCTTACTGAGGCTGATTCTGGTGCTGCCGGTGCTCGTGTTGATTCTGCTGTCTTCGCTGTTTGCGCGATCTGCGACCATAGGCGCCACCCTACGCCCCTTCGACGGCCTCATGCTGGGGCGCCGACCCTTAGGTTGAGAATCCCAGAACGTTCGAAAGCACCGAGATGGTCACGACTGCGCCAGTCACGTAATTCAGCCAGAGTAAGACCCTCCACGCACGATTCACTGTCGCCGACGTGGCATCAGTGACGTTCCAAAACCTCAGCGTATTGGCCACATATCCCAGGCCAAGCAGTCCCACAACCCACCCCGGGGCCGGCAGCACGAAGCACAGCCCAGCCGCCAGACCGTACAGCACGCCCGCGAACCGCGTGGTCGTCCGGGCGCCGAGCTCTGTGGCCACGGAGCCGGTGCATGGTCTTCGGCAGCACAGCGCCTTCCACACCGCCTTTGCGTGGGTTGACGATGTCAGATTCGTAGTCGAAGACATCATTGATCCCGTACATCGCGATGTTGTACGGGGTGAGGAAGAAGATGAAGCCCACTACCAGCAGCGCGGAGAACTCTCCCTGCGCCAACAGTTAGGTCAACGCGAATGGCACAGCTGTGTTTACCCAGCTTAGCGGCCGCGACGCCGCGAGAATTCCGCGCAGCACCCGCATCAGTCACGCCCCCAGAACGCGGTGACCACCAGGGCTGCGAACAGTGGGTAGAACAGATCCTCCACCGGAATCCGCCCGATGTTCAGCCCGAGGGTGGTGGCGTGACCGAATTCGTACAGGCCTGCTGCCACCATGAGGTTGTCAAAGACGATGGTGAGCACGAACAGGATGCCGGCCACCGCGGCGGTCAACTTCCAGGGCCGCTGCCTAGCCCACAATGCCGCGGCCGCGATCAAGAACGGGGCAGAAATCAGAAGGTAGGTCACGGGCGCAGCAGTCCTGTCAGGTTCATCGTCAGGTACGTGAGAAAGAACAGGAAAATCGGTTCTTCCAGCGGCAGCTGCGGCGCAAGATCGATGCCCACCATGTAGGGCGAATCGCCGCGCACGAACGTGCCAGTGGCAATGCCGAGTCCGTCCCAGCACAGCAGCGCCGCCACACACCCCAGAGAGAGCAGCCAGGCCCGGCGCGAGTCACGGAAGAACGCAGTCTTCCAGCGGTGGTCGATAATTACCATGCCTGCCAACGAGAACAGCAGCACCCCCAGGTACGCGAACTGCATTAGAGCGTCTCCGGCAGCGGGCCTGCGCTCGTGTCGCCGCGCAGCCGCTTGATCACGTTTTCGGCGGAGATCAGGCACATGGGCACACCCACACCAGGGGTTGTCGTTCCGCCGGCGTAGTACAGGTTGTCCAGCTTGCGGCTCTTGTTGGACCCACGCAAAAACGCCGACTGCCTCAACGTGTGCGCGGGCCCGATGGATCCGCCCGACCACGCGTGGTACCGCTCAGCGAAGTCCGCCGGTCCCAGCGTTTGCTTGACGACGATTCTTCCCTCCAACCCCTCAACCCCGCACCAATCAGCAATCTGCTGGGTGGCAGCGCTAGCAATCCTTTCGACCTGCTCGCTCGCCTGCTCCCGGTACATATTCCCGTGGCCGATGGCCTCCTCCGCTGCGACGGGGACGAGCACGAAGAGGTTCTCATGCCCCGCAGGGGCCACGCCAGGATCGGTCGCACTCGGTTTGGAGACGTAGATGGAACGGGAGGCGCCAATCGGCCGCTGCGGAACGGGGCCATCGAAGACCGCGGCGAAATCGTCGTCCCACTCGCGGGAGAACAGCAAGTTGTGGTGCGCAAGCTGGGGAATCTCCCCCTCCACGCCCAGCATGACCAGCACCGTGCCCAGACCTGGATCGCGCGGGGCGAAGTAGCTCTCGTCGTAGGTGCGCTTCTTCTTCGGCAGCAGGCGGGTCTCCGTGTGGTGCAGGTCCGCGCAGGAGATGACGATGTCGGCGGGGAGGGTGCGGCCGTCGATAAGCGTGATGCCTGTGGCCGTGCGCCCAGAATAGTTGATCGCTGCGACTTCGGTATTGAAGGAAAAGCGCACACCCTGCTCCACGGCGATGTCGTAGAGCGCGTCCATCACTGCGGCGAATCCACCTAGGGGGTATTGCACGCCCTGGGTGAGGTCGGTGTGGCTCATCAAGTGGTACATCGACGGCGTGCGCGCCGGGTGCGAGGAGAGGAACACTGCCGGGCACGTGAGCATCTGGCGCAGGCGGACGTCGGTGAAACGGCTAGCCACGAAGCGGTCGATCGGCTCGGTGAGATAGCGCGCCAACTCACTGTAATGGCCGGAGATCTGCGTGAACGGCGCGATAGAGCGGAACGTCGTGTACAGGAAGTTCTCCAGCGCGAGCTCGTAGGTCTCTTCAGCAGTGTCGAGGTAAGTGCGCAGCTTTGCTCCGGCGCCGGGCTCGATGGACTCGAAAAGTTCGGCGGCGTTGTCGCGGCCAGAGGTGACGTCTATGGGCGCATCGCCCTCGGGAAACAGCCGGTACGCGGGGGTGAGCGGTGCCAGATCCAGCACGTCGGCGGTGCGCTTGCCGAACAGCGCGAAGAAGTGGTCAAACGCGTCCGGCATGAGGTACCAGCTGGGGCCGGTGTCAAAGCGGAAACCCTCGACAGATTCCGTACCGGCCCGGCCGCCATGGGTGGGCAACTTATCCACGACCGTGGTCTTGATGCCCTCTTTGGCCAGCAGTGCGGCTGTGGCCATGCCGGCCACGCCGGCACCGATCACGATCGCTGTTTCGGGGTGGGTCACTGGGTTCTCACTTTCCTGATTGCCCGCGCCGTGAGCAGCAGCTTGCGGTGGTTAGGCACGCTGATTCTCGTCGCGGCCACCTCATGCGCCGGTGTGGCCGCGATGCGCTCGTTCAGGTCGCGGAAGAGCGCTTCGGCCGCTGCCACTCCCCGTGCCGCTGCAGGAGGCAGGAGCGGGATGGCTGTGCGGGCGCGGTCGAGTTCGCGGTTGATGCCGCTGGTGAGGGTGCGCTTTGCGGCGTCGTCAAGCTCCGTGCCCAGGTACGCGCGCCCCAGGCCGTCGCGGTCTTCACCGAGGTCGCGGAGGAAATTGACCTTTTGGAACGCGGATCCTAGCGCCCGGGCGCCCTCCTCCATCGTGCGGCGGTCCTCATCCGTGGGGTCGTGGCCGTGCAGGAAGACGTCCAAGCACATCAAGCCGATCACCTCGGCGGAACCGTAAATGTAGTCCCCCAAATCTTCCTCGGAGTAATCCGAATGCGTAATGTCGCGGCGCATCGAGGCAAAGAACGCCCGCACGTGGTCATCTTTGATGCCGCAGCGGCGGTGCGTGTTCGCCCAGGCGTGGAGCACCGGGTCGGTGTGAAAACGGTGCATCGGCGCGTGCAAGACCTGCTCTTCGTAGAGCTCCAACAGGGTTTCCGGGCACTCGTTGGCCTCAGCGGCGGTGCCATCGACGATCTCGTCAGCGATTCGGACCACCGCGTACACGTTGCGGATGTCGCGCTTCGTGTCGGCGTCGAGCACCTGCGTGGCTAGGGAGAAACTGGTGGAGTACTGCCCGATCACCTGCGCCGCGGCTCTGTCCGCCATGCGGTCGTAGCGGGCAAGATAGGAATCTGTCACAACGGGCCTTTGCAGCAGAGCAGTAGGTACCTCACCGAGCCTACAGCGCGGGACCGGCTCCCGTTCGGGCCTGCACTAGGCGCTGCGGCAAGCGCTGCCACGGAGGGGAGGAAGAAAATCCCCGCATCATCGAATGCCACCCTCTGAGGAACCGCCGGCGAAGCTGGCGCCGGCCACGCAAGGCTCGGTCGTCCATTCCCACCACAAGCTCGGGCACGAAGCGGATCGTCTCCCCCGGCCGCACCGCAAAAGAGAGCTGAATGTCGTCGTGCGATTCAGTGTCAGCGAGATCCAGCGTGCTGCCGACGGCCTGCCACCACTCGGTGCGAAACGAGCTGTTGGTCCCGAACAACGGCGGGTGGCCCAGGGCAGAACCGACCGAGAGACGGTACATGGATAGGTAGAGGCGGGAAATGAGGTGGGGTGTGCCGTCGAAAAGCGCGGGGCCGGTGATCCCTACGGTGTGGGCAGGAGCGTGACGCCACTGCTGCTCCACCCTTTCCAGATATGTTTCCGGCAGCCACGCGTCCGCGTCGGTGCGAACAATGTAGTCGGCACCTAACCCGCATGCCGCGTTATAACCCGCTGCCGCTGCCCATGTGATTCCACGACGCGCTTCCGTGATGACAGTCGCACCGTGCGCCGTGGCAACCTGCACTGAATCATCGTCCGACCCGTTGTCGACGACGACCGTGAAATCCGCCGCGCGACGTTGCCGGTTGATGCTGCGCAGACAACGCTCGAGCAACTCCGCGTCATTGAGACACGGGATCACCACGGCGATTGTCGGACTAGCCACGCAGCAAGTCTAAGCCAGGGACACAAGCGCGGCCTGGTGCACGCGCAACGAAGCCCCTGGCCAATCATGACCAGGGGCTTCAACGGATCGTGGGCCCTCCGGGGCTCGAACCCGGGACCTGCGGATTAAAAGTCCGTAGCTCTACCAACTGAGCTAAAGGCCCGCAGGGTCCCATGGTAAACCCTTGGGACCCCTCGCAAGTAATCGGGCCTGAAGTTCAGCCGACCGGAGTGCGGGCAGGAACTTAGTCCTGCTTCATCGTGCCGGTCTCTTCCATGCGGAGGTGGAAGTCGAAGGCGTGACGCAGGTCGTGCGGGGTGGACTGGTACTTGGACTTCGCGGCGCGCGCGACGTACTCCTCCAACAGCGGGCGGTAGGTCGGGTGGGCAATCGAAATCATCTTGGCCACGCGGTCGCGCGGAGCCAGGCCGCGCAGGTCAGCGACACCGTACTCGGTGATGAAGACCATCGCGTCGTGCTCGGTGTGGTCCACATGCGACACGAAGGGCACGATGGCGGAGATGGCGCCGCCCTTCGCCTCCGACGGGGAGATGAAGGAGGAGATGTACGCGTTACGGGTGAAGTCGCCGGAACCGCCCAGGGCGTTCATCAGGCGGGAGCCGTTGATGTGGGTGGAGTTGGCGTTGCCGTAAATGTCCGCCTCGATCATGCCGTTGGTGGCAATCAGGCCTGTGCGGCGGATGACCTCCGGGTGGTTGGAGATGGACTGCGGGCGCAGGATGATGGACTCGCGGTAGCGGGATGCCTCGTTGTTCATCTTCTCCGCGTACTCCGGCGACAGGGAGAAGGAGGTTGCGGAAGCCACGGTCATCTTGCCGGCGTCGATCAGGTCGACCATGCCGTCCTGGATCACCTCGGTGTAGGCCTGGATGTTCTCGAACTTGGACTCCATCAAGCCCGCCATCACAGCGTTCGGGACATTGCCCACGCCGGACTGCATGACGTAGCCGTCGTAGGCGAGACGGCCAGCCTTGACCTCGTTTTCCAGGAAGTCGAGGAAGTTGCCGGCGATTTGCTCGGAGGTCTCATCCGGCGCCTTGAAGGGTGCGTTGCGGTCCGGGTCGTTGGTCTCCACCACAGCGACGACCTTCTCCGGGTCGATCTCGATGTAGGTGGTGCCGATGCGGTCGCCGGCCTTGGTGATCGGGACCGGGATGCGGTTCGGCAGCGGCGGCACGAGCCAGATGTCGTGCATGCCCTCGAGCTCCTCAGACTGCCACTCGTTGACCTCGATGATGATCTTTTTGGCAGCGTTAAGGAACTCCACGGAGTTACCCACGGAGGAAGACGGGATGATGTTGCCGCTCTCATCGATCCGCACAGCCTCAACGATGGCGACATCGAGGTCGCCGAAGAAGCCCTGCTCAACCATCATGCCGGAGTGGGACAGGTGGATGTCCTGGAACTTCATCTCACCCGAGTTGATCTTGTTACGCATCGTCGGGTCGGACTGGTACGGCATGCGGTAACGCAGCGCGTTCGCCTCAGCCAGCACGCCGTCGCACTCCGGGGCAGTGGAAGCACCGGTGAACAGATCGATGCTGAAGTCCTGGCCCTTGTCGTGGGCGGTCTTCGCCTTCTCCGCGATGGCGGTCGGCAGCGCCTTCGGGTAGCCCGCGCCGGTGAAGCCGGACATGCCGACCTTGTCGCCGTGCTCGACGAACTGGGCAGCCTCGTCGGCGGACATGACCTTGTCGCGCAGCTGCGCGTGCGAAATGCGGTCGCTCATGTTGTACTCCTTGTATGTCGCGTGTGCTTCTTTCACACCATTGTGACGCACCTGGCATTTTTGCGCCACTACCTAGTAAGTAACATGGCCTGCGTCTCGGCCGTGTCCGGGTTTGTGTCCGGCGTGGCCAAGCGGGAACAATGAGCGTTGTGATTACCACTGCCCCCCAACTGCGCATCGGCGGCATCGAACTCGCCTCGCCGGTCATCCTCGCTCCGATGGCCGGCGTGACGGACATGCCGTTCCGTGTGCTGTGCCGCGAGATCGAGGAAGATCTCACGGGCACGGTATCGGGACTGTATGTGTGCGAGATGATCACGGCCCGCGCGCTTGTGGAAGGCAACGAGAAGACCCTGCACATGACCACATTCGCGCCGCAGGAGACACCGCGGTCGATGCAGCTGTACACCGTCGACCCGGAATACACCTACAAGGCTGTCCGAATGATCGTCGAGGGCGACATGGCGGACCACGTGGATATGAACTTCGGCTGCCCCGTGCCCAAGGTGACCCGCCGCGGCGGCGGTTCCGCGATTCCGTACAAGCGCGGGCTGTACCGCAACATCGTCTCCGCCGCGGTCAAAGCAGCTGACGGCCGCGTTCCGGTCACCGTGAAGTTCCGCGTGGGCATTGACGACGAGCACAAGACCCACCTGGATGCCGGCCGCATCGCCGCTGAAGAAGGCGCATCGGCCGTCACACTGCACGCCCGCACGGCCGCCCAGCGTTATTCCGGCACCGCAGACTGGGACGAAATCTCCCGGCTGGTCGAGCATATGGATGGCACGGGGATCCCCGTGCTGGGCAACGGCGACATCTTCGCCTCCACCGACGCAGAAGAGATGATGGAGCGCACCGCCTGCGACGGTGTCGTCGTCGGCCGCGGCTGCCTTGGCCGGCCGTGGCTCTTCGCCCAGCTCTCCGCCCAACTGCGCGGCGAAGTGGTTCCGGCAGAACCGACGCTTGGCCAAGTCGCCCGCATCATGGCCCGCCACGGTGAATTGCTCGCCGCCCACAACGGCGAAGAGCGTGGGTGCCCCGAGCTACGCAAGCACGTCGGCTGGTACCTGCGCGGCTTCCCCGTCGGCGGCCAGTTCCGCAGCGAGCTCGCCCGAGTTTCCACGCTCGAGGAGCTCCACTCCCACCTATCTACTATCTTCGACTCCGACGCCATGGCCGAAGCCGCCGACGAAGCCCGCGGCCGCAAAGGCTCCAGCGCGAAGGTCGTTCTGCCCGAAGGGTGGCTGGACGATCCCGAGGACGACGCGGTGCCTGTGGGGGCGGAGATTGAGAACTCGGGCGGGTAACGTCATAAAGCATGCGAACCGCCTACCGCGACCACCTCGACGCCTTCTCGCGCGACCTGCAGAGGATGAGCGACACTGTGCGCACGATGATGAAGCATGCGTCGACCGCGGTGCTCGAGGCATCGCTTGACGACGCTGAAGCTGCCCTGACCGCCGCCGACTCCCTCAAAGAGATCCGCGACCGGTGCGAACGCCGCTCCATGCAGCTGCTCGCCCTGGAAAACCCGGTCGCCTCCGAGCTGCGGCAGGTCTTCACGTCGATCTACATTGTCGAAGATTTCAACCGCATGGGCGCGTTGGCCAAGCACATCGCCAATACAGCTCGGCTGCGCCACCCCGACCCGGTGGTGCCGCTTGACGGGCCGGGGGCGTCGTTACGCGAAAGCATCGTGGAGTTCGCCGGACGCACGGACACGATGGGGGAACTGATCCACGACCAGCTCATCAGCCCCGACGCGGACCTCGCGCTGGAGATGAATGAGCTTGATGACGCTGTCGATGACACCCACAAGCAACTCCTGACCACCCTGACCAGCCGCGAATGGGAAGGCCCCAACCGCCTCGCCGTCGACCTAGCGCTCATCGCGCGTTTTTACGAACGCTACGCCGATCACTGCGTCAACGTCGCCGCACGCATCGTTTTCCTCGTCACTGGCTTGACCCCGGAAAACTACATTGAAAGCAAAGACTCCGACGGCCAAGACGTGGAAATGGATGAACGTTTCCAGGAGCTCGAGCGCTACTTCGCCGAAGACTAGGCCGACGACTGTTCCGCACGCCCCGTCAACAGGGCGAAAGCCCTCCGGCCCGAAGACCGAAGGGCTTTACGTGGTATCCCGAAGAAGAGCGATTTAACCGAAGCGACCGGAGATGTAGTCTTCGGTCTCCTTGCGCTCCGGGTTCTCGAAGATGGTGGTGGTGTCGTTGAACTCCACCAGGTGGCCCGGCTTACCGGTGGCCTCGAGGGAGAAGAAGCCGGTCTTGTCGGACACGCGGGCTGCCTGCTGCATGTTGTGGGTCACGATGACGATGGTGTACTCGTCCTTCAGCTCGTGAATGAGGTCCTCAACAGCGAGGGTGGAAATCGGGTCCAGAGCGGAGCAGGGCTCGTCCATGAGGAGGACCTCAGGACGGACAGCGATCGCGCGAGCGATGCACAGACGCTGCTGCTGACCACCGGAGAGGCCGCCGCCCGGCTTGTCCAGACGGTCCTTGACCTCGTCCCAGAGGTTCGCACCGCGCAGGGACTGCTCGGTGATCTCCTTGAGCTTCTTCTTGTCCTTTTCACCCTGGAGGGTCAGGCCAGCGACGACGTTCTCCTCGATGGACATGGTCGGGAACGGGTTCGCTTTCTGGAACACCATGCCGACGGTGTTGCGCACTGCAACCGGGTCAACGTTGTCGGCGTAGATGTCGTGGCCGTCGAGGAGGACCTCGCCGTCGACGGAGGCGTTCGGGATGACCTCGTGCATGCGGTTGAGGGTGCGCAGCACGGTGGACTTGCCGCAACCAGACGGACCGATGAATGCGGTCACGGCCTGGCCGGGGATCTTCATGTTGACGCTCTGCACGGCGTGGAAGTCGCCGTAGTAAATGTCGAGATCGTTGAGCTCGAGCTTAGACATTGTGTTTTCTCCTGGAGAGTGAAAGGGGGTTAGCGGCTTACTTCTTGACCGAGTACTTGGACGCGATGAGGCGAGCAAGCAGGTTCAGGGCGACGACGATGAGGACCAGGGTGAGGGCAGCACCCCACAGGCGGTCAGTAACGGCCTGAGCCGAACCAGACTTCCACATGTCGAGCATGAACAGCGGCAGCGACGACTGCGGTCCTTCGAAGATGTTGAACGCGTTCATCACCTTCGTCGAACCCACGAGGATCAGCACCGGAGCGGACTCGCCCATGACGCGGGCGACAGCCAGCATGATGCCGGTGACGATGCCGGACAGGGCCGTCGGCAAAACGATGCGGACGATCGTCTTCCATTTCGGCACGCCCAGTGCGTACGTGGCTTCTCGTAGGTCCATTGGGACGACACGGAGCATCTCCTCCGTATTTCGCACCACGATGGGGACCATCAGCAGGATCAGAGACAGGGCGACGGCGAAACCGGAGCGCTCCTGGCCGAGGATGGTGATCCACAGGGCGTAGATGAACAGGGCGGACACGATCGACGGGACACCGGAGAGGATGTCCACCATGAAGGTGGTCAGTTTGCCCAGACGGTTGCCGCCGGAGTACTCCACCAGGTAAATCGCGGTGAAGACACCGATCGGGATGGAGAACAGGGACGCGATGAGGGTTTGGACGAGGGTACCGACGATGGCGTGCGCTGCACCGCCGCCTGGGGCACGGGTACGCGCGCCACCCATGTCCTCAGTCCACCAATCGACGTCCAAGATCGGGCCAATGCCGCGGCTGACAAGGGTGAACAGCAGCCAGCCGAGCGGGATCAGTGCGAGGATCATGGCCAGCCACATCAGGCCGCCCATGAAGCCGTTGGTGAATTTACGGCCACCAGAAATGTCGGTGAACGGGTTGTCCCCGTCAGAGTTGGTGCGAGCCGGCTCGCGGGTTTCGGTGGCGGTTTCGGTTGCGGTTGCGGTTGCCGCGGCCGAACCAGCGGAGGCGCCGGTGGAGTCCTTGTCGGTCTTTACAACCTTGTCTTCCTTCACAACCTTGTCGGCCTTGTCTGCCTTGTCAGGCTGGCCAGAGTTGCCGGAATATGCAGTGCTCATGGCTACTCTCCTACTTGTTGACGATCGCGCGGGCGATCGAGTTGACGATGAAGGTCAGCAAGAACAGCACCAGGCCGGCAGCGATGTAGGCACCTGCCGAGACCTCGTTGTTGAACTCTGCGGACGCGTTTGCAATCGCGGTAGCGAAGGTGGTGCCGCCGTCAAACAGCGACCCACGAAAGGCACCACTCGGGGACACGACCATGTAGAGCGCCATGGTCTCACCGAGAGCGCGGCCCAGGCCAAGCATCGAGCCGGCGATGTAGCCAGACAGGCCGAACGGCAGCACGGTCATGCGGATGACTTCCCAGCGGGTAGCACCGAGTGCCAGAGCGGACTCGATCTGGCCGGGAGGGGTCTGCACGAAGACCTCACGCGCAGTCGCGGCGATGACCGGGAGGATCATGATCGCCAGGACGATGCCACCGGTGAGGATGTTACGGCTGGTGGCGAAGGCCGGCGAGTTACCGTCCGCAGTGAACAGGAATGTGTTCCCGAGGAAGGTGCCGTGGATCCATTCGTAGAAACCGGACAGTGCTGGGCCGAGGACCTGCGCACCCCACAGACCGTAAACGATGGACGGCACGGCGGCGAGCATGTCCACCAGCGTTGCCAGCGGGCGAACCAGCTGCTTCGGCGCGTAGTTGGACAGGAAGATGGCGATGCCCAGGGCGATCGGCATAGCGATGATCAGGGCGATGATCGAGACCATCATGGTCACAAAGAACAGGTTCGGAATACCGAACTGCATGTTCTCCAGGTTCGAGGTCTGCCAGGGACCGGTGTAGGTGAAGAAGTTCTCCTTGTTCAGGCGCAGCGGCTTGATCGCCTGCAGCACGAGGAACAGACCGACGGCCGCGATGATCACAGTGATCAGCGCCGCGGAAATGGTGGAGAGAGCTTCGAAGATGCGGTCGCCCGGGCGCTTGACGCCAGCGCCTCCGCCGGAGGTGTGGCCAGTTGCGGGGGTGTCAGAAACTGCGGGGTCCTGGCCCTTCTCGCGCGGTGTGGCCTGGGAGGAGCTGACCACCGCATCTTCGCGAGTGGCAGGTCCGGCGCCGCGGTCGTCGTGCTCAGTTGCCGGCAATTCGTTGTCAGCCATAGTGACGAATCCTTTGTGTGAAAGTTCTGAATGCGGTGCTCCGCTCATGCGGGTCCGCAGAAGAAGACATGTGGTTTCTCAGTTAGAACTCAGAAACTCGTTGCCACAAAGACATACCCCCGGCTCACTTCGGTAGCAGGGGGTATGCCGGTCGGCTAGGACCGCAGTCCTAGGCGACCATCAAAAGCGCTTAGCTGATGGCTTCGACAGACTCGCGCAGCTTGTCAGCGAACTCGCCGGAAACCGGGATGAAGCCAGCGTCCTCGAGCTCTTCGTCCTGGGACTCCAGAACGACGGTCAGGAAGTCCTTGACCTGGTTGCGGGTCTTCTCGTCGTCGTACTTGGAGCAGACGATCTCGTAGGTGGTCAGGATGAGCGGGTAGGAGTCAGCCTCCTGCTGGGCGAAGAGAGCGTCAGCGTCGACGACCATGTCGTTGCCCTCGGACTTGAACTCGACCTTATCCAGAGCAGCGTTGACGGTGTCGTTGTTCAGCTCGACCGGGCCATTGCCGAAGTCGACGTTAGCAACGCCGAGCTCGAGGTCGCGGGCGTAGCCAGCCTCAACGTAGGTGATGGCACCGTTGGTGGCGTTGACCTGCTCAGCAACAGCGGTGGAGCCGTTAGCACCAGCGCCGACCTTCTGCGGGAATGCCTTGCCTTCGCCTTCCCACTTGCCGTCGGAAGCAGCAGACAGGAACTTCTGGAAGTTGTCGGAGGTACCGGACTCGTCAGAGCGGTAGATCACGGAGATCTCCTGGTCCGGCAGGTCTGCGCCATCGTTGTTCTCAGCGATCTTCGGGTCGTTCCACTTGGTGATGGTGCCGTCGAAAATCTCAACGATGTTGTCGATGGACAGGTTCAGGTCCTCAACGCCCTCAAGGTTGTAGGCGACAGCGACCGGGCCGATGACCATCGGCAGGTGCCATGCGTCGTTGCCACCGCAACGCTCCTTGGCCTGCTCAACCTCGCCCTTGTCCTCCTTCAGCGGGGAGTCAGAGCCGGCGAAAGCAGCCTGGTTGCCCACGAAGTTCTTGATGCCGCTACCGGAACCGGTTGCGTTGTACGCGAGGTTAGCGCCGTCGACAGCCTCAGCGTAGCGGGAACCGAAGTAGTCCATGGCGTTTGCCTGAGAGGTAGCACCCTCAGCAACGAGCTGGCCGGACTCGCCGGACAGGCCCTCGATTTCACCGGTGTCGGTGCTCTCGTTTGCGGAGTCGTTGGAGTTGTCGCCGTTGTCTGCGGAGTCGCCGCAAGCGACCAGGGAAACGGAGGTCAGTGCTGCAAGGCCGGCGAGAGCGGCGGTGCGCTTGATGTTACGGATCACGGGATACCTTTCCGGTGCGAATTCAGATCTTCTTCTGAGCATCGGTCCCAAGCCGCCGTGGTCACGGATGCGCGTTTTCGCGCGCCAGTCACCGTGGCTGGGTGCTCACGTATGGGAAAGCTACGGGCTGCGCGTTAACCCAACAGGTTCTAAACGGTGAACAATGCGTTAACTTTGTGGTCTCCTGTGAATTAGTGGTGCGTTCTATGTCACAAAGTGCGCTGATTTGAGTAGACAACATGGCGTTCCGCGACGCTAAACCCCATGTCTACGTACCTTTTCACCGCTGGCTCGTTGTCTGACTCCACGTACAGGATGACGCGCTGCGCACCGCCATTCACCAAGTGCTCCAGCCCGGCGCGCATCAGCGGTTCGCCTAGCCCGGTGCCACGGTAATTGCTCGCCAATCCGACAACGTAGACCTCACCGAGAGTGCGGGAATGCCGCTTCGTCCAGTGGAATCCCGCTAACGCCGGCTCGCCGGAAACATCCCACAGCAGCCGCACGCCGTTCGGGTCGAACCAGTCCGTGTCCATTCCCTCTTTCAGCCGGTCCAGATCCCAGCCGCCTTGCTCGGGGTGCCACGAAAACGCGTCGTTGTTCACAGCGAGCCATTGCTTATCGACGTCTTCGCGCCCCCACTTGCCCACCGCCTCCGCGTAACTGATGTCCTCTATATGGGAGCCACCCGCCCACGATGCGATCTCGCCCAGCAATTCATCCGTGCCCCGCGCGACGGCCGCCAGCTTCTCTCCCGCGACATCCATGACAAGCAGCTCGCGCACAACATCGAGGTCAAGAGATGCTCCGAGCGCCTGCGCTGCAGGCAGGTTACCGTGCGCCCACAAACCAGCGTCGTCACGGCGCTGCAGCACCTCCCGCGCCAACGCTGCGCCTACTCCAGCACCGCGCCGCGGCGGGTCGACTGCCAGCTCGGCCGATCCGTCGGGGGCGAGGGCGGCGAGGCCAGCAAGGGAGCCGTCGATAAGCGCTGCGATGTGCGTGTGCTCGTCGCCGTCGAGACCGCGGACGAAGGCCTCGGAGAACGCCTCCACGCCATCGTGCTCAGCAGCGCGGGCGAGGATATCGCGCGCCGCCCCGGCTGTGTCAGCGTCGCGGTCGCGGAAGGAAACAGTGGTAATGGAAACGTCCGTCATGCCCCCAGGCTACGGTAAAAGACATGGCGGACGGCACGACATTGGCGCAGCGGCAGACAACGCCGCGCACGGGGCTCAAAGCCGGCGCAGTGGTCGCTGGAGTCCTTGCGGTTGTGCTCGGAATCGGGTTCGTGACAGACGCGGCGGGCACGGCGAGCATCGAGAAGCGCTTGGCGGCGAACGCACGCGCCGCAGACGATTTGGCGGCAGACCCGGAGACGTACGTCGGCGGTTTACCGTTCGCACAGGTCCGCTTCACCGATGAGGTGCCACGCGTGAGTTTCCAGGCGCTCGATGTGCAGGTAGACGGCATTGGCATCGCCAATTCCCGCACCGACATCTACGAGATCACGATCCCCGCAGATAAGGCCTACGACGCTGACTTCATTGGTGCGCGCGCCAAACGCGTGGAGAACACGCTGTCGCTCGACGGTGTCGCATTCGGCCAGTTACTGGGCATGACGGACCTGGACATCGCCAACCCGTACAACATCTCCCCGACCGGCGGCAGCGAGGCCGAAGCCCAGCTCTCCGGCACCGTCCCCGGCACAGAGGAGAAAACCACCGCGGTGGTCACCCTGCGTCTGACCGGCACAACCTTCCGCATGGAGCCGAAGCAGCTTATCGACGTCCCCGACGCACTCACCGACACCGTCACCTCCGCCTACACCCTCGAACTAGACACCCGCGACCTACCGATCGGTGCGCAGGCAGACAAAGTCGACGTCTCCGGCGGCTCCATCCGCTTCTCCGCACAACGCCGGGATGTGGAGCTGACCCAAGACATGCTCTCGCCGGTAGCCGCCACTGCCCGTTAGGTCCCGCGGTGACTACTGTGGGTAGGCATGGACAACACCGACAACTGCACGACCCCTGAGCGCAACGCCCTGGACGGCAACGAGGCAGTCAACCTCGCCGCAGAGCAGTCGAAGAACACCGCGCACCGCAACATCCCGGCGCTAGGGCTCGATGAAATCCCGCTTCCGGACGACACCGCGAACCTGCGCGAAGGCCCCAGCCTGCACGACGGCCTCCTGGCACTGCTGCCACTGGTGGGCGTCTGGCAGGGCACCGGCCAAGCCGTCGACGACAGCGCTGCTGACGGCGACGCCGCCGAATACGCCTTCGGCCAGCAACTGATCATCTCCCACGACGGTGAGAACTACCTGCGCTTCGACTCCCGCACGTGGCGCATCGATGCTGACGGCAACCCCGTCGGCGCCGATCAGCGCGAGTCCGGCTTCTGGCGCATCTCCCTCGACGACGCCATTGAGGTCACCTTGACCAACTCCCGCGGCCTGGTGGAGATCATGTACGGCGAGCCCGTCAACGAGCGCGCCTGGCAGCTGCAGTCGGCCTCGACCATCGCCACGGAGACCGGCCCCGCCACCCACGGCCCCGGCAAGCGCCTGTACGGCCTCATGCCCAACAACAACTTGGGCTGGGTCGACGAGCGGGTCGCCGCCGGCTCCACCCAGGACGACATCACCTTCATCCCCTACATGTCGGGCGAGCTCAAGCGCGTGGCTGGTTAACGGTCTCGCTGTGCTCGGCCGTTAAGAAGTGGCTGGGGTTGCCAAAGCTGCGTCGATAAGCTGGCGCAGCTTTTTCTCGTCCTTCTTGGACGGTGCAGGCAGCTCCTCCCCGTCGATCGTGGTGACGCGCACCCCGCCGCGGACGGAGCTGACTAACCATACCTGGTCGGCGCCTCGCAGGTCAGCGACGGTGAGGTCTTTCTCTTTGCACTTCCAGCCGTCACGCTCGGCGTGAGTGAACACGGACGCCTGTGTCGTGCCGGGCAGCACGTCGCCGCCCGTGACCGGCGTCCGCAGCTTGCCGCCGCTGACCACCAGCACAGACGATGTCGCTCCTTCCAGGACGCGGCCGGACGCGTCGACGTAGATGACATCGTCGTATCCGTTCTGCTTCGCCCACCGCAGTGCAGCCATCGCCGCGGCGTAGTTGAGCGACTTCGCGCCGACAGTCAGCCACGGCGCGGCGTCGGCGTCGCTGCCGCTGGCTAAGGTGTAGCCGCGCTGCGCCGTCATCACGCGCACACCATTCTCGCGCTGGTCCAGCTGCTCCTGCGGAATCGGCCGGACCGTCACCCAGGCGCTGGGCACGCCCGTCGACTCACGCCCACGGGTGTAGGTCCACTGGCACTTCGCCTCCACCTCGGCTGCATCGAGTCCGGACTCGCGCACGAAGTCCCCCACTGCCTCGGCTGTCGCCTTCTCCCACGTCGCCGCTTCCGGCGCGGGCAGGCCCAGCAGCTGCGCAGAACTTTGAAAGCGTTGCACATGTGCCGCCAGATTCACCGGTTCACCGTGCCGGATGAGGATGGTCTCAAAGCAGCCGTCGCCGCGCGTGACGGCAGCATCGTCCCAGTACACGTGCGGAAGGTTGGCATTTTGGCGTCGCAGGGAACCGCCGAACGGCTCCACGAGATAGATCACTGGCTGTTGGGCGCGCATACCGGCCCATTATGCCCGCGTAGGATCGGACAGGTGAGTTACCGTTCGCCTATCCTCGCCGTGCGCGGCGCCACAGAACTACCCGACGCGTCGCTTATCGACGCCGCCGGCGTCCCCTCCCACTACAGCGACCCCCTGCGCGAACAACGCGCACTCGAACGCGGCGGGGTGGTCATCGACCGCAGCCACCGCCACGTCATCCGCGTCGCCGGGCCTGACGCGCCGGTGTTCCTGAACAACCTGCTCTCGCAGAAGCTTGACGATGTCTCCCCCGGCTTCACCGCCGCCGCCCTCGACCTGGACATGCAAGGCCGGATCCTCCACCACGCCGATGTCACCCGCACTGAGGACGCCTTCTACCTCGATGTCCCCTCCTACGCCTTCGAGACTTTCCTCGACTTCCTGACCAAGATGATCTTCTGGTCCGACGTCACCGTCGAAGAGGCGGACCTGGCCATCCTCACCGTGCTCGGTGCCCCGTCTTCCTTCGACCCAGGCGTGCTCGCCGCGACTCCCGCGTTCGTGCGCACCGTCGACTGGCGTGGCCCGCGGCGTGTCGACATCGCCGTCCCGCGCCAGGAGTTGATGAACGCTTTCCGCGCACTTACCGGTGCCGACGGCGCGGCACTGACGCCCGCCGGCATCATGACCTTCACAGCCGAGCGCATCAAGGCCCTCGAACCAGAGCAGCGTGCAGACCTCGACGCCAAATCCATCCCGCACGAAGTGCACACGCTCATCGCCCGGGGCGGCAACCTGGGCGCCGTGCACCTAGACAAGGGCTGCTACCGCGGCCAGGAGACCGTCGCGCGTGTGGAGAACCTCGGCCGTTCCCCACGCCTTCTGGTCATGCTGCATATCGACGGTTCTGCCCCCGTCGACCCCCAGCCCGGTGACACCATCACCATGGGCGGGCGCACCGTCGGACGCCTCGGCTCCGTCGCGCACGACTGCGACTACGGTCCGATCGGCCTAGCGCTGGTGAAGCGGTCTGCTCTCAACGCCCCAGCCACGTCGGGCCCCGCCGCGGCTGTCGGTGCGCAGCTGGAAATCCTCGCGGGCACCGGCGCAGACGACGCCGACGGCACAGAAAGCGCCGCCGATCCAATCGTCATTTCCGCGTCCGTCGATCCTGACTCTCTCCCTGCGGATGAGGGCCAGCGGGCGGGGCGGGTGGCCGTCGATAAGCTGCGCGGCAACGCGAAAACGCACCCCACCACATAAAAACGGGGTGCGCTTAAGCGAGCTTATCGACGCTGCGCGTCGTCCTCCGGATCCCAGTCCGCGTACTCAGCGTACTGCGGGTCTACCTCGTAGTCGTCGGAGTCATCCTCATCCCACTCGGAACGGGTGGGCTCGCCTGCAAGCTCACGCTGGAGCGAATCCAGATCCATGTCAGGCGTGTTGTACTTCAGCTGGCGTGCAACCTTGGTCTGCTTTGCTTTGGCGCGTCCGCGGCCCATGGCGTGACCCCCTTGAGGTGTCCTAAAGGGCGGCTCGGGAATTCGGCGGCCCTTTTCATATCTTAAAAATTTGTCCTGCAAGCCATAATAGCGTGCGAGTCAAATTAACGCGCACACAGCCGCCGCCTGCGCAAACACGGCCACACGAGCAGCGCAGGAAAATTTTAGAAAGAGTGGGACCCCACAAGCACAGCGCGTGCGCCCTCGTCTGCGTCGGTGGCGCCGCGGACTTCGCCGAGCTCCCAGCATTCGACGTGGCGGGCGGTGAGCATCGCCAGCGCGCGGTCGCGGTCCTCCGGCGCAACAATGGCGACCATGCCGACACCCTGGTTGAAGGTCTTCTCCATCTCGGTGTCCGGCACCTTGCCCACAGAGCGGATCGTGCGGAAGATTTCCGGCGGGCTCCATGTTGCGCGGTGCATTTCCGCGACCTTGCCTTCGGGGATGACGCGCTCCATGTTGCCCACCAGGCCGCCGCCGGTGACGTGGCAGAACGTGCGCACCTCGCACTCGTTGGCCAACGCCAAGCAATCCAGGGCGTAGATGCGGGTCGGCTCCAGCAGCTCCTCGCCGAGGGTGCGACCCAGCTCCTCGATGTGGCCGTCCAGCGGCAGGCCGGCCTTTTCCAGCAGGACGTGGCGGGCCAGCGAGTAGCCGTTGGAGTGCAGACCAGAAGAGGCCATGCCGATGATGACGTCCCCCTCGCGCACGCGGTCCGGCCCGAGCACCTCCTCAGCTTCCACCACACCGACAGCGGTGGCGGACACGTCGTACTCGTTCTCCCCCATCACGCCGGGGTGCTCCGCAGTCTCCCCGCCGAGCAGAGCGCATCCGGCCTGAACGCAGCCCTCGGCAATGCCGCCGACGATATCGGCAATCTTCTCCGGCACGACCTTGCCCACCGCGATGTAGTCCTGCAGGAACAGCGGCTCCGCGCCGCAGACCACAAGATCGTCGACGCACATGGCCACCAGGTCGATGCCGATCGTGTCGTGCTTGTCCATCGTCTGGGCGACGGCGAGCTTCGTGCCCACGCCGTCCGAACCAGCCGCGAGCAGCGGCTGCTTGTAGTTACCCAGCGCGAAGAGACCGGCGAAGCCTCCCAGTCCACCACGGACCTCGGGGCGGGTGGCGCGCTTGGCGTGGTCCTTGATCAGCTCGACTGCGCGGTCGCCTTCCTCAATGTTGACGCCGGCAGCGGCGTAGGAGACTTCCGACTCGGAGGTGGTCATGGCTTAAAACATCCCTTCTTGAATGCGGCGCACGGCATCCGCGTTCACGTTGTTCTCCGGCAGGCCCAGCGGGTAGTGGCCGTTGAAGCAGGCCGCACACAGGCTTGCCGCGGGCCGCTCCGTGGAGGCGATCATGTCGTCGATCGAGACGAATGCCAGTGTATCCGCACCGATGACACGGCAAATGTTCTCGGCGACAGCGGCATCATCCCCGCCGGCGTTGTTAGCAATCAGTTCGCCCGGGCTGGCGAAGTCGATGCCGTAGAAGCACGGCCACTTCACCGGCGGGGAGGCAATGCGCACATGCACCTCGGCAGCGCCCGCTTCACGCAGCATCCGGATCAGCTTGCGCTGCGTGTTACCGCGGACGATGGAGTCGTCCACGACCACGAGCGACTTGCCCTCGATGATCTCGCGCACCGGGTTGAGCTTTAACCTCAAGCCCAGCTGGCGCAGCGTGTCCGACGGTTGGATGAACGTGCGCCCTACATACGCGTTCTTCATCAGGCCCTGCGCGAACGGAATACCGGACTCTTCGGCATACCCGATCGCGGCGGGAGTGCCCGACTCCGGCACAGGCATGACGACGTCCGCATCCACCGGCGCCACATGCGACAACCTACGGCCAATCTCCAGGCGGGCCGCGTTGACTGTCTTGCCCTCAATGACCGAATCGGGGCGGGCAATGTAGACGTACTCGAATACGCAGGTCTTCGGCGTCGGCTCGGCGTAGCGCTCGGTGTGGATGCCGGAGGCGTCGATCGCAATGAGCTCGCCAGGCTCGATGTCGCGCACGAAAGAAGCGCCCGTGATGTCCAGCGCTGACGTTTCAGAGGCGATGACCCAGCCCTTCTCCAGCCGGCCGAGCGACAGCGGGCGCACACCGTGCGGGTCACGGGCAGCGTACAACGTGTGGCCGTCGGTGAACACCAGACAGAAAGCGCCCTTAATCTGCGGCAGCAGTTCGCGGGCGGAATCGAGCAGGGTGCGCTCGCCGGTCACTCCGTCGGCAAGCAAGGCACTGACAACAGCCGTGTCGGACGAAGAACCCTGCCCGTCAACGCCGTCGCGCGGGACGAGCTTGCGCGCAACTGCCTCATCGCGCAGTGTCGCGTAGTTCGTCAGATTGCCGTTGTGCGCCAACGACACATCGGTGCCGTTCGGCGAGGTCCGGAACATCGGCTGGACGTTCTCCCAGCTCTGCGCACCAGCTGTGGAATAGCGGGTGTGGCCGATCGCCACGTCGCCCTGCAACGCGTCGAGGATCGCCTCATCGAAAACCTGGGAGACCAGTCCGCTGTCCTTGAAGACCACGATGCGCCCCTGGTCGCCCACCGCGATGCCGGCACCCTCCTGGCCGCGGTGCTGGAGGGCGAACAGGCCGAAGTACGTCAGCTTCGACACGTCCTCCCCGGGCGCCCACACCCCGAACACACCGCATTCTTCGCGTGGCTCGGGCTCGTCTGCTTCCAGATTCAGCATCGGGTTCTGCACCTGCATAACTTTAGTGGATCACGACGTGAGACGGGCAATCACAACCTCACCACCGGCAGGCCCGCAGCCACGTCCCCGGCCCGCGAACCGGAGGCGCTCACCCGGCCGTCAGCGACCGCTTCCGCAAACTCAGCCTGCCCCGTCGCCAGCTGCAGCCACACCTCCGGAGCCATCTCCACCACATTCGGCGGCGTCCCGCGGGTGTGCCTCGGCCCTTCCACGCACTGCACCGCCACGAACGGTGGGACCCGAACTTCCACAGTGTGACCGGGGAGTTCGTCGGCGAGGGCGCGGGCGGTGCGTCGACAAGCATCTGCGAGCTGGGCGCGCGGAGGACGCGGCTGCGACGGATCCTCGATCCACCCGCGCACCGCCTCAACAGCCGCACGCGTCGCAACAGGATCATTCTTCGGAGCCATGGCGCCCATCCTAGGCCGACTCAGCCTGCTTACCCAGCAAGGACTAAAGTCAGAGCAATGACCGAGAAGGTAACGCCGACCAAAGACCCCTCCATCACCCTGCGCTTCATGGCCGCTCCCACCGACGTTGTTCTCGCCGGATCCCAAGGAGTCTCCGGCGGCCGCGTGCTCGAATGGATCGATAAAGCCGCCTACGCCTGCGCCGTCCAGTGGTCTGCGACCTACTGCGTGACCGCCTACGTCGGCCACATCCACTTCACCCGCCCCATCCCGTCCGGCCACATCGTCGAGGTGCGCTCCCGCATCGCCATGACTGGGCGTTCCTCCATGCACATCGTCAACGAAGTGCTCTCCGCCGACCCGCGCGAAGGCGTGTTCACCCGTGCTTGCGACTGCCTAGTCATCTTCGTGGCCAAGAACCCCGAGACCGGCAAATCCATGCCCGTGCCCGCCTTCGTGCCCACCACCGACGAGGAACGCCGCGTCCAGGAAGCCGCGAAATCCCGCATCCAGCTGCGCGACGAGATCGAAACCGAAATGCTCAAGCAGTCCTACGACGGCGACTCCGACGCCCCGCGCATCATCCACCGCTTCATGGCAAAACCCACCGACATCAACTGGGGCGGCAAAGTCCACGGCGGCACCGCCATGGAATGGATCGACTCCGTGGGCACCTCCTGCACCATGGAATGGTCCGGCGAACGCACCTTCGCCGTTTACGCCGGCGGCATCCGCTTCTACAAGCCCATTTCCATCGGTGACCTCATCGAAGTCGACGCGCGCATGACACGCACCGGCAACAAATCCATGAACGTGACCACGCACGTGCGCGCCGGCGACCCCCGCGGCGGCCGCGACAATCTGGCCACCGCCATCCATGCCACCTTCACCTACATGGCCGTCGACATGGACGGTACCCCCCTGCCCGCCCGCCAGTTCACCCCCGTCACCGACGAGGACAAGGCCCTCTGGGAGCACACGCAGATCCTGCAGGACCTGCGCCAGAAGTACGCGCCGATGCCGCTGGTCGAGCCGAACCCGGCCCGCCAGACCGTCGACTAGACGGCCAGCCCGTATGTTTCTGGCAGCAGGAAGACCGGGGCCTGAACGCTGGTTCGCAGCGCTCCAGCCCCGGCCTGTTTGATTGGTTTGGCCGTTAGGCGTTCGCGGGGACGAGATCGTGGATGATTGCGTCCTCGCTGGCGAAGTACCGCGAGTGCGTTTGCCTGAGGCTGCGGAGACTGTCGGACAATATCACCACGACCTCCGTGTCGGTGTCGGGACGGTTGAGCTGTCGGTTGATCCGCTCTTTGGCTGCTTCCCGGGCGTCCTCGTACGGGGTCACCTCGAGTCGCCCCGTAGGACGGTGGTATTCGATAAGGAAATGAATCACTGCCCTCGCCCCTCCAGGTAGAAGATCTCGTTACTCGTTCTGCGCATTAACTCTACTAATTCGAGTTCCTCCTGAGAAGATTTTGCCCACCCGCGCTGAAGCAGCTCGGTAGCAACATCAGCTTCAGAAGATAGATCCCTGAGCAGCGCCTCCCTGCGCTCTTCAAGCGACCGGATAGCATCCGAGAAAAACCGGACACGCTGAATGATGGGAAAAGCCTCCCCGTATTCCTCGATTGTTGGTTCACCATATCTGATCCCTCGCCCAACCTTGTCGCCCAAGGATTCATTCAGGTTCGCCCACTTCGCCTGAAGGGTAGTTCTGACCTGCACTTCGATTCGTCCTGCGTTGCTGCGCACCCATAAATGAATCGCCCGGTAGCCGTGCTGATGATCAACTAGGTAGTCCTTCACCTCAACATTTCCGCCAGCTGCCTCAAGAACACCCACCATGCGGCGAGCGATCTCACGCTGCGCAGTGAGACCACAAGGAATGTCATACCTCGCACCCGCGAAGTCCTGCACCGATTCCAAACCGATGTTGATTCGAGCGAGTTTGGCAACCAAAGTGTCCTCGCTCTTAGTTCGCCCACCCCTTACGACTTCACCATCCAACTGGTAAATCAGGCCGGAATTACTCACCGCAGCCCGGTAGTCTGCGATCGCTTCGTCGCACAAACGCCACGTCTCAGCGATCAACGAATCGTGCCACACCAATATGTCTTCGTACTTCTCAACATCCAGGCCCTCGCCCGCCATGAGCGCTTTCCCGGCTCGCTTCATATCGCCCTTCGAGAAAGGCGGCTTACTGTTCAGATCCACTTCAAGCCCCTCCTTAGCTACGTTCAAGTGGATTGGTTTTTGCACTTTAAAACCTCTGCCCGACACGACTTGCCCTATCGTCGAACGTGCGTTCGATTCGCACTGCGGCTAACCGCCCTGTCGCTCCTAGTCACATGCAGCCAGGACTTCCCGTTGCGTGAAAAGGAAACTCCCCGGCCACCGCTCTTGCGAAGTGAGGCGGGTGCCGGGGAGTATGCGGTTAAAGCCCTGCGTTTACACCGCAGAGTTCGGGGCGTCGGCGTGCGCGAACAGGCCAGGCAGTGTCGCCGACCACGCGTCACGCAGCGCCGCGACAGATACGCTCTGACCGGCGGCTGCCGTGCCGTCGGCGAACGTGATGTCACCGGAAAGGTTCGTCGAGCCGACAATGCCCACCGGAATGCCCAGCTCGGTGGCGTCGGCGACAACGCGGTCGACGCGGTCCGGGCTGCACGCGACGAGCACGCGGGAAGCGGACTCGGAGAACAACGCGGTGAATGCATCCTCGTGCACACCGGACAGATCCAGCTCCGCGCCCTTCTCGGTCTCCTTGATCATCTCGAAGACAGCCTGCGCCAGCCCGCCTTCGGACAAATCGTGGGCGGCGGTGAGGCCGCGGGCGGGTGAACCGTCTGGGCGATCCGAATCTTCGGCGGCTGGGGATTCGGGCGCGAAGAATTCGGCCAGGCGCGCCTCGTTGGCCAGGTCGACCTGCGGCGGCAGGCCGCGCAGCGGCGCACCAGAGATCTCCTGCCACACGGAACCGCCGAACTCGTCGCGGGTCTCGCCCAGCAGCACGAGAATCTCGGATTCACCGTTGTTGACCACGCGCGGGCTGACGGATGCAGCCACGTCGTCCATCACACCGAGCACGCCGACGACCGGCGTCGGCAGGATCGGGGTGTCTCCAGTCTGGTTGTAGAAGGACACGTTGCCGCCGGAGACAGGGATGCTCAGTTCGACTGCGCCGTCGGCAAGCCCGTGGACTGCCTCGCGGAACTGCCACATCACGTCGGGGTGCTCCGGCGAGCCGAAGTTGAGGCAGTTGGTCACGGCGACCGGCCGCGCGCCGGTGACCACGACATTGCGGTACGCCTCAGCCAGCGCCAGCCGCGCACCCATGTTGGGGTCGAGGTAGGTGTAGCGTCCGGATGCATCGGCGGAGACGGAGACACCGCGGCGGGTGGATTCGTCGATACGCAAAACGCCGGAGTCCGCGTGGCGCGCTTGCACCGTGTTGCCGCGCACGTAGCGGTCGTACTGCTCGGTGATCCAATCGCGCGAGCACAATGCCGGCGATGCGACCATCTTCAGCCATGCGTCCGCCAGGTCTTCCTGCTTATCGACGTCACCAGCCACCTGCACCTCATCCATCCACTCCGGACGAGCCCAGGGACGGTCATACACCGGAGCTTCGTCGGCGATCGTGGACGGCGGAGCGTCGAGAACGACCTCACCGTCGTGCTCGATGACCAGGCGGTCGCCCTCGCCGGTGACCTCACCAATCTCAGCGCAGTTGACGTCCCACTTGGCGCAGATCTCTTTGAAACGCGCGACATTCTCCGGCGCAACGACAGCGCACATGCGCTCCTGCGACTCGGAGGCGAGGATTTCTGCGGCGGTCATGTTCTCTGCGCGCAGCGGGACAGCGTCGAGGTTGACGCGCATACCGCCGTCGCCGGCAGCAGCCAGCTCGGAGGTCGCGCAGGCTAGGCCCGCGCCGCCAAGGTCCTGGATGCCCACGACCACGTCAGCGGCGTAGAGCTCGAGGCAGCACTCGATCAACACCTTCTCCGCGAAGGGGTCGCCGACCTGCACGGCGGGCAGCTTGCGCTCCGCACCATCTTCGAAGCTCTCAGAAGCGAGGACGGACACGCCACCGATGCCGTCGAGGCCGGTGCGCGAGCCGAACAGCATGACCTTGTTGCCCTTGCCGGACGCGAAGGCGAGCTTGAGGTCCTCGACCTTGAGCGTGCCCACGCACAGCGCGTTGACCAGCGGGTTGCCGGCATAGGTCTCGTCGAAGCAGGTCTCACCACCGATGTTGGGCAGACCCAGCGAGTTGCCGTAGCCGCCGATACCGGACACCACACCCGGCAGAACGCGCTTCGTGTCTTCCGCGTCAGCCGGACCGAAGCGCAGTTGGTCCATGACCGCGATCGGGCGGGCACCCATGGCCATGATATCGCGGACGATGCCGCCGACACCGGTCGCCGCACCCTGGTAGGGCTCGACGTAGCTGGGGTGGTTGTGGGACTCAACACGGAAGGTCACCGCGTTGCCGTCACCGATGTCAACCACACCGGCGTTCTCACCGATCCCGGCGAGCAGCTTCGCGCCCATTTCTTCCGTCATCGTTTCGCCGAAGTAGCGCAGGTGCACCTTCGAGGACTTGTAGGAGCAGTGTTCTGACCACATCACGGAGTACACGGTCAGCTCCGCATCCGTGGGGCGGCGGCCGAGGATCTCGCGGATACGGGCGTACTCGTCGTCCTTCAGGCCCAGCGCGGCGTACGGCTGCTCCTGCTCAGGCGATGCCTTCGCGGCCTCGACAGTGTCATTGTGTACGGCCACAGTTACGCTCCAATCTTGGAAATCTCGTTGAGTGCCGAGCGGATCAGCCCCAGGCCATCGGTCGACGGGCCCGTGAGCGTATCGACGGCATGTTCCGGGTGCGGCATAACCCCCACCACACGACGATTCTTACTGGTGACACCCGCAATGGAATTGATCGAGCCGTTGAAGTTGTCCGTGTAGCGGAACACGACGCGACCTTCTGCCTCCAGCTCGTCAATGGTGGCCTGGTCGGCCTGGAAGCGACCCTCGCCGTGCTTCGCCGGGACAAGAATCTTGGAGCCGGAGGTGAACTCGTTCGTCCACGCGGTCTCGGTGTTGGCCACCTCGAGGTAGGTGTCCACGCAGTGGAAGTGCAGCCCCTCGTTGCGCGTCAGCGCGCCCGGCAGCAGGCCCGCTTCGGTGAGGATCTGGAAACCGTTGCAGATGCCCAGCACCGGCATGCCTTTATTCGCAGCGTCCACCACAGCGCGCATCATCGGCGTCATTGCAGCAATCGCGCCCGAGCGCAGGTAATCGCCGTAGGAGAAGCCGCCGGGCACGATCACCGCATCCACACCGGTTAAATCCTCGTCGGCGTGCCACAACGGCTTCGGCTCGGCGCCGCCGTTGCGGACGGCGCGGATCGCATCAACGTCGTCAAGCGTGCCCGGGAACGTGATCACTCCGATCGTCGCGGTCACTTGACTTCCTCCCGCACGATGAAAAAGTCCTCGATAACCGTGTTGGCTAGCAGCGTTTCCGCCACGCGCTGAAGCTCCTCGTCCGTCACGGAGTCCTCCACCTCAAGCTCGAAACGCTTGCCCTGGCGGACATCCGTGACACCATCGACGCAGATGCGCCCCAGCGCACGGTGCACCGCCTGGCCTTGCGGGTCCAGAATTTCAGCCTTAGGCATGACATTGACTACGACACGTGCCATGAGAATCCTTCGCGTGAGATCGTTTCCGAAGCTGCCAAAGAACAGCAGAAATACTCGGCCAGTATATCCGACAGGGCCCACACTCCATAGACGACAGAACACTGTTCGTATTGAAATCCGTTTTCAACAATGGTTGGATGTGTCCTATGAAACAACCGCGACTCAACCCCCTCACACGAGCCCTCTCCGCCACCTCCGCCGCAGTCCTGGCCGGCGCCGCTCTCGTCGGCTGCTCCACCGACTCTGCCCCCGGTGGCGACGGTGTTGACGGGGCCGGCGGGGCTGAACCGGCCAGCGTCGTAGCCACCACGAAGGTATGGGCCGATGTCGCCTCCGCCGTCACCGGCACCGAGGTCGACGCCATTATTAGCGACGCCTCCCTCGACCCCCACTACTTCGAACCCAACGCCAAAGACCTCACCCGCCTCAAGCAGGCCGGCACCGTCGTCGCTAACGGCGGGCATTACGACGCCGCCCTCTACACCGTCGCCGAGCAAGACCGCATCATTCACGCTGTCCCGCTGCAAAGCCACGGCGCGGAAGAGGAACACGATCACAGCCACAGCGATCACCAGCACGATCACGAGCACGACGGTCATGACCACGGCGACCACTCCACCGCCGGACTGCCCCAGGACATCGACCAGCTCGAGCACGTCTGGATGGCGCCGAGCAAGGTCAAAGACGTTGCTGCCCAGGTTGAAGAGAGGGTTGGGGGTGACGCTGGGAGCGTCGAAAAGCGAATGGGCGCGATCGAAGACCGCCTGGCCGCGTTGCCCCACGTGCACGTGGCTATGACGGAGACGATCGGCGCGCCGCTGATTTGGGGCACGGAGCTGCACGATCTCACCCCGGAGGAGTACTCGCGTGCGGCCCTCAACCACTCCGAGCCGTCAGTGTCAGCAGTGGCGGACTTCATCGAGCAGATTGAAAGCGGCGATCTTGACCTGCTCATTGTCAATCCGCAAAGCAGCAACAACGCCACCGACCGCCTGGTGAAGGCGGCGGAGGAGAACAACGTGCCCATCGTCGAAATTCGCGAGACCCCGCCGGAGGGCACGAACTTCCTCGATTATTTCGAGCAGGTCGTGGGCGACATCGCCGCGATTGCCGAGAAGGCCGAGCCGCAGCCCGAGACCGAAATCGACAGCCGCGTCGGCTAAGCTCCCCCACGTGATTGCGCAGTTCACCGGCGCCGCTGTCGCGCCATTGTGGTCGGGGGTGGACCTGACCGTCGAGCGTGGCGAATTCATCGCCGTCCTCGGCCCCAACGGCGTGGGCAAATCGACGTTGCTGCACACAATTTTGGGCACGCGCCGCCTCACCGCCGGAGAAGTCGACGTCCGCGGCCGCGTCGGGTTCATCCCGCAGCAGCAGATGTTCCCGCAGGATCTGCCGGTGCGCGGGCGCGACCTTGTTTCGCTCGCCCTCTCGCATGGGCGTCGGCCGTCGCGCAGCGCTGTCGACGAACTACTCGTCGCTGTCGGCGCTGAACGGTTCGCCGACAAGCGTGTGGGCCTGCTTTCCGGCGGGCAGCAACAACTCATCCGCCAGGCTCAAGCGTTGGCGAAACAACCCGAGCTTTTGCTTGCCGACGAGCCCCTCCTCTCCCTCGACCTCGCCCGCGAACGGCAGACTGTGGCACGGCTGAAAAACTTAGACGCTGCCGTGCTGTGCGTGACGCACTCGATCAACCCGTTCCTTGATGTGGTCGACCGCGTTCTCTACCTGGGCCCGAAAGGCCATGCCGTCGGCACTGTCGGCGAGGTCATGCGCTCCGAGGTGCTCAGCGAGCTCTACGGCACGCGTGTCGACGTCATCGAAGCGAACGGACGCATGGTGGTGCTGTAATGGACGGATTCTTTGAGATGACCCAGTACCTCCTGGGCATGGACTTCGTGCAGGCAACGCTGGCTGCGTGTGCACTGCTGGGCGTGCTTTCCGGCGTGATGGCACCGTTGATCGTGCTGCGGCAGATGTCGTTTTCCGTGCACGCGACCTCAGAGCTGGCGCTCATGGGGGCCTCCGCGGCGCTCCTGTTCGGTCTCAACGTCGGCGTAGGCGCTGTGGCCGGAGCGGTCGTCGCGGCAATCGTGCTGGCGGCGCTCGGCTTCCGTGGACAGCAGGACTCTGCGGTCGGCGTGGTCATGAGCTTCGGCATGGGTTTGTCCGTGCTGTTCATCCACCTCTACCCCGGCAATTCCAACCGCGCGCTGTCGCTGTTGACCGGCCAGGTTGTCGGCGTGTCCGGACACAACGTCGCCCTGCTCGCGGTCACGACGGTCGCCGTTGTCGCCGCTGTGGCAGTGCTGTGGCGGCCGATGCTCTACGCCTCTGCCGATCCCATCATGGCTGCGGGATCGGGCGTGCGGGTGCGCGCCATGTCCATCACGTTCGCGGTCCTCGTCGGCATCGCCTCGGCGCAGTCGGTGCAGATCGTCGGCGCCCTGCTGGTCATGTCGCTGCTGATCACACCCGGCGCAGCAGCATCTCAGATCACAGCGAACCCGGTTCACGCGGTGGGGTGGTCGGTCCTGTTCGCCGAGGTCGCCGCCGTCGGCGGAATGATCCTGTCGCTGGCGCCGGGGGTACCGGTCAGTGTCTTTGTCGCCTTCATTTCCTTCGGGATCTACCTGGTCTGCCGCATCATCGGCGGCGTGCAGCGGCGCCGGATTAGCGCTTAGGCTTCTTCAGGTCCCGGTAGTTGACCGGCTTCAAGCCCTCGTCGGCAGCCTCGACGGCAGCCTGGACGAAGTCGTTGCGCACCTTTTTGGAGTCCAAGTTGCGCCCCGAGACCGACAAGCGCACCGTGTTGCCGCGTTTGGCGCTGCGCACCGCCGCGTTGATCACGTTGCGGCGCCACCAGCCAGCTGCGCCGTAACCTTCACCCACCGACAGGTTGCGGGCGTACTCAATGTCGCCGCTGCGCAAGAAGTGGATGCCGCGCTCAGACGCAGCGAGGCGGAAGTCGAAGTGCTGCAGCGCCACGAGCGTCCCTTCCGACATCCGCCAGCGCGGCGGAGCGAAGGTGTCCAGCTCGAAACCGAGCTTCGCCATTTGCCGCGTCGCACCTTTGAGACGCAGGCGCGCTTCATGCTCCTCCAGCGCGGCGAACTCGGCGCGGCGACCCTGTACGGGCTGGTCGAAACCGTTGAGGATCAGGCCCCGCCCGTCACCCATCTGGTCATGCAGCCAACTGCGGGTCGACTTGTCTTTCGCCAGGTGCCACTTCTTGTCGATGTGCGGCGCCACCAGCAACGACACTGGAATTTCGCGTTCATCTAAGTCGGCTACGAGCTTCTGGACGTCTTTACGCGTCTCATCAAAAATCGACGAGACAGAGACAAGCAGGTAGCCGGGCATAGGCACTAATTATTCCACAGCGCCTGCGGACGTGCCCGGCCCGACCGCGACTGCGCCGGCTGTCGCTAGGGTCCACGCGTATTCGAATGCGGTCTGCTTCCACTTCGCGTACCGGCCCGATACGCCGCCGTGCCCGGCCGCCATTTCGGTCTTCAGCAGGAACTGCCCTCCCGTGGCGGTGTCGCGCAGCTTGGCGATCCATTTCGCCGGCTCCACATACAGCACGCGCGTGTCGTTGAGACTGGTCACCGCGAGGATGTCCGGGTAGTCCTTGGCCTCGATGTTCTCGTATGGCGCATACTGCGCCATGTAGTCGTAGACCTCCGGGTCGTGGTACGGGTCGCCCCATTCTTCCCATTCCCCCACGGTCAGCGGCAGTTCCGGCATGAGGATAGAGGTGAGAGGGTCGACGAACGGCACGATCGCCTGGATGCCGGCGAACTTCTCCGGGGCAAGGTTCGCCACCGCGCCCATGAGCATGCCGCCGGCGGAGCCGCCTTCCGCGACGAGTTGATCGTAGCTGGTCACGTCCGCGTCCACGAGGGCGTCAGCGCAGGCGATGAAGTCGGTGAAGGTGTTCATTTTCTCCAGGCCTTTACCGTGGTCGTACCACAGCCGGCCCATTTCGCCGCCGCCGCGCACGTGGGCGCACACCCACACCATGCCGCGGTCGAGCAGACTCAACCGAGCGACGGAGAAGCCCGGGTCCATCGACGCTTCGTACGAGCCGTATCCATACAGCAGGCACGGCTTGTGCTTATCGACGCCCACTTCGACATCCCGCCTCCTCACCACCGACATCGGAACCTTCGTCCCGTCGCTAGCCGTGGCCCACATGCGCTCGGCGATGTAATCGGACGGGTCGTAGCCGCCTTCGATCTCCTGCTCCTTGAGCAATGTGAACTCGCCAGTAGCGACGCGGTAATCCAACACCTGCAACGGCTGCGTGTAGGAACCATAGGTCACGCGCACAACCGGGGTGTCCCATTCCGGGTGGCCGCCCAAGCCAGCGGTGTAGAGCTCTTCAGAGAACTCCAACTCCTTGAACTCGCCGAAACCACCAGTGAGGTCGGCGACGGCGAGGCGGCCGATGCCGCCGCGTCGATACGCGAGGAACATGAAGTCGCGGTAGACGTCGGTGCCTTCGATGCGGCGCTCGTCGTCATGCGCGATGAGCTCGTCGAGCTCGCGGATCGGCGGCAGCCCCGCATCCACCTGCTCGGGGACGGGGCACGTGCCGACGGCGAAGTTCGGACCGTGCGCGTTATGCGTGATCACCCAATGCTCCCGCTCACTGTCTGCATCACCTGTATCACCGAGGACGGCCAAGTCGACGAAGTACTCCACACCGGACTCGCGGGGCCACAGCAGCTGGAACTCGCCCTCGGGCTCCGACATCGGCAGCACTCGGTTCTCCGACGTCAGTGTTGAAGAAGCAATGAGGAACAGGTAGCGCTCGGAACGGTCGGCGGTGATGGCGACACCGAACTTCTCGTCATCCTCTTGGTAGACCAGCACGTCATCGGCGGCGTCTGTGCCGCGGCGGTGGCGCCAGATTTGGTGGGGGCGCCACGCGTCGTCGACACGCGTGTAGAAGAGGTAGTCCTCCCCCGCCCACGTCGCGCCGTAGAAGACGCCGGGAATGACGTCGACGAGCAGTTCGCCCGTCTCGAGGTCTTTGATGCGCAGGTCGAAGCGCTCGTCACCAGCCGTGTCCACCGAGTACGCCAAGTAGCGGCCCGACGTAGTCACACTAGAGGCGCCCATGGAGAAAAAGTCGTGGCCCTCGGCGAGAGCGTTGCCATCGAGGATGGTCTGCTCGCCCGGCAGACCGGAGCCGTCAGCGGGAAGGGTGGGGGCGGTCCAGGGATCGGTGGAATCGTCGACACGCACGCGGCAGCTGATGCCGTAATCCTTGCCTTCCTCCGTGCGGCCATAGTACCACCAGTCGCCCTGGCGCTGCGGCACGGACATGTCGGTCTCTTTGACGCGCGACTTGATCTCGCCGTAAATCGCGTCGGTGAGCTCGGTCAGGTGCGCCGTTTGCTCCTGCGTGTACGCGTTTTCCGCCTCCAGGTACGCGATGGTCTCCGGATTGTCCTTGTCGCGCATCCATTCGTAGTCGTCGACGAAATCGCGACCGTGGAAACTGCGGGTGACGGGGTGTTTCGCTGCTTTGGGTTGCTGCATCTAGATGAACTTCTTTCCGCTCAGACGCTCGTAGGCCTCGATGTAGCGCTCGCGGGTGGCCTCCACCACCGAGCCCGGCAGCTCCGGCGGCGGTGTGCCGCTATCCGCATCCCAGCCGGACTTCTGGCTCAGCCAATTGCGCACGTACTGCTTGTCGAAGCTCGGCTGCGCCTCCCCTTCCTTATAGGAATCCGCGGGCCAGTAGCGGGAGGAGTCCGGGGTGAGAACTTCGTCGGCAAGCACGAGCGTGCCGTTGTCATCGAGCCCGAACTCAAACTTCGTGTCCGCGAGAATGATCCCGCGCGACTCCGCGTACTGCGCCGCCTTCGTGTAAATCGCCAGCGTTGTCTCGCGCAGCCGCGACGCCAAGTCCTCGCCGAGCTCCCGCGCCATGTAGTCGTAGCTGACGTTGACATCGTGGTCGCCCTGCTCCGCCTTCGTCGCCGGCGTGAAAATCGGCTCCGGCAATTTCGACGCCTCCACCAAGCCGTCGGGCAACTCAACGCCACACACCGAGCCCGTCGCGTCATATTCCTTCTTGCCCGAGCCAGTCAGGTACCCGCGCGCCACGCATTCGAACGGCACCATGTCCAATCGCTTCACGACGAAAGCACCCCCCAGCACATCCTCCGGAATCCTCCCGTCATCCAACGGGCCGGCGAGGTGATTCGGGAACTCCGCGAGCAGGTCAAAGAAGAACGCACTGGTCAGTGTAAGGATTTTGCCCTTGTCGGGAATCTCCGGGTCGAGAGAATAATCGAAAGCTGAGATCCGGTCAGTGGCCACCATCAGCAAGGTGTCCGTGTCGATCTCGTAGATCTCGCGGACCTTGCCGGCAGACAAATGCTTGTAGTCAGAAAGCTCAGGACGCATGCTGGCGACTCTACGCCGGTTCACTTTCCCACGTCCCACCACCGGCCTTCATGGAAGGGCGTGCGTCGTGTGCACGCCCGGGAAAAACTTAGCCTCCACTATTTAAAATGAGTGGGAAAAATTCAGTTAGTCAGCGACGCAACTAAAACTGTTTATAATTACCGCCATGACCCAGATCACACACAAAACCGTTCGCCCTGCACTGCTGTCCGTCCTCACTGCCTCCGCACTGACGCTGAGCGGCTGCTCCATGATGGAGCTTCCGTTCGGCCCATCGGGCAACGAGGAGTCCACCGAAGGTGAAGACAACACCACCGACGAAGGTGCCGAAGAAGGCCCCGCCTCCGCTGAGAGCGAAGAGCCCAGCACGGAGGGGACCTCCGGATCCTCCAACTCCGAATACCCCGGCGCACCCGCCGGCTTCAGCCCCGCCAACGACGGCGACAAGGCCAAGCTGGGCGAGCCCGTCGACATCGTCCTGCCCGGCTACGAGTCCGAGACCCCGCTGTTCTTCGAGGTCACCGTCGACCCCGCTAAGGAGATGACCGTCGACGAGGTCCAGACCAACGCCGGCGGCGGCCTGACCGGTCAGGACTACACCGGCTTCAAGTGCTTCATCGCCACCATCAAGTACCTCGGCGCCGGCGAGAGCGACGCCGCCAAGGACTCCGAGATCTTCACCCCGCCGAGATTCAGCCCGACCGGCCCGCAGGGCCGCCAAGCCAACTACATCTCCGGCGACAACGAGACCCTCTGCGGTATTCACGAGTCCGACCGCATGCCCTCCAGTACCAAGGACATGCAGGAAGGCAAGGAGTACAAGCGTGCCACCATCACCTTCACCGAGTCCAGCGGCGCCGGTCTCGAAGCCACCGGCGTTGAGATGAACTTCGGCAAGTCCGACTCCACCTTCCCCAACGGCAAGGTCTACTTCGAGTAAATCCCGCCGGTGCTGCGCCGACGCAGCACCGGTCATTGCAGCACCCGCAGCTGCTACAGAATGTCCCCCGGGGCGTAACCCGCCGCCTCGGGGTATTTCTGTGCCCAGACCTGGATGCGGTCGAGCACGTTGTCCACTTGCGACTCGGCTGCGCCGATGAAGGCGTGGCGGTCAGCCAGGGCTGCTTCGAGGTCGTGGTGGGTCAGGGGGAGACGGTCGTCGCCAGCAAGCCTCTCAATGAGGTTCTGCTCCGCACCATTTTCACGCATGTCCAGCGCCATCGCGACAGCGTGCTCCTTGATCACTTCGTGCGCTGTTTCGCGGCCGATGCCAGCGCGTACTGACGCCATGAGAATCCTCGTCGTGGCCAAGAACGGCAAGTAGCGGTCAAGCTCGCGAGTGATCATCGCCGGGAAAGCGCCGAACTCCGCGAGGACGGTCAGGAAAGTCTCCATCATGCCGTCGATGGCGAAGAAAGCGTCCGGAAGCGCAACGCGGCGCACGACCGAGCAGAACACATCGCCCTCGTTCCACTGCTGGCCCGCCAAATCACCGACCATGGTGAGGTAGCCACGCAGAATTACCTGGAACCCTCCGACGCGCTCGCAGGAACGGGCGTTCATCTTGTGTGGCATGGCCGACGAACCGACCTGCCCCTCCTTAAACCCCTCAGTGACCGTCTCGTTGCCGGCCATGAGACGGATCGTCGTAGCCAGGCTGGACGGGCCGGCGCCGAGCTGCACCAGCGCAGATACCGCGTCGAAATCCAGCGAACGCGGATAGATCTGGCCCACAGAATCAAAGACGCGCTCAAAACCGAGATGCTCAGCGACGGCGCCCTCGAGCTGGTTGAGCTTCGCTTCATCCCCGCCGACGAGATCGAGCATGTCCTGCGCCGTGCCCATCGGCCCCTTGATGCCGCGCAGCGGGTATCGGCCCAACAGGTCCTCGATACGGTCTAGGGCGACGAGGATCTCGTCGGCAGCTGAAGCGAAACGCTTGCCCAACGTCGTTGCCTGCGCCGCGACGTTGTGAGACCGGCCCGCCATGACAAGCGAGCGGTACTCCGCCGCCCGGTTGCCGATCGCGTTGAGCACCGCGATCGCACGGCCGCGCACCAGCTCCAACGAGCGGTAGATCTGCAGCTGCTCAACGTTTTCCGTCAAGTCACGGCTGGTCATGCCCTTGTGGATGTGCTCGTGGCCAGCGAGAGCGTTGAACTCCTCGATGCGTGCCTTGACGTCATGGCGCGTCACGCGCTCCCGCTCCGCAATGGAGTCCAGATCGACACGGTCCACCACAGCCTCGTACGCCGCGATGGCATCCTCCGGCACATCGATACCCAGGTCGCGCTGGGCACGCATGACCGCGATCCACAGCTGACGCTCGAGGACGATCTTGTGCTCGGCGCTCCACAGCTGCGCCATCTCCGGCGAAGCGTATCGGTTGGACAGGACGTTAGCGTTCTTCGGCTTGCTATTCGGGGTAGTCACGCCTGCCAGTTTAGACCCGGTCCGCCGCCCCACCGGCCAAAAGCAGGCGAAGCGGAGAGCTAGACCGAGATCTCGCCGTCGACCGCCTTGCGGGCAATGTCCTTCCGGTAGAAGGAGCCGGGCAGCTCGATCTGCTCGATGGTGCGGTAGGCGTCTGCGGTAGCGTCGGCAAGAGTGGCGCCGGTGCCGACGACGTTGAGCACGCGACCGCCCGCAGAGACGTATCGCGCCGCAGCATCGTCGGTAGAGGTAGCGGGTGCGGCGACGCCGGCGTGGAGGACGCGGGAAGGATCGTCGAGAAGCGTGGGGTCGGATGTGGTGATCGGGTCGCCCTTGCGCGGCGACTCCGGGTAGCCCTCCGCGGCCAGCACGACGGTCGCGGCGTAGCCGTCCTTCCACTTCAGCGGCGGAAGGTCGGCGAGGGCGCCGGTGGCGGTGGCGTACAGGACATCCGCGAGCGGGGTGTCCAGCAGGGCGAGCACGGCCTGGGTCTCCGGGTCACCGAAGCGCGCGTTGAACTCCACCACCGACGGGCCATCGGCACCCCACGCCAACCCGGCGTACAGCAGTCCCGAGTACGGGGTGCCGCGGCGCACCATCTCGCGCGCGACCGGCTCGACGACCTCAGTGACGATGCGCTGCACACCGTCCTCCGGTAGCCACGGCAGCGGAGCGTACGCGCCCATGCCGCCAGTGTTGGGGCCTTCGTCGTTGTCGTAGGCACGCTTGTTGTCCTGAGCGGGCAGCAAGGGGACGACAGTCTCGCCGTCGACAAGGCAAAACAGCGACACCTCCGGCCCAGACAGGAACGTCTCCAGCAGCACTGGGTTACCGTCGGCGATAACGGCCTTAGCGTGCGCGACAGCCTCGCGGACATCATCAGTGACCACGACGCCCTTGCCGCCGGCGAGCCCGTCATCCTTCACCACGAAGTTGGGGCCGAAGTTCTTCAGCTCGACCTTCACCTGGTCCGGATCGGTCACGCGCTTCGACCGCGCCGTACGCACGCCCGCAGTCGCCATGACCTCCTTGGCGAAGACCTTCGACCCCTCCAGCCGCGCTGCCTCCTGCGACGGTCCGAACACAGGAATGCCAGCCTCCCGCAGCGCGTCCGCGACACCGGCAACGAGCGGTTGCTCAGGGCCAATGACCACCAGGTCAGCATCGATGTCGCGGGCAAGCGTGACGACGGCACTGCGATCGTCGACAAGCACCTCATGTCTCTCCGCCTGCATGCCGGGGTTGCCGGGCGCCACATGAACCTCGTGGCCGGACAGGGCATGTACAAGGGCGTGTTCGCGGCCGCCCGAGCCGATAACAAGGATGCGCATGCGCCCAATTCTATCGCTACCCTGGGCGGGTATGAGCACAGTATTTACCAAGATCATCGACGGAGAACTGCCCGGCCGCTTTGTTTACCGCGACGACCACGTCGCCGCCTTCCTCACCATCGAGCCGGTCGCGTACGGCCACACGCTGATCGTCCCGGTGCAAGAAGTGGACAAGTGGACCGACCTCGACAGCGACACGTGGACGCACGCCAACGATATCGCCCAGGAAATCGGCCAAGCCGTGATCAACGCGTTCGGGTCCGAACGCGCCGGCTACCTCATCGCCGGTTTCGAGGTCCCGCACGCCCACATTCACGTCTTCCCCGCCAACGACATGTCCGGCTACAGCCTGCAGAACATCATGCGCGCCGACGAGACCGACGACGCGAAGATGGACAACGCCGCTGCGAAACTCCGCGAGCAGCTGGGCACAGGCGAGGACGGCCGCCGCGTCTAAACCCGTCTAGGCGTCGGTGTGCGCGCCCGCCTTTGGCAGGCTGATCGTGAACTTCGTGCCCACGCCCTGCTCCGAAGCCACACTGATCGCGCCGCCGTGCTGCTCAACGATCGATTTGGTGATCGCCAGCCCCAGCCCTGACCCGCCGCCGCTCTTGGAGCGGTTGCGGGAAGTGTCGGCGCGGTAGAAGCGCTCGAAGATGTGCGCGGCGTCCTCTTTGCTCATGCCGATGCCATCGTCAGCGACGTCGACGTACACACGGTCGAGGTAGTCGCGCACCGTCACGGTGACGTTGGCATCGTCGCCCGCGTGCTTGAACGCGTTGCTGATCAAGTTGAGCACCACTTGGTGCAAGCGGTCTGGGTCGCCTGAGACGAGCGGAATGTCGCTGGATTCGTGCGTCACGGCCAGGTTGCGGCCGCTGAACGCCGCGCGCGCAGAGTCCGCGACGGAGCAGACGAGTTCGAGCATGTCCACGTCGCGCATGTTCAGCCGCGCCCCCTCCGCGCGTGTGAGCGCGAGCAAATCCTCGACGAGCAGCTTCATGCGGCCGGACTCTTCGTCGATCTTGGACAGGACCATGTCGGCGTCATCGGTCGCCCCGGCGCGGTACAGCTCGGTGTAACCGCGCACGCTGGTCAGTGGGGTGCGCAGCTCGTGGGAGGCGTCGCCAACGAAGCGGCGCATCTGTTCCTCTTTCTGCCGCGACTCGTCGAGGGTCTCCTGCAGTTGGCTGACCATGGTGTTCATTGCGAAGCTCAGCCGGCCGTATTCAGTGTCGCGCGGCCAGGCAGGTGCGCGGCGGTTGATGTCGCCGTCGCCAATCGCGATCGCGGTATTCTCCAGCTCTTTGAGCGGCAGCAGCGCGCGGCGCACGTAAATCGTTCCTGCGGCACCCATCATCGCCAGCACAATGACGCTTATCGACGCCAAAATCACCGCCAACCCCTCCAACATCCTCCTCTCCCCATCAAGGCGTTTGGCTACCGCGGTGATCGTCCCGTCAGGCGCCTCGATCGCGATGATGCGGAACATGGGCGGGTTGGGTTCCTGCGGGTCCGACGGGTCGACAGGAAGAGCGCGCACGGTGTGCGGCATCCGGTCGCGCTCGACATTGGGCAGGTCAGGGATGCGGTCGGAAGTGTTCATCATCCTGTACCCTCCGGCGGGGCTGAAATAGATCAGCATGAACTCCGTCGGCAGATTGGATGCGGTGGTCACATCCGGGCCCATTCCGCGGCTTAGGCCCCAGCTGTCGAGGCCGCGGTACAGGTCAGTGTCGACACGCTCGTAGATCTGGTTGCGGGTCAACCCCCACACTGCGACTGACATGCCAGCGAGACCCAGACCCGAGATCACCATGAGAATGATCAGCAGGCGGGTACGCAGGCGCAGGTGAGAGACCCGGCCCGTCGCGATCCGGGTGAAAGTGGTGCTTCGCTCCAACGACTAACCCTGTGAGACCTTCCGCTAACCCCGGCCGGCTAGCTCTGCTGGCGCGGCGTGCGAAGCACGTAACCCACACCACGGACCGTGTTGATCAGCTGCGGCTCGCCCTGATCAACCTTGCGGCGCAGGTAGGAAATGTAGGACTCCACCACGTTGCCGTCGCCGCCGAAGTCGTAGTGCCACACGTTGTCCAGGATCTTCGCCTTCGACAGCACCACTTCCGCGTTGAGCATGAGGTAGCGCAGCAGGTTGAACTCCGTGGGGGACAGCTCCACGATCTCGCCGGCCTTGGTGACTTCGTGGGTGTCGTCGTTCAGCGTCAAGTCGGCGTAACGGATCGTGGAGTCCCCGGTCTCGGTCTCGGTCACGTTGCCGCGGCGCAAAATCACGCGCAGGCGAGTGATGACTTCTTCCAGCGAGAACGGCTTGGTCACATAGTCATCCGCACCGATGGTCAGGCCGTGGATGCGGTCCTCGACAGCGTCCTTCGCGGTGAGGAACAGCACAGGCGCATCGAGGCCCTCGGCACGCAGCTTGCCCAACAGCTCGAAACCATCCATGCCCGGCATCATCACGTCGAGGATGTAAGCGTCCGGCTTGAGCTCCCGCGCCATCTCGAGAGCCTGCTGGCCAGACTCGGCCGACTCGACCTCAAAACCCTGGAACTTCAGGGAAACGGTGAGCAACTCGACGATGTTCGGCTCGTCGTCGACAACGAGCACCTTGACGTTCTGCGGGGTAGGCGTATCAGCCATGGGTGGTTCCTCTCTTTCCGTTCGCGCGACAAGCACGCGCGTTTCCAGAGCAAGTAAACAACGTCTTGCTGAACGTTTGCTGTACGTCCACTGTACACCTAATCCGCATTCAGTCCGTGTTCAATCCGGGGCATGTCACCAGCGAAACCGGTTCCCTCGCGGCCAAAAGTGACCCTGGGGCCTGTGGATAGAAAAAGTTATCCACAATTTTGTTTTCGCAGCTCTGCCCCCGCCCGTCCCCTTTCGCTCTTAGTGCCCGCGTCACGCACGCTCGCCGAGCAGCGCATTGTCGCTTCAGCAGCGCCCGCGGGAGTGCCGGTTCCCTCGGAGGTGAAGATTCTTCGCGCTTTTTTAGCCCCTTTACCTGGAGTTTTGAGGGGTCTAGCGTGTGCTCCATGGGACTCGACAACCTCATCTCAGCACTGACCACCAACGCTCTTGACCACTTGAAAGACTTCGACCGCCAGAAGCTTCTCAGCGCAGGATTCTCCGAAGCAACCATCCGCAACTGGAAACGCGTCCACGAGGCGTACTACGGTCCCACCACCTCCCCCGCTAAGCAGAGAACGGCGGGGGAAGTGGCGAGGAGGCGGGGGTTGAGCGTCGATAAGCTTGCGCTCATTGAGCGCCAGATCGCGAAGATCAAAAGCCCCAAAGCGCGCAACAAGCTGCGCGTGCGGCTGCTCGAATCCGCGGGCGACTACCGGGCACTCAACGCGCTGGTAAAGAAGCTCCTCCCCGGGGCCGACACGCCGCCGCAGAAGCGGATCACCATCTCCGGCTCGCGCCACGGGCGGCGCACCATGATCATCACCGCAGACGAGCACGACATCGCCGACCTCGAAGCAGCGTTGATGAACAAGGCCCTCGACGCCACACGGCCCGTCGCCGGGCAACTGCTCGAACGCTTCCTCGACCTGATACGCAACGGCGGCGGAGTCCCGTACGCCGTGCCCAGACCACTGTTGCTCATCCCGCTGCCCGAATGGACGAAGATCCTCAGCGGCCACGGCGACGACGTCACCCTCGGACTGACCAACGGCACCACCATCACCGGCACCGAGTACCTTGCCCGCTACCACGCGAAACCTGAGTGCGGTCTCGAGGCCGCCCTATTTCACCCCACGGAAGGCGCAGTGAACCTCTACCGCGACGAGCGCTTCGCCAACCAGAAACAGCGCGACCTTGCCGCCGCGACGCAGCCCGTCTGCACCAGCCCCGACTGCCGGCACGCCGCCGACCACTGCGAAATCCACCACATCACGCCGTGGAAAGACGGCGGGGAAACCAACCTCGATAACCTCGCACCGCTGTGCCGCTACCACAACCGCGTCAACGACGATGACCCGCAGCGCGCCACCCGCGGCCGCATCGAAATGCGCGGCGGCACCCCAGTATGGGTCTCCCCCAGGGGTTACGAACGCCCCAATAACCGACACCCGTACGGCGCGATGCGTTCACTGTTCGGCCCGCCCCGCGCTGGCGCGGAGACGGTGGGGGCGACGGCGGCGTAGGCGTCGATAAGCAAGAAGCGAGCTGGAGACGAGACTTGAACTCGCAACCTACGGTTTACAAGACCGTTGCGCTACCGATTGCGCCACTCCAGCAACCGCACCCGCACAAAAACGGCAGGCGCTGACCCGAAATCATACAAGGGGCTGACCCCGGGGGACAAAAGACGGGTTCTTTCACACAGAAACCTGCCGCGGCAGTTAGTGTGTCGGTGTGACAACGGTGTTGAAGAACTTGCGGGAGGCGTTGCGCTCCTCCGGCCCAGTGGCGACCATTGACCAAGCCCGCACGTCGCCCCCGCCGTCGGTGCTCGCGCCCGTCGACCTGACCGACCCGGCACAGGTCGCCGCGGTGATGACCATCGGCGCGCGCGTCGGCGAGATTCTCATCGCCAACGGCACAACCAGTTCGGACGCGAAAGCGCAGATCCACGCCGTCACATCGTCGTACGGCCTGCACTACTGCCACGTGGACATCACGCTGAACACCATTACCGTCAACTCGCTGATCGGCACCGCCCGCAAGCAGCCGGTGGGCGTGTTCCGCGTCGTGTCCGACATGTCGGAGAACTACTCCAAACTCCAGGAAGTCGACCGTCTGATCCGCTCGATCCGCGCCGGTGCGACGCCGCCGGAGATGGCGGAGAAGATTCTCGACGACCTGTACAACGCCAAACCGCCCTACCCGCTGTGGGTCTCCATCGCCGGATGGTCGATTATGGGCGCGGCCATCTCGATCTTGCTCGGCGGCGACTGGTTCATGTCGGTGCTGGGTGCGTTCACCGCCGCCCTGATCACCTCGATCAACGCGTGGCTGGGGAAGAAAGAGCTGCCGTACTTCTATCATTGCGTCCTCGGCGGTTTCGTAGCCACGGTGCCCGCCGCCTTGTTCTACACCCTGGCCGCCCGGGCTGGCACAACCATTGTGCCCAGCCAGGTCATCGCAACAGGCATCGTGGTCTTGCTCGCCGGTTTGACACTGGTGCAATCACTTCAAGACGGTGTCACGGGATCACCAGTGACAGCGTCGGGGCGTTTCTTCGCAGCGCTTCTCAACACCGGCGCGATCGTCGCGGGCGTAGCCATAGGCATTCAAGTCGCGGACCTATTCGGTGCCGGTTTGCCGCCGATCGAGACGCAACCGCCAACTCCGACGTACAGTTCCGCCGCCGTGCGCATCTTCGGTGGCACAGCCGCCGCCGCCGGTTTCGCGCTTGCTGTTTACGCCGAACGACGCGCCATCGTGGTCACCGCTGTGACCGCTTTCATCGGTGGCTTCGCGTACTACGCCGTGCTCATTCCCTTCGGCTCCGGCCGGTTGTTCGCCACCGCGATTTGTGCGGTCATGGTCGGCTTAGCCGGTGGTTTGCTCGCCCGCCGCTTCCTGATCGCCCCCCTGATCACCGCAGTCGCCGGCGTGACCCCGTTCCTGCCGGGTTCAGGTGTCTACCGCAGCATGTACGCACTGCTCAACGAGCAGACTGTGCTCGGTTTGAACAACCTCTTCTTGGCCATCGGCACGTGTCTGGCGCTGGCCGGTGGCGTGGTCCTCGGCGAGTGGTTCGCCCGCCGCCTGCGCCGCCCGCAGCTGTTCAACCCGTACCGCGCCTTCCGCGCCGCTGGGCGCGTGACGTTCCAGCAGATTCGTCGCGCCGAGCAAGCCGCTTCTCGACGACTCAGCGAGCAGGCCGCCCGCAACCTGGCCAAGAACCAGGCCAAGAACCAAGCCAAGATTCAGGCCAAGACCCAATCAAAGAATCAGTCGAAGTGAAGTGTCCTGGGTTTAGTTCCGATCGTTTCTAGAGGAGGATTGGATCATGCCTAGGAAGTTCAGTGACGAGTT
>NZ_JAGPYY010000017.1:0-50279 GCF_024454075.1 Corynebacterium sp. CCUG 71335
TGCAGAGCTCTGCGTCGCTGCTCCTTGGTGTATGAGCGGTTCATGATGGAATCCTCCAAGATTCCGTCCGCATCCCCTTCTGCTACTTAACCCTCAAACGGCACGAAAATAAGCCATTATTTATGGATGTAACAACAAAAGCGCGTCAAGACATCGCCATAGACGATCAGCTGCCCCAAGCACGCACCCCACTACGATCGGCCCCATGCTCGACACGATCATCGGCCCGACAGGCGCCCGCGAAGAAATCCGCGCTGTCGCGGTCACCACGGTTTTCGGCTCGTTCACGGCTGGTGGCACCTCCGGGGAGCTGGGCAACGACACGGACTCACAGGTCCTGGCCGCCCTACGTGAGTGGGCGGATGTCATCCTGGTCGGCTCCGGCACGGTCAAAGCGGAGGATTACGGCCCGGCGGACACTCCGATAGCGGTGGTGTCGCGCTCACTCGACTTCGACACGTCTGCGAAACTGTTCGGCGGGGCTCCCCCGCTCATTCTCACGCCAGAGGCGTCGCTGACAGACGCCGCGCTCGCCGAGCGCCGCCAGGCGCTTACAAACGCGGGTTGCTCTTTGGTGTCTACGGGGCAAGGGGGTGCGGGCGAAATCGTCGATAAGCTGCGGGAGCTGGGGTACGGGCGAATCATTTGTGAAGGCGGTCCGTCGCTGTATGCGGACATGTTCGCGCATTCGCTTATAGACATCCTCCATCTCACCATCGACCCGCGTGCCAACGGCGAACCCGCCGGTTTGCAGGGCGATTTCACCGTGAATCTCGAGTTGGAGCAGGTGCAAACGGACGGGTCGTTCCTCTTCGCGCGCTATCGCCGCGTGTAGGTTGAGGGGGTGACTACCCGCCTGAGCCAGTTGACCCAGCTGTGGACCGCCCAGCCCCCTGAGCGTGCGCTGCGCTGGCAGCAGGTGGCAAACGGGGCACTGTGGCCGCTGGCAATCCTTCTGGTCATTCATCGCATTGTCGTGCTGGCGCTGCCGGGCACCGCGACGGATGATTTCACCACGGTCTGGTCCGCTGCACGCCGCTTCGTTGAGCGCGTGCCGGTCTACAGCGAGACCTACCACCACGTGGACCCGCACTACCTCTACAACCCTGGCGCAACGTTGCTGTTGTCGCCGCTGGGTGTGTTCCCGGACATGTCTGTTGTGCGGCCACTGTTCATCCTGTTCAACGCCGCGTGCATCATTGGGGCACTCGCTTGGCTCACGCGTCTGACCGGCCGCGGTCTGGCCCACCCTGTGTTCCCTGGGGCCATTGCCGCATGCTTTGCGACGGAAGCCGTCACCAACACCCTGATGTTCACCAACATCAACGGCGTTCTCTTGTTCGGTTTGACTGCCTTCCTGGCGCTGCTACTGCACGGGAGCAGGGGAAGCTCGTGGGCAGCCGGCATCGTCCTAGGCCTGTGCATCCTGGTCAAGCCGATGTTCGCCCCCTTGATTGTGCTGCCGCTGATGCGTCTCGAATGGCGAGCAGCCGCGTCCGCCGTGGCGGTGCCGGTTCTATTCAACCTTGTGGCGTGGCCGCTGACGCCAGGAGCACGCGATTACGTCGACATCGTCGTTCCCTACCTGGGCATCACGCGCGATTACGCGAACTCTTCGCTGGCCGGTGCCTCCGTGTACTTTGACATGCCGGGGTGGCTGCACGGGCTGCTGTTCGTGCTCATCGCCGCCGCCGTCGCTGTGGCCGTGCTGGGAGTTGCCCGCTACCGCTACTCCGACGAGTTCATGTGGGCGGCCACTTCCGCCGCCGTACTGATTACGGGGGTGTGCCTGCTGTCATCGCTGGGCCAGGCGTACTACTCCATGATGGTCTTCCCCGCTGTATTCACTGTTCTGGGCCGCCACAGCGTCTTCCACACTCCCGCGGCATGGGTGGGAATATTCCTGTGCCTCTCACCGCTGACGTGGGTGACCGATGGCACCTACTTGGCAGGCCGTTGGGCGAACACGTTCTTGCCCACCGCAGGATGGATGATCTTCATCGTCGCCGTCGCGGCCTGGGTAGTGTCAGAAGCACTGATTCGGAGGGAGCCGAAACATGACCATGGACAAGCCGACGAACTACCGCGACTGGACCGAGGAGCAGTGGCGCGAGAAGCTCAGCCCTGAGGAGTACTACGTTCTGCGCGAGGCCGGAACTGAACCTCCCGGGGTCGGTGAGTACACCGACACCACCACTGAGGGTGTGTACCGTTGCCGCGCCTGTGGAGCGGAGCTGTTCCGCTCCACCGAGAAGTTCTCCTCCCACTGCGGCTGGCCGTCCTTCTTCACCCCACTGGCCGGCGACGCAGTGATTGAGCGCGAAGACCGCTCGCATGGCATGGTGCGCACAGAGGTGCTCTGCGCCACCTGCAACTCGCACCTGGGCCATGTCTTCGCCGGTGAGGGCTACCCCACCCCCACCGATCTGCGGTACTGCATCAACTCGATTTCGTTGACGCTGGAGGAAGGCGCCGCGGACAAGCGTTAAGGCAGCGCTTCAATGATCTCCGCGACGTCGCTGACGCGGCGGCCGGAGAAGAACGGCAGCTCTTCACGCACGTGCAGGCGCGCTTCGGTGTAGCGCATCTTGTGCATCAAGTCCGAGATGCGTTCCAGCGAGGGTGCCTCAAACGCCAGCATCCACTCATAGTCGCCGAGCGAGAACGCCGACATCGTGTTGGCGCGCACATCTTTGTAGTCCGCGGCGGCCTGGCCGTGCTCGATGAGCAGATCGCGGCGTTTAGCCGGATCCATGATGTACCAGTCGTAGGAGCGGGTGAACGGGTAGACAGTGATCCAATCCTGCGGCTCCTCGCCCATGATGAATGCCGGCAGGTGGCCGCGGTTGAACTCGGCCGGGCGGTGCAGACCGACACCGATCCAGAACACCTCGAGGGCCTGGCCCAGCACCGTGGTGCGGCGGAAGGCGTTGTAGGCCTCCTGGATCTCATCGAAGTTCTCGGCGTGCCACCAGATCATCACATCAGCCTCAGCCCGGATGCCGGAAATGTCGTAGATCCCGCGGACGACAACTTTGCCTTCGTCCTCAAGGCCAGAGAAGAAACGCTGCGCTTCCGCGATGATCTCGCCGCGGTCCGCGCCGAGTGCACCCGGAATCACCCGGAAGGTCGCCCACTGAGCGTATCGCTGGGTGTTGTTGAGCTTTTCAATATCTAGTTCCGCCATAGCGAAGACCTCCTGAAACAATCAAACCAAAGTATTATCTTTCACCCTACCCCCTCGCAGCGGCGCGCCTCCACGGAATCAGCGACAGGCTGGATAGCTTGGAACCCGTGACACATTCGGACCACCCTAAGCTCTCCGCCGCAACATCATCCGAGAGCGCCGAAACCACCCAGATCCCAGCGGAATTCACGGAAGCTGTCGAATCGATGCACCGCGCCCAGCTGCGCCCCGAGATCAGCCTGGGCACCATCCGTCCCCCGCAGCGCCCGGCCCCGTTCAGCCACGCAGTGGGCCTGGAAGTTCAGGGCAACGACGATGACGGTCCGATCCCGACCGACGCCCAAGGTGATGCCTTCGGCCGTCTCATCCTGCTGTACTCGCCGTCCGGGGAGGAGCAATGGGAAGGCTCCATGCGCCTTGTCGCCTACATCCAGGCGGATATGGACGATGCCGTTGCGTCCGATCCGCTGCTTCCCGACGTCGCATGGCAGTGGCTCGGTGAATCCCTGACTGAGACACACGCCGGGTATACGGATCTGGGCGGCACGGTGACGTCCACGTCATCGGTGCGCTTCGGCGACATCGGGGGCCCTCCGCGCGCCTACCAGATCGAGATGCGCGCCTCGTGGACGGCTGACACCACCGATCTCTCCCACCATGTTGAGGCTTTCTCTAAGGTGCTCGCCCATGTCGCCGGTCTCCCGCCGGAGGGCGTGGCGGGGCTCGACCGAGGGTGACCGTCTAAGCTGTGGGGGATGCACTACGAACTCGTTGACACCCCCGACGGGTTCGCGCGCGCTGCGAAACAGCTCGCCGCAGGGCGCGGACCTTTCGCCGTGGATACGGAGCGAGCGTCTGCGTACCGCTACGACGACCGCGCCTTTCTCATCCAGATTCACCGCCGCGGCGCAGGAACGTTCCTCTTCCAACCAGAGGGCCTACGCGAAGAACTGACGTCCGCCCTCGCGCCTGCTGTGAACGGCGAAGACTGGATCATTCACGCCGCCCCTGAGGACCTGCCGAGTCTCGCTGAGCTCGGTCTGCATCCCGGAACACTCTTCGACACTGCTCTCGCTGGCCGCATCGCCGGCTTCGAGAAACCGAACCTCGCCGCCATGGTCGCCGAGTTCTGCGGAGTCGAGCTGGAGAAGGGCCATGGCCGCGAAGATTGGTCGCTTCCGACCCTTCCGCGGGAGTGGCTGGACTACGCCGCCCTCGACGTGATTTACCTGCCCGATCTGGCAGAGGCTCAGGCGGAGTTGCTGGGCGGGCTGGGCAAGCTGGACTATGCGGAGCAAGAATTCGCGCACATCGTGGACACGTTCGCGGAGTGGACTGCCCCCACGCTGACATGGGAAGGGCTCAAAGGCGTGAACAACCTTCCCTCTGCCCGCTCCCGTGCCATCGCTCGTGCAGTGTGGGAGCAGCGCAACGCCGATGCTTTACGACGCGACATCTCCCCCTCCCACATCCTGCCGTCCAAACTCATCATCGCGATAGCGAAAGAACAACCGCGCTCCCCCGCCGATCTCGCGGCCATGAAGGGCTTCCCTGCCCGCCGCACAGGCGCGAGCCACAAGTGGTTCCGGGTCCTGCGCGGGGTATATCAATCTGATCCCGCCACGTGGCCGGACAAACCGCGCAACAATGAGGGCACACCCGGGAAGTCTGCCTGGCAGCGCCACCACCCGGAGTCGTGGGACTACCTGCAAACGATGCGTTCCGCCATCGCAGAGGCCGCTGATGACATGGACCTGCCTGCCGAAGTGCTGCTAACCCCGGCAGTTCTCCGGGAAACCGCCTGGGCACTTTCCCAGGGCACGGTCTCATGGGACACACACGCTGTCGCCGGCCTTCTGGCCGAGCAGGGGGCACGTCCATGGCAAGCCGCAAACACAGCGGATCTGTTCGCCGCGAACAGGCCAAGCGAAGAAGTTTAGGCCAGCCCTTCAATCCACTCGCGGATGGATTCGCGGGCGGAATCGGCGTCGAGTCCAACCTCGGCAAGCAACTCGGAGCGCGACGCGTGCGGCGGGAAGATATCCGGGAAAGCCAGGCGTCGCAGCGGGGTGTCCACTTCGGCAGCGGACAGCGCCTCAGACAGTGCCGAGCCGATGCCTCCGCGAACAACACCGTCTTCGTACACGACCACCAGGTCCGCTTCGGCTGCCATGTCGATCAGCTCAGGGTTGATCGGAATGATCCACCGGGGGTCAACGACGGTGATGCGGGCACCGTCGTCATTCAGCTCGCGTGCAACCTGAACTGCGTTCTTGCTGAACTCACCGATTGCGACGAGAAGCACCTCGGGGATGTCCTCGTCGGCGTCTCCAGCGGGCTCGACGAGAATGTCGCTCCCACCGTCCGTGCGGCGAAGTTCCGTGACCGGGTCCCCCACGTCGCCCTTCGGGAAGCGGACGACGGTCGGGCCGGTCTCCACAGCGATGGCTTCTTGGAACTCTTCGCGCAAACGGTCAGCATCGCGCGGGGCGGCGACACGAATACCCGGAACAATGGAGGTCAAGGCCATGTCCCAGACACCGTTGTGGCTCGCGCCGTCGCTGCCGGTCACGCCTGCTCGGTCGAGCACGAACGTCACCGGCTGATTGATCAGGGCTACGTCCATGAGCAACTGGTCAAAAGCGCGGTTGAGGAACGTCGAGTAGACCGCCACCACCGGGTGCAACCCGCCGAGAGCCATGCCCGCCGCCGACGTCACAGCGTGTTGCTCAGCGATGCCCACATCGAAGAACCGCGAGGGGAACTTCTCCGCGAACGGTGTCAACCCCGTTGGGCCCGCCATCGCTGCGGTGAGTGCCACGATGTCTTCGCGCTCGTGCCCGGCGCGGAGCAGCTCCTCGGAGAACACCGATGTCCACCCCGGACGCGCTTCCCCCAGCGCCTCGCCAGTGACGGGGTCAATGACACCGGTGGAGTGCATCTGGTCGGCAATATCGTTGACCGCCGGGGCGAAACCGTGGCCCTTCTCAGTTGCAACGTGAATGATCAGCGGTCCGTCGTACTGGTGCGCATAGGTAAATGCGCTCAGCAGCGACGGAATGTCGTGTCCTTCGATCGGGCCGACGTATTTCAGACCCAAATCTTGGAACATCTGCGTCGGCACCACCTGGTGCTTGATGCCATCCTTCACCATCTTCATAGCGCCGAATGCGCGCTCGCCGACCCAGCCCATGGACTTCAAGGTGCGCTTTCCCTGCTCCATCACTTCGTCGTAACCAGGCTGAATCCGGATGGAGGCGATCTGGGAACGGAGATTGTCCAGGTTGCGGGCGAACCCGCCGATGGTCGGTGAGTAGGACCGGCCGTTGTCGTTCACCACGATGGTGACGTTGCGCTCCCCTTCAGCGATGTTATTCAGCGCTTCCCAGCACATTCCGCCGGTCAGAGCACCATCACCCACCACTGCGACAACATTGCTGTCGGCGTGGCCCTGAAGCACCTTCGCCTTTGACAACCCGTCCGCGTAGGACAACGCCGCGGAAGCGTGGGAGGACTCGGTCCAGTCATGATCGGACTCGCTGCGGCTGGTGTACCCGGACAATCCATCCTTTTTGCGCAGTGTGTCGAACTGCCCGGAACGCCCCGTGAGGATCTTGTGCACGTAGGACTGGTGGGACGTGTCGAAGATGATAGGGTCGCTCGGCGAGTCAAAGACGGCGTGCAGGGCGACCGTCAGCTCGACGACCCCCAAGTTCGGTCCGAGGTGGCCGCCGGTGGCGGAGACCTTCTGGATGAGAAACTCGCGGATTTCCCGCGCGAGACGTTCGAGCTCGTCCGCCGACATGCCCTTCAGTTCGGCCGGGGATGTGAGGTGCTCAAGCCTGCTCACTGCTCGTCGTAGCTCCTTGGTCGAGGTTGTCGGACGGTTGGAGAAAGCGTCTCGAATGGTTGAAGGACAATTCTACACTTTCCCCGCTCTAACCCGGCATCGGCTTTTCAGGCCGGAACGAGGCTGGTGAGGACTTCGAAGTGGTGGGTGGCGGGAAAAGCGTCGATAAGCGCCATGCGTTCGACGACGTATCCTGCCGCGCCCCATGTGGCCAGATCGCGCGTGAATGTCGCCGGATCGCACCCGACGTGGATGACGCGCTGCGGGCGGCGCGCAGCGATGCCGGCGACGACGTTTTCCCCGGCCCCTGTGCGCGGAGGATCGAGCACCACGAGCCCTGGGTCCGGCAGCTCATCCAGCGCCGCTTCCACTTTCTGGTTGCGCATGTCCACGTTGAACGCGCTCAGTGCGGGCTGCGGCGTGCGCGTCGCGGCGGGAGAGTAGTCGACGCTGACGATGCGCGGTGCCTGGTCCCCCTCCATGGCAGCGCTTATCGACGGCACAAACAACCCCACCCCGCCATACAAATCCCACCCTGTGCGCTCACCGTAGTCGTCCGCAGCCCAATCAAGGATATAGGCCGAATAGGCCGCAGGAGCAGCGAGATGTGCCTGCCAAAACGCTGTCGGGGGAAAGCTGAAATGGAATTCCTCCCCGGCGACCGGAACGATCTCGGTCGCGGCATCGCCACCCTCGATGCGCGTATCAATGTGCTCCACACGTTTACCGCGTTGCGCCCGCCGCGTTTCGACGACGTGACGCTGCCCTGCCCCGTCAACGACCACCACGAGCTCAGCACCGGGGGTGAATCTGGCATCACCGCCGACGATTCCATCGAGGGCCTCCGGGACCACCTGGGAGCACGGCTGCCCCGCAACGATCTCGCGGCTGCGTGCGCGGCGCATTCCAGCACGCCCCTGTTCATCGACACCAAGACGGACACGGGTGCGCCACCCAAGGGTCGGTTCGAGCGATTCTTCTTCGAGGTCGATCGCTGCGTCAAAGCCCTCGAGTACACCACTGGGCCGGGCGTGCTTTTCCAACTGCCCGACCAAGATCTCGCGCTTGAACCGCGTTTGCGCGGCGGGATCGATGTGGGAGTAGTCGCAGCACCCTGCGCCAGCTGCCGCTGCTGGGCAGGCGACCTCAGTCCGGTCAGGCGACGGTTCCACTACCTGGGTGAGCGCGGCACGAGCCCACCGCTTCTTCACAGTGGTCAGCTCGGCTTCCACCACATCACCGGGAAGTGCTCCTGCCACGAACACCACGCGACCGTCCGAGGCGTGCGCAATTGCCTCGCCCCCGTGCGCCATCGCGGTGGGTTCAAGCCTGACGCGATCGCCAGAAGTAAGCTCCATATTACTGCTGTTCGGGCTGGTCAGGCTGGCCGGTCTGCTCTCCCTGCCCCTGTTGGTTCTGTTGGTTCTGCTGGTTCTGCTGCCGCAGCTGTTGCTGCTGCATAGCTTGCTGGATTTGCAGAGCGAGCTGTGCGGGCAACTCGACCGGCAGGGAGTTGCCTGCCAGCACGGGCGTGTTGCCGCGATAGATGAAGGAGCGAGCGATGATTTCGCGGCCGAGATCCGCCAACCGGTCTTCCTTACCGTGCGGCGCTGCGAGGGTGACGCGGTACAGCCAGCGCGGGCCTTGCACACCGATGATGCGGATGATGCCGTTGTCGCCAGTGCCGACCACTTCGCGGCCCCATGGGCCCTCTTCATATTCGACCGGCATGCCTTCAGCGCGCATGCCCTCTGCGATCTCATCGGAGGACTCTTCCCACATGCCGCCGGAGTTCGGTGCGGCGAACGCCACCGGGGTGACACGGCCGAATTCGGTGATGACGTGGAGCATGCGCGGGCCCTGCTCACCCATCTCCACCTGGACCTGGGAGTTCTTCGGAAGCGCTAACTGGATCGAGCCGAGGTTGAGCAACCCTGCGGAGAAGTCGCTGAAGTCGAAGTCGTTGATGTCAACGTTGTCACCATCAAAGGGGCCGGTCTTCCCGTTCACGGCGTCGTGCTCACGCTGGACAACGGCAGCCTCTTCGGCCTCTTTGACCTGCTCGGGATCAGGCGTGGTCTGGACGATTGTGCTGCCCTTGTCTTTCACCGGGTTCATGTATTGCACGTCGTGAAAGTCCCCGCTAGATGCACGGGGCCGCGTGGGGGTGGCGGGGGCCTCCGCGGGACGAGAAACAAACGGGTCTTCCCATTCCCGCCTGCGGTAATTGCCATATTCAGCGGAGTCGCTGTTCTTTTTCTTGCCGAAGGGCCACAGTGCCATGATTGTCTCTTTCGCTCGTTCCTTAAGTGCTAAGTTGCTGCTAATTCACGCCGGTGGAGCCGTATCCGCCCGAACCGCGGACAGTCTCATCGAGGTCGTCGACTTCGATGAAGTCCGGCAGTTCCACTCGTTGCACCACCAGTTGGGCGATGCGCATCCCGCGGGTGACCTCAAAGGGAGTGTCTTTGTCCGTGTTGAGCAGGCACACCTTGAGTTCCCCCCGGTAATCCGCATCGATCGTGCCGGGAGTGTTCACGATGGTCAGGCCGTGCTTGGCCGCCAGGCCCGAACGCGGGTGGATCAGACCCACAGTGCCAAGCGGCAACGCGATAGCGACACCGGTACTCACCAACGCGCGCTCACCGGGGCCGATCGCGACATCGTGGGCGGAATACAGGTCCACACCGGCATCGCCGCGGTGGGCGCGTTGCGGAATGGGTAGGTCCGGATCGAGCCGCTTGAGGGGGATCGGTCCGATCGATTTCGTCTCTTTGGTCACGTCCCCACACTACGTGAGGTTGACGGGGCACGTATCTCCGCCATTCGCCAAACCATTTAAGGAATCATGGGGCACTTGCCTACCATGGACGGTGTGACTGAAAGCGCGAACACCCCGTCAACACCGCCTACTACCCCTTCCGCGGCGCCAGAAGTGCTGTACTCCGAACGCCAGTGGGTGCCGTTGTGGTGGTGGATCGCGGGGACTGCATTCGCGGCGCTGTTGGGTGCTCAAATGGGTGTCAACCGCGGGATGTGGTGGTTCGTCGCGACGTTCATTGTCATCGGCGCCCTGACCGCATGGTTCCTTATTCACTTGTCGTCGACTGTGGTGCGCGTGGAGCGCGACGGTGACGGAACGCGCTGGCTCGTCGTGGGTGACGCGAACTTGCCGTCGTCAGTGGTGTCGCGCTCTCTGGCTGTCCCCCGTTCGGCGAAGCAGAACGCGCTTGGCCGGCAGCTCGATCCCGCGGCGTATCTCGTCCACCGCGCATGGGTGAAAGAAATGGCCTTGTTCGTTCTCGACGACCCGGAGGACCCCACCCCTTACTGGCTCGTGTCCTCTAAGAATCCGGAGGAACTGCTTCGGGCCTACGTTCCGGAGCAGGCTGACACGGCCGCCGAGCCCCTCCACCGCACTGGCCAGTAGGCCAACGCGGGACGTCGGTTACTCGCAGTCGAGGCAAATCTTCGAACCGTCTGGCTCAACGTGGCCCAGGCGGTTGTGCTTCTGCACTAAGAAGCAGGATGCGCAGGTGAACTCGTTCTCCTGTTTCGGCACGACAGAGACATTGAGTTCTTCGCCGGACAGGTCGACGGTCGGCGGATCGAATGCGTCAACAACTTCCCCATCGTCGTCCATGCTGCTGCCGGCGACCTCTTCGGCCTTGAGACCTTCAAGGGAATCCGTCTCGATCTCATCATCGAGGCGGCGGCGAGGGGCGTCGTAATCGGTGGCCACGAGGTCTCCTTCTGAGCCTGAGAATGCTTTCAAAATGCTTACTGTCAGCGTGATATTAAAACAAGAATTTCTTTATGTCATGTTTGCCCCGCGCACAGACGTTTCGGCGTGTCGCACCTCGACTTCCCCTTTCTAAATCAGACCTGGTCAGAGAATGGTTTCAGGGGCTGATCTGCCCCCGCTTCCGCAAGGAGGGCGCGGAAGTTATTCCAAATCCCCGGAGCGGATGCCATTGTCACCGCCCCGTCATGGCCGCTGGCACCCAGGCCAGGATGCTCAACCTGTGCGCCAGCCTCGGTGGCAATCACGGCTCCGGCGGCGTAGTCCCACGGGTGGGTGGCGTGCTCGTAGTAGGCATCCACTACGCCGTCTGCAAGCATGCACAAGTCTAAAGCAGCACTGCCGGCGCGGCGGATGTCGCGCACACGCGGCAATACCGCGCGCAGAATGTCCGCTTGCTGGGCGCGCCACTGTGGCGTGTAGGAGAAACCGGTGGCCACAAGCGCGAGAGGCACATCGCTTATCGACGACACACCCAACCGCCGCCATTCCTCTTCCCCTCCCCCACGCGTGAAGGCCCCGCGACCTCTACCTGCCTGATAGGCGCGGCCAGTAGCAACATTGACTACCGCTCCAGCAAGCAGTTCCTCCCCGCGCGCGGCTGCGATCGACACCGCATACTGCGGGACCCCATAGAGAAAGTTCACCGTGCCATCAATCGGGTCGACGATCCACCGCACTCCGGAACGAGACGGAACGTCGGCGCCTTCTTCCCCCAGAATGCCGTCGTCTGGTCGACGCTCGAGAAGAGTGGACATGATCAACTGCTCCGACTCTTTATCTACGACAGTGACCGGGTCCACTGCCGAGGATTTTGTCTCCGCCGCGGTCAATGCGCCTTCACCGATCAGTTCGGCCCGCCTATCGCGGACGTGACCTGCGGCCAGCAAGCAGGTGGAAAGGGCGACGTCGAGAAGCTCGTCGACAAGCAAATCTGCGGTACTCATGCTTGCCATCGTGCCTCAAAGTAGCCAGCGTCCGCGCGGGGTGCGGAAGTGCGTAGAATCGGCGGGTATGGATCACACCTCGGGCAACTACTGCTGCGGCATCGACATCGGAGGCTCTGGCGTTAAAGGCGCGATCGTCGACATGGACACCGGCGAGTTCGCCACCGACCGCATCAAGATCGCCACTCCCCAACCCGCGACCCCAGAGGCTGTGGCAGAAACCGTTGCTGAGATTGTCCGCCAGCTCGAATGGGACGGACCCGTGGGCATCTGCCTACCCTCCGTGGTCAAGGAGCAGGTAGCAATGACCGCCGCGAACATCGATGACGCGTGGATCGGCACCGACGTTCATGAGCTGTTCAGCGAGCATGTGCCTGGCCGCGACATCGCGGTGCTGAATGACGCTGACGCAGCCGGCCTGGCCGAAGTCGCGTTCGGTGACGAGATCTGTCGCACCGGGGCTGTGATGTTCTTGACCTTCGGCACCGGAATCGGCTCGGCGCTGCTCATGGACGGCGATCTGTTCCCCAATACGGAACTTGGCCACATGTTTGTGGGCAAGAAGGAGGCAGAGCACCAGGCGTCTTCGGCTGTCCGCGACCGCGAAGAACTGAGTTACTCACAGTGGGCGAAGCGCGTCGACAAAGTCCTGACTGAGTACGCGCGGCTGTTCAATCCCATTGCCTTCGTCGTCGGTGGCGGCATCTCGCGCAAGGCAGATAAGTGGGTGCCGCTGCTTACCGTGGACACGCCCGTTATCCCGGCCAAACTGCGCAATCGCGCGGGAATCGTCGGTGCCGCGATGGCTGTGTGGAAGCACGTCGCGCCCTAAAACCCCCGCATTCGCGAAAATAATTCGCTGGAGGGGGTGGCGGGAACCGGGGAGCCGTGCCTATGCTGTAGGGTTACCGCAAAGGCCGCGTAGGAGCGGTCTACGTCATGGTGGGAGGAATAGCCTTCCGCTTTCCGCGGTTAACGTCATCGGAAATCAACCGGCTCACCCCGCTACCGACTTGATTATGCAGGTTTGCGTATCGTGGTGGGACACCAACGTAGTCAAGCGATGAGTGCACGAAAGGTCGTACGTGGCAGCTAGCACCCCATCCACCAATAACAGCCCTGATGCCGCTGTCGAGGAAGACGCGGGTCAGGCGTCTCAGCCTGCGCGGAAAAAGGCCGTGAAGAAGACGGCTAAGAAGGCCGCCAAGAAGACTGCGGCTAAGAAGACCACCAAGAAGGCTGCGAAGAAGACCACGAAGAAAGCCGCCAAGAAGACGGTGAAGAAGACGGCCGCGAAGAAGACCGTGCGCAAGTCCGCACAGGCAGCCACTGCGGCCGACGCAGCTGAGAACGAGGACGAGTCCGCTGACGCCGACGACACCGATGACGTAGACGATGTCGACGACGTGGACGGTCTCGGCGACGACGACATGCTCGACGGCGACCTGGATGAGGATCTGGCCGACGAGGACATGGACGGCGACGACTTCGATCCGGAGCTCGAAGAAGACGAGGAGCTCGACAGCGAAGCTGTCGTCGATGCTGCCACTGCCACCGACGAGGAGGATGGCGAGGAGGACTCTGACGAGTTCGTGCCGGAACTCGGTGAAGAGGGTGAGGCCGCAGCCTCGGCTCCGGCAAGCGACGATGACGACGAAGATGATGCTGCTCCCCCGTCAGTGTGGGACATCGAAGAGTCTGCTGCTCTGCGCCAAGCACGCAAAGACGCTCAGCTCACCGCCTCTGCGGACTCGGTGCGTGCTTACCTCAAGCAGATCGGTAAAGTCGCGCTGCTTGACGCTGAGCAGGAAGTCTCTCTGGCCAAGCGCATCGAGGCCGGTCTCTACGCCCAGCACCGCCTGGATGAGATGCAGCGTGCCGCCGACGAAGGCGACAAGGACGCGAAACTCACCCCGGCTGTGAAGCGTGATCTGCGCGCCGTCGCCCGCGACGGCCGCAAGGCGAAGAACCACTTGCTTGAGGCGAACCTGCGTCTCGTGGTGTCCCTGGCAAAGCGCTACACCGGCCGTGGCATGGCTTTCTTGGACTTGATTCAGGAAGGCAACTTGGGCCTGATTCGTGCCGTGGAGAAGTTCGACTACTCCAAGGGGTACAAGTTCTCCACTTACGCCACATGGTGGATCCGTCAGGCGATCACCCGCGCGATGGCAGACCAGGCCCGCACCATCCGTATCCCGGTGCACATGGTCGAGGTGATCAACAAGCTCGGCCGCATCCAGCGTGAGCTGCTGCAGGACCTCGGTCGCGAGCCGACTCCGCAGGAGCTGGCGAAGGAAATGGACATCACTGAGGAGAAGGTCCTTGAGATCCAGCAGTACGCGCGCGAGCCGATCTCCCTGGACCAGACCATCGGTGATGAGGGCGACAGCCAACTCGGCGACTTCATCGAAGACTCTGAGGCTGTGGTGGCCGTCGACGCTGTGTCCTTCACGCTTCTACAGGACCAGCTCCAGGACGTGCTGCACACGCTGTCCGAGCGTGAGGCGGGCGTTGTGCGCCTGCGCTTCGGATTGACCGACGGCATGCCGCGCACCCTCGACGAGATCGGACAAGTCTACGGCGTCACGCGCGAGCGCATTCGGCAAATCGAATCGAAGACGATGTCGAAGCTGCGCCACCCGTCGCGTTCGCAGGTGCTGCGCGACTACTTGGACTAAAGCAGCGAGCCCCCTCGCCACCACCTAGCCAGACAGCCCGGCTCAACCGGGAGTGTCTGGCTAGGTGTTTTCTTTATACGCCCGGTCGCGGTCCGCTGTGCGCTCGAGCACACTCTCGCTGCTGCTTTCCGGCCCTTTATTACTGCCAGTGCCAGAGTCCACCTCCTGCTCCAGCTCATAAATGGCAAGTGCCATGAATGCGAGAAAAGCAATGGCCATGAGGGTGCTGATGATGCTCGCTATCAGGCCGGTGATAGCCATTCCCATACCGTTGGAGCCGGGGAAGCGACGGCTGTTGGTGATCCCCATAATGCCGCAAATGATGCCGCAAATGCCGAGCAGCAGGGCGAACGGCCCAGCGATGAACACCATCGCGAACGAACAAAGGCCGACCACCAAAGCGGCGACGGCTGTTTGGTTCTTCTCTGCAGGTACCGGCGCGTAGGCGTGGGGCACGAACCCGGTCCCGTACGCGTTCGGCCCGTGCGGGTTGTAGCGCCCCCACTGGTCGACAGGACCAACTTCAAATGGTTGACCGTAGCCGTCTAGCTGTCCCCGTTGCTCGTGGCTGTAGCCGCCGTATGGTTCATTCATCGGGTCCCTGGGGCTGCGGGGATACTGCGGGCCGTAAGGATTGGGATGCACCATAATGCCCGCCAGCCTAGCAGCGTTTACCAGTCACGCAGATAGTCGATACGCGCCCGAAGTTGCTCCGCAGAGCACAGCGCCGTCGGCGGGCCGCCGCAGGCGTTGCGAACCTCCGTGTGGATTGCCCCATGGGGCCGACCTGTACGCGACGCAACAATTGCCACGCGGGCGTTGAGCTCCTGGCGCAGTGCCGGGATGTCTTCGGAAGCCACGCCAGTGCCGGTCCCCGCGGAGGGCGCATCGCTTATCGACGCACCCATCTTGTCCCTCCGCACCTTCTCCTGTTCGACTTTGGCCTTTTCGGCCTTCGCCTCGGCTTCCCGTGCATCGAGCTGGTCAGACTGGCGTTTGCTCAGCAGCAGCTTCACTTGGTCGGCGTCGAGGAGTCCCGGCAAGCCCAGAAAGTCTTGCTCTTCATCGGAGCCGGTGAGGGTCGGCGTTCCGTAGGTCGAACCGTCGAAGATGAGCGAATCGAGCTCTGCGGACGCACCGATGGACTGATACGCCGCTGCTTCATCAGGCTCGGTTTCCTTCCGGTTCGCCTGCTCGAGCAGTTCATCGGACCAGCCGGATTCACGGTGGGCTTTGCCGAGCACATGGTCACGGGAGACCTCCATCTCCTCGGCCAGGCGCAGCAGCACGGGAACAGACGGCAAGAAGATCGATGCTGACTCCCCTGGCATTCGCGAGCGGACAAAACGGCCGATTGCCTGGGCAAAGAACAGTGGCGTGGAGGCAGAGGTGGCGTACACGCCGACCGCGAGACGCGGCACGTCCACGCCCTCAGAGACCATGCGCACCGCCACCATCCATTCGTCCTGGGAGGCAGAGAATTCTTCGATGCGCTTGGAGGAACCGGGCTCGTCAGAAAGCACCACGGTGACAGGCGTGTTTGAGATCGTGCGCAGGATCTTGGCGTAGGCGCGTGCGGTCGTGGTGTCGGTAGCGATGACCAGTCCGCCGGCATCCGGCATGTTGGCGCGGATCTTGGTTAGGCGGGTGTGGGCTGCTTGCAGAACAGCCGCGATCCAGTCGCCCTTCGGATCCAATGCGGTCTTCCAGGCGCGGGTCGTCTGCGCGGCGTCGAGGGGCTCGCCCAAGCGCGCCGAGTACTCCTCCCCTGCTGAATCGCGCCACTGGGCCTCACCGGAATACGCGAGGAAGACCACGGGGCGGACAACGCCGTCGCGAAGCGCCTCAGCGTAGCCGTAGGTGTAATCCGCGCGGGAGACCAGATGCCCCTCACCGTCATCGTCGTAGGTGACAAAGGGGATCGCGGAATCGTCGGAGCGGAACGGCGTACCGGTCAGCGCGAGACGGTGTTCGACGTCGTTGTACGCCTCGCGGACGCCGTCACCCCAGCTCTTCGCGTCGCCGGCGTGGTGGATCTCATCAAGGATGACCATGGTCCTGCGTGCTGATGCCACGGCGTGGTGCTTGAACGGGTGCATGCCCACTTGCGCGTAGGTGACCACCACACCGTCATAGGCGGGATTGACCGCAGACGAGTTGGTGAAGGCGTGATCCAGCGACAGCCCGAAGCGCGCTGCCGCCTGCGCCCACTGGATCTTCAGGTGCTCCGTGGGCACGACGACAATGATGCGCTCGACGGTCTTATCTGCGTGCAGCGTTGACGCTAGGGTCAGCGCGAAGGTGGTCTTTCCTGCACCGGGGGTAGCCACGGCCATGAAGTCCTTCGGCTTGCGCTGGAGGAAAAGATCGAGGGCCTCCTGCTGCCATTGGCGGAGCGAAGGCCCTTTCGTTGTGCCTGGAACTGACGTCACCGCCGACGCAGCCCCTTGTAGATCCTCTCGCAATCCGGGCACACGGGTGAGCCGGGCTTCGCTTGCTTGCGCACAGGGAACGTCTCGCCGCACAGGGCAACCACCATGTCACCGCTGACAGCGGAGTGCACGATCTGGTCTTTTTTGACGTAGTGGAAGAACTTCGGGGTGTCGTTGTCCTGCGACGTGTCTTCCCGGACGTCGGGGCGTTCGATCGTCTTCGTGGTGGTCTGGCTCATGTGCGTCACGCTCCCCATCATGCCTCAAGGTGCCTACCGGAATGCAATGTGCTCTACCCTAGAAGATCATGAGCACAGCGAGCAGTTTCGGTGACCACGAGACCGTGGACCAGGCCGAAGATGCGCGCGATTCACGGCCGAGCAGGAAGTTCTCCCGCAAGCGGGCTGAACTGATCACCTCCGCCCAGCGCTCCCCCGCCCAGAACCGCAAAGAGCGCGAGATCAAGTACTTGATTTTGCAGGGCATGCGCATCCCGTTCGTGCTGTTATCTATTGCCGCTGTGCTGTGGTGGGAGAACTGGTGGCTGGCGTTGATCTTCTTCTGCATCTCCATCCCGTTGCCGTGGATCTCCGTTGTCATTGCCAACGACAGCAATGAGGTCCGGGACAAACGCACCGCCAACGTGTACAAGCCGGCCGCCGCCCGGCAGGCCGCGCTGGCCTACCAGCAGCAAGCCCAGCTGCAGTCTGCGCCTCGCCCAGACGCGGCGGGGCCGGGCACAATCGACCACGAAGAGTAAATGAGCAGGAGGAAGAGGATGAATCCGGCTGACATCGCACGAGAGTTGACCCGCGAGTTGGAGCGGGCTGGCTTCACCGCCGACACCATCGCTGCCCACCTGGGCCCGGATGCGACGGAAGCCCTCCACCGCGGTGAGCCCGGCGCGGTGCTAACAGCGTGCGACGATTCTGTCCTCTCCGGGCTCATTCGCTTCTTCCTCCTGCGCCAGCCCATGAGCGCCGAAGAGCTGGCTAGGTTCCTCCCGGCGCGGCTCGTGCTTTCGCTTATCGACGCTTCTGTGGCCACCCGCACCCCCTCCGGCGACATCGAAGTCGCCCTGGATGTCCGTCCGCACATCATCGCTGGCGCAGACCGATTCATTTTCTCCGACATGGACGCATCGGTCACAGAGCACGTCCCTGGGCCAGACCACGTGCTCGGTGTGGGCGCGGCGAGCCTATCGCTGCTCTCCGCGACACCGCTGACACCGGTAGGGACTGTCCTGGATCTGGGCACCGGTTCAGGCGTGCAGGCGCTGGCGCAGGCGGGCACGGCACAACACGTCACCGCGACCGACGTTCATCCAAGAGCGCTCGACCTCGCCGCTGCCACCATGGCTGGCGCCGGAATCACAAACGTTGAGCTGCGGGAAGGACTGTGGTTCGACCCGGTGGCAGGGCAACGCTTCGACCGTATCATCGCCAATCCCCCGTTCGTGGTTGGTCCGCCGGAGGTCGGCCACGTTTACCGTGATTCGGGGTTGGATCTGGACGGGGCGACGGAGCTCGTCGTCAAGCAAGCTCCTGAGCATCTCGCCGCGGACGGGACCGCGTACATTCTCGGGACCTGGGTCCACACGGATGACCAGCCGTGGGAGCACCGCGTTGCAGCGTGGCTGCCTCCCAATGGAGTTTCTGCCTGGGTATGCCAGCGGGATGCCGTTGACCCGGCACTGTATGTGTCCACGTGGCTCAAGGACGAGTCGATCGATCCACGCTCGAAGGAAGGTGTGGAGCGCACGCGCCGTTGGCTGGACCACTTCCGTCAAGCCGGAGTGCGTGCCGTGGGCTTTGGCTGGATTTTCCTTCGCGACATCGGAGATGCCCCGACCGAAGCCACATTTGAAACGCTCGACCAACCGTTCACCGATCCTCTTGGCCCGGAGGTCGAAGAGTACTTCATACGCATGGACTGGCTGCGCACCGCAACCACCGATGACATCCTGGACTCCCGCTTCACCGTGCGGCCCGGTGTCGCGCTCGAAGATGTCGCTGTGGCTGACTCCGAAACAGGCATGGGCTTTGAAACGCAGGTGAAGCGCCTCACGCGTACCGACGGCCCGCGTTTCACCCACGAGATCGACGACGCTGTCGCGGCCATCGTCTCCGGCCTCAACCCAAACGGGCTTCCGCTGCGCGACATCGTCTCTATCTTCGCCGCGTCGCAAGGGCTTGATGACACCGACGAAGAGACCCTGACCAAGCAAGCCGCCAGTGTGGTGGTGGACCTGATCCGCCACGGCCTAGTGCTCCCCCAGGAGGTGGTTCTGCCGTGAAAGCAGTATTGACTCGAGTGACCCGAGCATCTGTGACGGTTGACGGAGAGGTGGTCGGCGCGATCGACTGTCCCGACACAGGCGGAGTCCTGGCGCTCGTGGGTGTCGGCCGGGAGGATGCCGACGATGCTTGGGAAACCATGGCACGCAAGATTGCCGAACTGCGCCTGCTCGACGGCGAAGTGTCGGTCGAAGAAGCCGGAGCGCCGGTGCTTCTGGTCAGCCAGTTCACCCTCATGGGCAGGACCAAGAAAGGCCGCCGCCCATCGTGGTCCGATGCAGCCCCCGGGGATGAAGCAGAACCAATCATCGCAGCGATCGCTCAGGCGCTGCGCGAGCGTGGAATTCACGTCGAAGAAGGCCGCTTCGGAGCGATGATGGAGGTCAGCTCGGTCAACTCCGGCCCCTTTACGCTATTGGTTGAATGTTAGGCAGAAACTGCTAGAGTTCCATGCACGGCAACCGTGCATCCGCTCCCGTAAAGCAACGCCTCTGAACTGCACAAACTCTTCAGTCCGCGCTGACGTTTCACAGCGGGAACAATGTCGCTTTGTCCGGCGTTAGTAGGTTAGATTCGCGAGATTTGAAGGAGCACCATCTCATGACTCAACCCGATGTGGATCATGTCGATGAAAAAGAAGAGGTCGACCGCGGAAGCCGCCGGAACCAGACGAACGATAATCCGTCTGCTGACCTTGTCCGTGTGTATCTGAACGGCATCGGCAAGACCGCACTCCTCAACGCTGAGGAAGAGGTTGAACTGGCCCAGCAGATCGAGGTCGGTCTGTACGCGCAGCACCTGCTCGACGATCCTGACACCGAGTTGACCCGCGCGAAGTCGCGCGACCTGAAGATCTTGGCTAAGCAGGGCCGCAAAGCCCGCGCTCACCTGCTGGAGGCGAACCTGCGTTTGGTTGTCTCTCTAGCCAAGCGCTACACCGGACGCGGCATGCCGCTGCTGGATCTCATCCAGGAGGGCAACCTGGGCCTGATTCGCGCGATGGAGAAGTTCGACTACTCCAAGGGCTTCAAGTTCTCCACCTACGCCACCTGGTGGATCCGCCAAGCGATCACCCGCGGCATGGCTGACCAGTCGCGCACCATCCGTCTCCCAGTCCACCTTGTGGAGCAGGTGAACAAGCTCTCCCGCATCCGTCGCGAGATGTACCAGTCTCTTGGCCGCGAGCCTTCCAACGAGGAGTTGGCGGAAGAGTCTGGCATTGATGAGTCCAAGATCGAGATGCTGTTGCGCCAGTCCCGCGACCCGGTGAGCTTGGACATGCCGGTCGGCGCTGACGAGGAAGCACCGTTGGGCGACTTCATTGAAGATGCTGAGGCCGCGGACGCTGAAGATGCTGTTGTTTCCGTGCTGCGCCACGACGACATTCACGACATCATTAACGGTCTTGAGCAACGTGAGCAGGACGTTATTCGTTTGCGCTACGGCCTGGATGACGGTGTGCCGCGCACCCTCGACCAAATCGGCCGCAAGTTCGGCCTTTCGCGTGAGCGTGTGCGCCAGATTGAGCGCGAAGTAATGAGCAAGCTGCGCGTCGGCGAGCGCGCAGATCGCCTCCGCGATTACGCCCAGTAGTTCGAGTCCCGGCCATGGGCGCGTGAGTGCGCTACCATGGTCCCGAGTTTTGGGCATGTATCGGGCCACGCAGGCTGGGCCGACTGAGTTGGTCAAGTAGGTAAGGAATGCAGTTTTGAGAGACCTCGTCGACACCACCGAGATGTACCTGCGCACGGTGTATGAGCTGGAGGAAGAAGGCATTACTCCGCTGCGTGCGCGCATTGCGGAACGCCTCGACCAGTCCGGCCCGACCGTGTCCCAAACCGTCGCCCGTATGGAGCGCGACGGCCTCATTGTCGTCGAGCACGATCGTTCTCTCAGCCTGACCAAGCGCGGCCGCGAGTTGGCCACCTCGGTCATGCGCAAGCACCGCTTGGCGGAGCGTCTGCTGACGGACGTGCTCGACTTGGATATCAGCCAAGTCCATGCTGAAGCCTGCCGTTGGGAGCACGTGATGAGTGAAGAGGTGGAACGCCGCCTCATCCACGTGCTCGACGATCCAACCCGCTCCCCCTTCGGAAACCCGATTCCGGCGTTGGACGAATTGGGATACTCCGACGCTGTCGGAGAGACTCTGGGCACCCGTGCCACCGAACTGGATCTCAGTGAACCGGTCACGGCTGAAGTCGTGCAGATCAATGAGATTCTGCAGCTCGACTCGGAGCAGTACTCTTCGATCTGCCGCTATGGTGTCGATCGCGGGTCAGTGGTCACTCTGGAGAAAAAGAGCAACGGCATCATCACGGTGATCACCAGTAACGATGGCCACGTGGATCTCGCCCCCGACTTGGCTCACGCGCTGCGCGTGAAGCCGCTGGAAGGTTAATCAATGGCTCGTCTCGTAGTCACCGGCGGCGCTGGATACGTCGGCAGCGTCTGTTCGAAGGTGCTTGTAGAAGCTGGCCATGATGTGACCATTATCGACGATTTCTCCACGGGTAACCGCGACGCAGTCGTCCCGGAGGCCACCTTGGTGGAAGGCACCATCACCGATGTGATCGACGATGTGCTGGGCGACCGCAGCGGCGGCCCCGTCGATGGTGTGCTCCACTTCGCGGCACGGTCCCTGGTGGGTGAATCTGTGGAAAAGCCGGATGAGTACTGGCGCGACAATTTTGTCACCTCTCTGGCGCTGCTCAACGCGATGCGCGACCACAATGTGAACTCGCTGGTATTCTCCTCCACCGCCGCGACCTACGGCGAACCGGAGCACGTGCCGATCACCGAGGACATGCCCACGGCACCGACAAACCCGTACGGCGCGTCGAAGCTAGCCATCGACTACGCAATGAGTTCCTACGCTGCGGCGTTCGGGCTCGGTGCGACCAGCCTGCGCTACTTCAATGTCGCTGGAGCCTACGCGGGCTACGGTGAACGCCACGCCACGGAGACTCACTTGATTCCGTTGGTGCTGCAGGTGGCTCAAGGAAAGCGCGAGAAGATTCTCATTTTCGGTGACGATTGGCCTACTGCGGACGGCACGTGCGTGCGCGACTACATCCACATCCGCGATTTGGCGGACGCGCACATGCTCGCCTTGGAGGCGAACACACCGGGCACCCACAAGATCTTCAACCTCGGTTCTGGCGACGGCTACTCCGTGAAAGAGGTCATTGAGACTTGCCGCAGCGTGACCGGGCACGACATCCCCGCCGAAGTAGCTCCGCGTCGCGCAGGCGACCCAGCCACCCTGATCGCCTCCTCGCAGCGCGCGAAAGACGAACTCGGTTGGAACCCCACCCGCACACAACTGGACCGCATTGTCACCGACGCGTGGGAATTCACCCAGGCAAGGGGTTAAGCGCTTTTCCTCATTGGCGGATCCGCTGGGCCGAGCAGCTTCTCGCAGGCGAGCTCGCACCCTTCGAGGATGGTAGTGACCAGCTTCTTCTGCTCCCCCAGCGCCAACACTTCCAGGCAAATCGCGGACATGGAGTGCTCGGGCATTTCCTCTTGAGCGCAATGCAGTGCCGCTGATGCCCACGACGACACACCGCGGGAGATGGCCACGAGCGCCCAGATGCTCAATGCATTTGCTCGGATGACGCCCCGGAAGGACCGCGCGACGGCGAGGAGCGCACTGGCGGATTCCTGTGGGTGGCGGACCGCCTCCCCGATGACGCAATCGCGCAGCGTGGGGCGCGCGAGAACGGTAGCGAGTGCAAGAAGACTGTTCTGATCCGGAACAGCTTCGGCGACGCTGAGCGGCTCGTCGGCCCCGATGATGGGCTGCGCTGGGGCATTGATCAAAGCCGTGCACGCCTGATGCACAACACTCGCTGGGCGGGAGCTGCTGCCCCGGGCAAGTTCCACCTGGAGTTGAGCAGAACGCGCAAGCGCCTGCTGGGTCAGCGAGGTGATGCGGTGCTCTTCCGCGCCGGACAGGACGACAGGCTCGAAGTAGGAAAAAGTGTCGTTGCGATCTAAGGCGGGCAGTGTGCCGTTGGCACGCATTGCTTCCATCGCAGGCGATGCCATGACAGAGCCCACGACCCCATGCTCCCAGGCCAGCTCGGACCAGAACATGCCCAACTCGGCAGGCTCGGGCCCGAAAACCATAGAGTACGGGGTGCCGTGGGCGATTTCGGAGACGTGCCACAACACGTCGATAAGCGGCTCGCCGTTGGTGCGCTCCAACTTCTCCAATTCTTCGACGGCGTTAAGCGCCACACCGGACCCCGGCACGCGCGTGACCAAAATGCCCAGGAACGCAATGCACGTGTCCACGGGCGCGCTGCCCAGATAGGCAGTCAGTTCGCGCACGCGGCCAAGGTCTGCGCGCAGAACGGGGCCGAGATACACACTGTCGGTGTCCTCGCTGGCGATGAGCCCGATGACGACGACTGATTCGTGCGGGTAGTAGCCCAGGGTGCCGGGCACCGTCGCAATGATGGTTGAAGGGTTGTCTACTGTCGCTTGATGGTGGTGATCTGAAGAATGCGTCATGCCCTTGTTAGTCTTCCCAAACCCCCAATACGGTTCCCTGCCCGTCGCGCACTGCAGTGCGCAACCGTGTGAGGCTGGCTGCGGCCTGACAGTTTCTGCAATTCACTGACAATCGCCGACGCAGTCCACACCCGAGAGGCAATCGGATCTAGAGTGGGAATTTAACTGAACCGACATTGTTGTGATTATTGTCGAACGCTAACAAGCTCACACGAAAGTGCGCATAGGTAAAGGAGGATGCGACATGACCTCGAACGAGAGGAAAATGTACGAATTGGAGTACCCCGCTCCAGCTGTCGACGGCACCTCCTCTGGCCCGACTCTCATTGTGGCCATGCAGGGTTACGCTGACGCGGGGCACGCAGTCGAAGGTGCCGCCGGGCACCTCAAGGCGGCACTGGATTCCCGCACGGTGGCGACATTCAATAACGACGAGCTCATCGATTACCGCTCCCGTCGCCCCATGATCACGATGAGCGAGCACGAAATCACCGACATCGAAGAGATCGACTTGGACATCCGCGTCATGCGCGATGCTAAGGGAGAATCCTTCCTGCTGTTGTCGGGTCCGGAGCCGGACCTGCGGTGGGAGGCATTCTCCAAGGCGGTTGCAGATCTCGCAGACCGGTTCAACGTGGACAAGACAATCTGCCTGTACGCCGCTCCGATGGGTGCGCCGCACACGCGTCCCCTGGTGGTCTCGGCGCACGGCAATGACCGCGATTTGGTCGGCCCGATGTTCACCTACGACGGGATGGTCTCCATGCCGGGTGCTGCCGCTGTGATGATCGAGCGTGAGCTGCACAACCGCGGTCGCCGGGTCGCCGGCTACACCGCGCATGTGCCGCACTACGTCGCAGCCTCCCCGTATCCACAGGCTGTCTACCAGCTCCTGCAGTCGGTGTCTGACACGTCCAAGCTGCAGTTCCCGCTGCGCTCCATCGAGCAGGACATCGCGCGCGTCCAGCAGCAGCTGGCGGAGCAGACGAACGAGTCGGAGGAAATCGCGCAAGTGGTCTCCCAGCTCGAGCAGCACTACGACTCTGAGATGGCTTCCTACCGCGACAAGAACCCGCAGAAGATGATGCCGGGTGAAGCTCAGATGCCGTCCGGCGACGAGATCGGTGAGGCGTTTGAGAACTTCCTCGCCGCTATCGACGACAGGGATCGCGGCCTGAACAAGGGCATTGGCTCTGGCCAGTCAGACCAGACCGGCCAGTCGGGTGAGTCCAGCATGTGGCAGGACAACGACCAGATCGATCTCACCGACGACGATGAGTGACGCCACGCTCGGTGACAGCCTTGCGGATCTGAGTGACGTCCCGCAGTCGCTTTTCGACGACGCCGTCTGGGACACCTTCATCCGCTGGACCACCGACCGTGGCATCTCCCTTTATCCGGCGCAGGAGGAGGCCTCTGTGGCCATTCTGGCCGGAGACAATGTCATTCTGGCTACCCCCACCGGGTCAGGAAAATCCATGGTGGCCAACGCCGCCCATTTCATCGCCATGGCCCGCGGCCAGCGTAGCTTCTACACCGCTCCGATCAAAGCGCTGGTGAGTGAGAAGTTCTTCGCGCTGTGCGAGATCTTCGGCCCGGAGAACGTCGGCATGATGACAGGCGATGCCACCGTGAACGGCAATGCACCCATCATTGCGGCCACTGCGGAAATCGTCGCCAACATCGCCTTGCGCGAGGGAAAGAACTCCGACATCCGCCAGGTGGTTATGGACGAGTTCCACTACTACTCGGACCCAGAGCGCGGCTGGGCGTGGCAGGTGCCGCTGTTGGAGCTTCCGAAAGCACAATTTCTGCTCATGTCCGCCACCCTCGGCGACACGGCCTGGCTGGAGGAGGACCTCACTCGCCGCACCGGCCGTGAGACGACCTTCGTTGGTGGTTCGCAGCGCCCGGTCCCGCTGGATTTCCACTACGTGTTCACCCCCGTTCACGAGACGATTGAGGAGTTGCTCGAAGACGGGAAAGCGCCGATCTACGTGGTGCATTTCTCGCAGCGGGAGGCGACAGAACGGGCGCAGGCTCTGACGTCGATAAGCGACATGCTCACGCGCGACGAGAAGGACGCGATCGCTGAAGCGATCGGAGACTTCCGCTTCACGACGACCTTCGGCAAGACGCTGTCAAAGCTGCTGCGCCGCGGCATCGGCATCCACCACGCTGGGATGCTGCCGAAGTACCGGCGTCTGGTCGAGCGACTGTCGCAGACTGGTCTGCTGAAGGTCATCTGCGGCACGGACACGCTCGGGGTGGGCATCAACGTCCCGATCCGCACGGTGCTCATGACGGGGCTGGCGAAGTATGACGGAACCCGGCAGCGCATCGTGAAATCCCGCGAATTCCACCAGATTGCAGGACGTGCGGGACGCGCTGGCTACGACACAGAAGGAACGATGATCGTCGAAGCGCCCGAGCACGAGATCGAGAACGTCAAGCTGCGGCGCAAGGCCGGCGACGATCCGAAGAAGCTGAAGAAGATCCGCAAAAAGTCCGCGCGCGACGGTGAAGTGTCGTGGTCAGAAAAAACGTATCTGCGGCTGACCGAGGCAGAGCCGGAAGAGCTGCAGAGCCAGTTCACGGTGTCCAACTCGATGTTGCTCAACGTGGTCGCCCGCCCAGGTGACGGGTATGAGCACATGAAGCATCTGCTGCGCACCAACCACGACACCCGGGCGAAGCAGAACCGCGATATTCTCACCGCCCTCGACCTGTTCCGCGGCCTGATCAACGCCGGTGTGGTGGAACGAACCCCGGACTCGCCCGCGTTCCGGCCGTACACGTTGACGGCGGAGCTTGACCGCGATTTCGCGCTCAACCAGCCGCTGTCCCCCTTCGCTCTGGCTTTTCTCACCCTGCTTGACCCGGAGAGCGAGACGTACGACCTGGATGTCATCTCCGCGTTCGAGGCGATCCTGGATGATCCGCGCCAGTTGCTCCAAGCCCAGCAGTCGGCGGCTCGCGGTGAAGAGATCGCGGCGCTCAAGGCTGACGGTGTGGACTACACAGAACGCATGGTGCTCATCGAAGACGTCACCTACCCGCAGCCACTGCGCGAGGAGCTGGAAGACGCCTACGAGACCTTCGTTCAGGGAAACCCGTGGGCCAAAGAGTTCGAGCTGCGCCCCAAGTCGGTCGTGCGCGACATGATTGAGCATGCGATGACCTTCTCCGATGTCATCGCGACTTACGGTCTCGCCCGCAGCGAAGGCGTGGTGCTGCGCTACCTCACCGACGCGTGGCGCACGCTGTCACACTCCATTCCAGAGGCGTACATGACACAGCGGCTGGACGACATCATCGTGTGGCTCGGTGAGCTTATCCGCCAGGTCGACTCCTCGCTGATCGACGAATGGGCCCACATGACCGACGAGACCACCCCGATCTCTCAATCCGACCTGGAACGAGAGCTGGCCTTCGGCGTGGAGGACCCGACAGCGCTGACGGCGAACCGCCGCGCGTTCACCATCATGGTGCGCAATTATTTCTTCCGCTTGGTTGAGCTCTTCGCCTACGAGAAGGAGAAACAGCTCGAGGAGATGCTCGATTATATGGACTTTGCGGACCAGCCTGACTGGCCGGCACTCATGGACGATTACTTCGACGACTACGAGGACGTGGAGTTGGACAACGACGCCCGCGGCCCGTCCTACTTCAGCGTCTCCGGCGACGACACCCGAATGTGGGAAGTCGTGCAGATTCTCAAAGACCCAGAAGGCGACAATGCCTTCCAGCTGCATGGCACGGTGGACCTCGACGCATCAGACGCCGCCGGTGAAGTGCGTTTGAGTTCGCTGGAGATGAAGCAGGTATAAACCGTCTACGGAGACCTTCATCCTTAGGGCTGGAAAACAAGAATCCCAAATAGGCCATTTCTACCTATTGCCGGTTGTAGCCTAATAGGTATGAACAATAAGGAGTATCGTCCGACGCTTGCGCAGCTGCGCACGTTTGTCACGATCGCGGAGAACCGCCACTTTGGCTCTGCCGCGGCCAAGCTGAATATCTCCCAGCCCTCACTGTCCCAGGCGCTCGTCGCGCTGGAGTCGGGATTGGAGATCCAGTTGATTGAGCGCTCCACACGTAAAGTCATTGTCACCCCCAGCGGCGAAGAGCTGCTCCCCTACGCCAAAGCCACCTTGGAGGCTGCCGATGCGTTTGTGCATCGGGCACGCGGTGCACAGGGCATGCTGACGGGGTCGCTAGCAATCGGCATCATTCCCACCATCGCGCCGTACATTCTGCCGGAGCTGCTGCGCATTATTCACGAACGCTTCCCGGCACTGAACCCGAAGATCGTGGAGGAAACGACCCCTACGCTGCTGGACCAGCTGCGCGACGGGCGCCTCGACGTCGCTCTTATCGCGTTCCCCTCCAACGTGGCCGGATTGAGCGAAATCCCTTTGTACACCGAGAACTTCGCGGTAGCGGTCAAAGACGACCACCCGTTGGCGGGCAAGCACGACCTCGAGCTCAGCGTGCTCGACGACCTTGATCTGCTGCTGCTTGACGACGGCCACTGTCTCCGTGACCAAATCATGGACCTCTGCCGACTGGCCAAGATCAGCCTGACCGAGGTCACCGAGTCCGTCACCCGGGCATCGTCACTAACCACGATCATTCAGCTCGTCGCAGCCGGCTTCGGTTCCACACTGCTGCCGGTGTCAGCAGTCTCCGCCGAATGCTCCCGCCCCGGCGTGACAGTGGCTGAGTTCGATACCGCCGTGGCGGCAGAACGTAACGTGGGGTTGGTCTACCGTTCCTCCTCCACCCGCGCCGCAGAGTTCACCGCGCTGGGCGCTGCGATTACAAAGGCCTACGAGAACACTGTCGCCGAAGGCGAACCGCTGGGTCTCACTGTCTAGTCCCGTTCGCTCAGGTTGTTCACTCTCAGTAGCTTCTACCTTTACCTGCTGCGCGGGTAAGATCAGCCGTTGATTATGAGCACCCCCGAGTCTTCCCCGCCCATCACCCGCGACGCCCTCAAAGCGCGTCTCGACGAGCTGCCGATTGCCCAAGTCCGCCGCTTTGACAGGCGCCTGAAGAAGGCGAAGGCTCCGAACGCTTTAGCCGCGATCCACACCGACTTAGAAGAAGAAGTTGCGAAGGTCGCCGCGATTGACGCTCTGGTCCCGCAGATCACCTACCCGGAGCAGCTTCCTGTCTCCGCCCGACGCGAGGACATCAAGAACCTCATCAGGGACAACCAAGTCGTCGTCATTGCAGGTGAAACGGGATCTGGTAAAACTACCCAGATCCCGAAGATGCTGCTTGAACTGGGCCGTGGCCGGCGTGGGCTGATCGGCCACACCCAACCGCGGCGAATCGCTGCGCGCACTGTCGCTGAGCGCATCGCCGACGAGCTCGGCCAGGACATTGGGCGCTCCGTCGGCTACGCCATCCGCTTCGATGACCGTGTGTCTGCCACGACCGCGGTCAAGCTCATGACGGACGGCATCCTGCTCGCCGAGATGCAGCGGGACCGCTACCTGAACGCCTACGACACGATCATCATCGATGAGGCCCACGAGCGCTCCCTCAACATCGATTTCTTGTTGGGCTACCTCAAGCGGCTTTTGCCGTACCGGCCGGACCTGAAAATCATCATTACCTCCGCCACGATCGACCCAGAGTCGTTCGCGGAGCACTTCGCCGACAGTGACGGTAACCCGGCGCCCATCATTGAAGTCTCGGGGCGCACCTACCCAGTGGAGATCCGCTACCGTCCGCTTGAGACGGAGGTGCCCACGAAAGACGGCGGCACGAAGGTCGTCGACACAGACATGCTCGACGGGCTGATTGAAGCCTTGAAGGAGCTCATGGCGGAAGGTGACGGCGACATCCTGTGCTTCTTCGCCTCCGAGCGTGACATCCGTGACGCAATGGAGCTCATTGAAAAGCAGCGCTGGCGCGGTGTCGAGGTCACTCCCCTGTTCGGCCGACTCTCCAACGCCGAACAGCACCGGGTATTCTCCCCGCACTCCGGGCGCCGCATCGTGCTAGCCACCAACATCGCGGAGACGTCACTGACTGTCCCCGGCATCCACTACGTGGTGGACACCGGCCTGGCGCGCATCTCCCGCTATTCCACGCGCACCAAGGTGCAGCGCCTCCCCATCGAAGAGATCTCGCAAGCCAGCGCCAACCAGCGCTCGGGCCGCTCCGGCCGCATCGCGGACGGTATCGCGATCCGCCTTTATTCAGAGGACAATTTCCACGCCCGCCCCGAATTCACCGACCCCGAGATTCTGCGCACCAACCTGGCCAGCGTCATCCTCCAGATGACGAACCTGCGCTTGGGCGACATCGCGGAGTTCCCGTTCGTCCAGCCACCGGACAAGAAGGCTGTGCGCGACGGCCTCATGCTCTTGCACGAGCTCGGCGCCATCACCGATAAGGAAGACCAAGACATGCCGGTGCTCACAGGCATCGGCCGCGACATCGCGCGCATTCCTGTCGACCCGCGGATGGCCCGCATGCTGGTGGAGGCACACCGCCTCGGTGTACTGGACGATGTCACTGTCATTGTCGCCAGCATGACCATCCAGGATGTCCGCGAACGTCCGTTGGAGTTCCAGGCGCAAGCCGACCAGGCCCACGCGCGTTTCAAGGACAAGACCTCCGACTTTCTCGCTGCGCTGAATTTGTGGGATTACCTCAAAGACTCCCGGAATGAACTGTCCGGCAACGCCTTCCGCAAGCGCATGAAGAAGGAGTACCTCCACTACATGCGCATCCGCGAGTGGTTCGACCTTGTGCGCCAGCTCCGTGAGGCGGAGAGGCAGCTCGGCTGGGCCCGCACCGCCACCGCAACGGACGATCACGATGACTCGCGGGACCGCGACCCCAAGTCCATCCACCAGGCCTTGCTCACCGGCCTGTTGTCCAATATCGGTGCCCGCGACGGCACTTCGAAGGAGTTCAAGGGAGCACGCGGCACACGCTTCATGATCTTCCCCGGTTCGGTGCTGGCGAAGAAGCCGCCGGAGTTCGTGATGGCTGCCGAACTCGTCGAAACGTCTCGTCTGTGGGCGCGTGACGTCGCCGCTATCGATCCCGCCTGGGTGGAGAAAGTCGCCGGCGGCCTGCTCAAGCACAACTATTCCGAGCCGATCTGGTCCATCAAGCGCGCCGCGCCCATGGTGCATCAAAAGTCCATGCTCTACGGAGTCACGGTTGTCGCTGATCGCCTGGTGCCGTACCACCGCGTGGACATGGATGCTGCGCGCACCATGTTCATCAGGCACGCGCTTATCGACGGCGAATGGAACGCCCACCACGCCTTTCTCAAACACAACGCCAAGCTCCTCGAAGAGGCCGCCAAAGTCGAGGAGAAGGTGCGCCGCCGCGGTCTCGTTGTCGACGAGGAGGCGTTGTTCGACTTTTACGACGAACGCCTGCCGGACAACATTGGGACCGGCCGCCACTTCGACGCATGGTGGAAGAAGAAAAAGCATGAGGACGCCGCATTCCTCGACTTCGACCCGAGCGCACTTATCGACGATTCCGACGCTGACACCAGCGAAGACTCCTTCCCCGACAAGATCCGCCAGGGAAGCATTGACTACGACCTGCAATACAAGTTCGAACCGGGCGACCCCTTTGACGGCGTCACCGTCCTTGTCCCTGTTCCCCTGTTAGCGGGTCTGGAGGAGCGCGAATTCGACTGGCTCGTGCCCGGTTTGCGCGAAGAACTAGTCACAGAGCTCATCCGCTCCCTACCAAAGGCGTTGCGCAAGACAGTCGTTCCTGCACCAGAGTTTGCCGCGCGCGCCCTAGACAAGCTCGTTCCTTACGAATCTCCGTTGAACGAGCAGCTCGCCGAGGTGTTGCGCTCCCTCGGAGGGCACGGCATTAACGCATCCGATTTCCGGCCCGAAGCGTTGCCGCCTCACCTGAAGATCACCTTTGCCTCCATCGACCGTAAAGGGAAGATCACCGACCACGACACGTCGCTGGCCGCGCTGAAGAAGCGCCGCGCCGGCCAAATCACCTCGTCTGTAGCAAAGGCGACCAAGAAGGCTGAATCCGACTCAGTTACGAAGTGGACGGAAGACACCCTTGGTGATGTGCCGGAAACTGTGACAACAAAGATCGAAGGCAACAACGTCGATGCTTTCCCCGCCTTGGAGGCGACCAATGACGGCGTACGTGTGAAGGTGTTCCCGACAAAGGCCGCTGCTGATCAATCCATGGTGACGGCGACGTTGGCAATGCTCATGCGCCAAATCGACGTCTCGGTCTCCCAGATGGTGAAAGGCCTGCCGTTGCGGCAGCGTGTGGCCGTCGATAAGTATCCGCACGGTGGTGCCGCTGGGCTGGTCGAAGATGCGCGCGTCGCCGCGATCCGCGATCTCATGTTCGCCCACGGTGGACCCGTGCGTACACCTGCAGAATTCGATGCGCTACTGAACAAGGTCAAGCCCGAGGTGGCCGGCATGGTTCGGCGCACGGTCGTCGGCGTCGCCGGTGGTGTGGTCGAATACATCAACACTGCGGCGGAACTTCAGAACTGGGACGGCCCAGCTATCGATGACATCCGCCAGCAGATGAACTTCCTTCTACCGAAGAACGCCATCACAGTGCACGGGATGGAGAATCTTCAACACCTTCCGCGGTACATGTCGGCGATCCAGATTCGGCTCGAGGAGATGAACCGCGACCCCGACCGCGATGCAGACCGCCAATCGGTAGTCGACGACGTGAAGAAGTACCTCGATGCCAAACTGGCCCGGCTACCGCAGGCGGCCCGTAAATCCCGGGCAGTCAAGGACATTCTGTGGCGGATCCAAGAGCTGCGTGTGAGCTTATTCGCTCAACGGCTCGGTACGGCGAAACCGGTAAGCCCGAGGCGGATCGAGAAGATGGTGGATAAGCTCTAAATGCCTTCCATGCCGCGGTCTTTGCGGCGCATGAGCCTGATCTCGGATTCGAAGTCGTCGGCGCTTTCGAAGGACTTGTACACGGACGCGAAGCGCAGGTAGGCGACCTCGTCGAGTGCGCGCAGCGGCTCGAGGATGGCAAGGCCGATTTCGTTCGACGGAATCTGCGAGCTTCCCTGCGCGCGGACAATCTCTTCCACCTCTTGGGCGAGGCGCTTCAAAGCGTCATCGGAGACATCGCGTCCCTGGCACGCGCGGCGTACGCCGACAATGAGCTTGTCACGGTCGAAGGGTTCGCTGACTCCGTTGCGCTTGACCACGGTCAGGACAGCTTTCTCGACCGTAGTGAAACGACCACCGCACACGGTGCATTCACGTCGGCGCCGAATGGCCGATCCTGCGTCGACTAGGCGCGAGTCAGAAACCCGAGAGCTATCGTTCTGGCAAAAGGGGCAGTGCACCCCTCAAACTCTACTCCCCCCCAGAAAAATCTTTAGCGGTTGTTCACTGTTGCAACGGCGTTCTGGAGATTCGCAGACTCGTTCACCTGCTCCGGGCTGAAACCGTCGTCCTCGAAAGAGAACGCGCCGCCGAAGATAGAACCCGCAACGAGACCGAGGCCGAGCAGTGCGCCCATAAGCGTGGCCGCGCGCTTCTCGCGGCGAGTTTCGAGAGCCGTGTTCGGGCTGTCCGGATCCTCTGCGCGCGCTCGCAGGGGTGATTCATTCATTCGATTATGCCCATCGAGCGTTCGAACATGACGGTGCGAGGCACGAATCACCGGTGCACGGTCAAGGTCCCAAACATCCGCTGGCTCAACCTCAGCAGAACGGAGGTTATCGGTAGTATTAGCACTGTTAGGGCGGGCGAGAGAGATAGTCATCATTCTTCCTTTCTTGGTTCGGATTTGATTCTACGAACCGCACCGGACATGTTCGATTGCAATGATCGCTAGAATGTTCGATAGTTCCTATGTTCGATTTATAGCAAGGGCCGTAGAGTTTGTCTAGACGTGGTCAAGAAATATCGAACAAATTTGCCTACGCATGGTAAAAGTGGACATAAGGGAACCGAACGGTGCCGCGTGTCGTCGAACATTGGTGAGGAATTTCAGCTTCGGGTTTCTCGCCACACCGATAGGAACAAGGCACCGAGGTCAACCGATCAGAGGAGAACAGGAACATGCCCCAGAGCGCAGACAAGAAACCGGACATTAAGACCCTGACAGAGAGGCAGCGCCGCATTCTCGAAGTCATTCAGGATGCGGTGGTGCTCCGCGGCTACCCGCCGAGCATTCGGGAGATCGGCGATGCCGCCGGCCTTCAGTCAACGTCGTCTGTGGCCTACCAGCTCAAGGAATTGGAGAAGAAGGGCTTTCTTCGCCGCGACCCGAACAAGCCCCGCGCCGTTGATCTGCGTCACCTGCCGGAGAATGGCCGGAAGAAGCGCAAGGCTGATCCGAAACCGGACGATGCGGCACCGCCGCGCTACATCCCCGTCGTCGGGCAGATTGCTGCGGGCAACCCGATTCTCGCTGAAGAGAACGTCGACGGCTACTTCCCTCTGCCGGAAGAACTCGTCGGCGACGGTGATCTCTACCTGCTCCAAGTCGTGGGTGAGTCCATGCGCGACGCGGGCATCCTCGACGGCGATTGGGTTGCCGTGCGTACCCAGCCGGTAGCGGAGGAAGGTCAGTTCGTCGCGGCGCTTATTGAGGGGGAAGCAACGGTGAAGGAGTTCCACAGGGATTCCTCCGGTGTGTGGCTTCTCCCCCACAACGAAGCCTTCGCCCCGATCAAGGGGGATGATGCTGAAATCATGGGGCTCGTTGTCTCCGTGTTCCGTAAGCTCTAGACCATGTCCCCTTTGAGCAGGTAAGGAAGACCCATGAACGCCGAAGAGCGATGCCAGCTCACCGCCTCCCACGGGCATGTGGAGTCTGCTGACCCGCGCTCGCAATCGGCCTCTCGGGCGAGCTCCTCTATCGCTCGAGCAGCTTTGGCGCACCTGCCAGACGATGGCGTCGTGTTCGTTGATTCCGGTGCAATGGCCGTGCATGTGGCCCAATCGTTCGCAGAGGCGGTGACATCAAGCGGCACCGGCAACGCAGCGGCGTTGTCCTTTGTCACGCACTCCATTCCTGTCGCCCTGGAGTTATCCAGCACAGCCGGTACACATGTTCAGCTCCTGGGCGGCTCCGTGAACTACGCGGCACAGTCCACCGCTGGTGACACGACCTTGCGTACGCTCGCGTTGATGCGGGCAAAGGTCGCCGTGATCGATGCCGACGCTCTCACCGTCAACCACGGCCTGTCTACGGATGATGCCCAACAAGCCGCAGTGAAGTCGGCAATGGTGATCAACGCTGAGAAGGTCGTGGTTCTTTGCAACTCCGCACGGTTCGGCCAGGAAGCGGTAGTCAGTTACGCCCCGCTCGACAGCATCGACGTGCTCATCACTGACGCGGACGCTTCGGATGAGGTGGTGCAGAAGCTGTCTGAACACGGCATCGACGTAGTCCGAACCGACCCAGACCACTAACTCGGTTCTACGCTACGACGAATTCTGCGTACTGCTCGGCGAGGACGCGGGGCAGGCGGACGTCGATAAGCGTGCCCTCTTCGTTGTACTCCTCGCTGCGCACAGTGCCCTCCTCATGGACGCGTGAGACAACATCGCCGCGGGTGAACGGGACGAGCAGCTTCACGTGGGCATCGAGAGTGTTCAAGAACATCTCGATCCGGCCCTCAAGCTCGTCAATCCCCTCGCCGGTCACGGCGGAGACGAAGACGACATTGTGCTTCGAATCCGCGAACGCGTGGCGTAGCTCGGCTAGCACGACGGGGTCCGCTTCGTCGATCTTGTTCACCACGATGATCTCCGGCGGAATCTCCTCGCCCGTGTCCCGGGTGATCTCCGCCAGGACATCGTTGACGGCCTTGATCTGCTTCAACGGGAACGGGTCGGAGCCATCGACAACGTGGAGCATGAGGTCAGCGCCGACCACCTCTTCCAGGGTGGACTTGAACGCCTCGACAAGCTGCGTGGGCAGGTGGCGGACGAAGCCGACAGTGTCGGTCAGGACGACGGTGCGGCCGTCAGCAAGCTCGGCGCGTCGCGTGGAGGGATCCAGGGTGGCAAACAGTGCGTCTTCGACGAGCACCCCAGCGTCGGTCATCGCGTTGATTAGCGAGGACTTGCCGGCGTTCGTATACCCGGCGATGGCGATCTTCGGCAGCGTCGAGCGCTGGCGCTGAGCGCGCTTGATGTCGCGGGCGGTCTTCATCCCGGAAAGGTCGCGGCGTAGCTTAGCCATGTCAGTGCGCAGACGGCGACGGTCGGCCTCAATACGCGTCTCACCAGGACCACGCAGACCCACACCACCGTTGGAGCCTGCCCGGCCGCCAGCCTGACGCGACAGGTTGCCACCCCAACCACGGGTACGGGTGTAGAGGTATTCCATCTGCGCCAAGGACACTTGCGCTTTACCCTCTTTGGACTTCGCGTGCTGGGCGAAGATATCCAGAATGAGCATGGTGCGGTCGATGACTTTGATCTTCAGGGCTTCCTCAAGCGCCACCAACTGGCCCGGCGAGAGACCACCATCGCACACGACGGTGTCGGCGCCGGTGGCGTGCACAATGTCACGTAGTTCGCTCACCTTTCCGGAACCGACGTAGGTGCCCGGGTCCGGCTTGTCGCGCTTTTGGTAGATCATCTCTACCACTTCAGCGCCGGCGGTTTCAGCCAGAGCCGCGAGCTCGGTCATGCTTGCCTCGACTTCGGCCGTCGTCCCTTCCGTCCACACGCCGACGAGGATGACCTGCTCCAGCTGGAGCTTTCGGTACTCAACCTCGTAGACATCCTTGTGCTCTTCGGAGCGGATTTCGGTCTCGCGGGTGACACGCCGAAAAGCATTGCGTTCGGCCAAGTCCAGCGTGCCGACAGACGGCTCATGGGCCTCGTCGCGGCCCCGATCGGTCGGTTGCGGCGCATTGTGGCGGAAAGCCTGGGCGAGCAGCTCGTCATGGCTGGGTTGAGAACTTGCGTGCGAAGAAGTGGTCATTGAGTCCTTATTGTTGCACAGTAGTTTTCTACCTCAACAACCCAGCCATCCAGCTTGTTCCCTCCGTATGCGGGATTCTTTGACGGCAGTTGTAGGATCTGGAGACATGACTCAAGCGATCAGCACGGATCTTTCCAGCATCGGCATGAACTATGCGCGATGGCAGGACGCGGTGGAGGCGGCGATCGCCTCGAATCAGCTTGCCGTTACCGGCGAGGTCCGCGGGGGCCAGCTCATCCAGTTCGCCGACATCTCCGGAGCGCAGCTGAACATCCTGGCAGTCGAGCCGTTCGCAACATTCGCCGGCTTCGACTCCACCACCCGCACGTACGCGAACGTCACCATGGTCACGGATGTCGTCGGGTTCTGCGAGATCATCGATCCCACCGGCACGGTGCTCACCTCCGTCACGGCCAACATCGCCCAGGGCCCGCTGCTTGTCGACGAATCCACCCTCACCTGGCAGGAAATGGGCTTCACCATCCTCGGGATGGACGTGGCACGGTACGACAGTGTTGATCACTACCTGTCCGAGACCGGCGGGGTGATGGGAACCATCACCTCGAAGGGTGCGGAGATCGTCTCCACGGGAGCCCCGGCCAGCCCGGATGCAGGTGCCCAGTTCTCTGCCCGCGTGCTGGAATCCGAGTACCGCACCAACATGCTCACCGGTGAGCAGTTCATCCACGTCTCTGTCGACGGCGCGTTCCCCTTCGATGTGGTCCTCCCCAACGCGGACACGCTGCCCGAGCGCAACACCGTCATCGCTGGCACCGGTGTCCTATCCGGCTCCGTTATGATGGCCACCGGTGGCGGCTGCGGTGGCGGCGCTTGCGCATGCGGCTCTGGAGGCTGCGGCGGGCACTAGTCCCCCTAAAAAAGAACCCGGCCAGTGACATTGTGATGGCGCAGAACCACAAACCGCGACGCAGCGTCGAGGCAGCTATATGGCTCACCCTCGCGCTGGTTGTGGCGATCCTGCTCGGAGCACGCTTCGGCTGGATAGGGCTGATCCTCGGTGGTGTCGTCGCGGCCGTCGCGTTCATCGGTTTCTGCAACAGCACCACCGACCCGGAGATTGAATCCCTCCGGGCATCGCTGCGGGTCGCGCGCGACGACATCGAGCAGGTCCTGGGCGAGTACGACGACCTGCTCCAAGGCCCCTCCACAGACGCTCTCGCCGACCGCACCCTGCACTACCCCGAGCTGGCCAACCCGCATTCGCGGCTCGCGGAGGTGCAAGATTTCCACTTGCGGCGCAGCTCTGCGAAGCGTTTCCTCGCGCGCGTTGACACGCATTTGCTGAGCGACGATCTCGACCGCACCTCCCTCGAACGCATGCTCTCCATCGCTGACCAGCGGGCAGCGGACCTTGCTGAGTCGTGGACGGATGCCCGCCGAGCCGCGCGCGACTACGGGCCTGCATAGAACTCCTGCACAGCGCTGCTGTGGCAGGCGGGCATGTTGTATCTTTGAGCAATGCCCAAGCTATTCCGGGCCGGAATGTGGCTCATTGCCGCCGGATTCTTCATCGCGCCGCTGTACCTCGTGGTGGGCCTTGCTCTGGGCGGAAACCAGATCCCCGTCCTGATTGAATCAGGTCTTGGCCGGGCGGCCTGGAACTCCTTCTACTCGACGCTGTTGTCGTCTTTGTTCGCGGTGGTCGTGGGAACGCTTGCCGCCGTCATCGTGGAGCGCACCACCATCGCCGGTGCCCACGTGGCGCGGTTGCTGCTGCTGTCCCCGCTGCTTGTGCCGCCGTTTGTCGGCGCGATCGCGTGGCTGCAGCTCTTCGGCCGCAACCAGGGCTTCAACGCCATCTTCGATCGACCGATCTGGAACATCTACGGTGCTGACGGCGTCATTTTTCTGCTCACGCTGCACGCCTACCCGATCGTCTACGTCATCATGGCCGCTGCGCTGCGCAAAATCCCGCGCGATCTAGAGCTCGCTGCGCGCCTGTCAGGTTCTGATACCTGGACCACCCTGCGCACCATCACCTTGCCGCTGGTCCGCCCAGCCTTGCTCAGCGCGTTCACCTTGACGTTCGTGTCCAACCTGGGGGACTTCGGCATTCCGGCCCTGGTCGGATCACCTGCCCGCTTCGAAACGTTGGCCACGATGGTGTACCGCTTCGTCGAATCCGGAACGGTGCCTAACCCGTTACAGGTGGTCTCCACCATCGGCGTCGTGCTGCTGGTGATGGGCATTTTGGCAGTCATCGCGGACTACATCGTCGCCGAGCGCGCCGCCAGCTCCGGCACGAACGCGGGGGCGCCGCTGCGTTTCGATCTCGGCGCCGCCACGTGGCCGGTGACTGCGGCCACCTGGGCCACTGGCCTCGCCGTGACCCTGCTACCCGTCGGCGGGTTGATCTACCGCGCTCTCCTGCCCGCTCCGGGTGTGCCGCTAACGTGGGAGACGCTGACATGGCGCAACTTCGAACGCACCCTACAGAACCCGCGCGTCATCGACGGGTTCACTAACTCCCTGTGGATGTCGCTCACCGCGGCGGTGCTGTGCGGCGTACTCGGCTAGCTCATCGGCATCCTCGTCACCCGTACCATTAGCCGCGACAACACCCTGTTGACCCTGGTGACGCTGTTACCCACCGCCCTTCCGGGGCTCATCATCGGTGTCGGCTGGCTTATCATCAGCCGCTACACCGGCACCTACAACACCCCGTGGATCATTCTCGCCGCCTACCTGTGCGCCTACACCGCCACGGTGCTGCAGGCAGTCCGCGCGCCGTTGAAAAGCACTCCACTCGCCATGGAAGAGGCCGCGCGTATCTCCGGGGCGGGGCCGCTGCGCGCCATCTTCAACACCTCGGGTGCCATGGCGATCCCCGCCGCGGTCTCGGGTGCCGTCCTTGTCGCCGTTACCGCGATCCGCGAGTTGACGGTCTCGGTCCTGCTCATCGCTCCCGGCACCACCACGCTCGGTGTGCAACTGTTCAACCTGCAGCAAGCCGGAAATTATAACCAAGCCTCCGCGCTGGCGTTCATGTTCACGCTCGGTGGGCTTATCGTTCTCGTCCTCGCCAGCGCGGGCATTTCCCGTGGCTCGGCATCCGCTAGGAGGTAGACCGTGGAAGACATCCGTTTCGACACCGTCAGCGTCACGTTCCCGGGTGGCACGCAGGGCCTGCGCGATGTGACCCTCGACATCGAAGCCGGCGAATTCCTCGCGCTCGTCGGCCCGTCCGGCTCGGGCAAGACGACGCTGTTGCGGGCCCTCGCAGGGTTCGTCGAGCCGAGCTCCGGTTCCATCTACGTGGGCGGCAAGGACATGACCGGCATTCCGCCGGAGGACCGCCACATGGGCATGGTCTTCCAGCAGCACGCGGTGTGGCCCCATATGACTGTCGCCCAGAATGTGGAGTACCCGCTGGTGCGGGCGGGCGTCGATAAGCGTGAGCGCGCAAGCCGCGTCACCGACGCACTTGAACTGGTGGGACTCGACGGCCTCCAGGAACGCAAACCGGACGCCCTGTCCGGCGGCCAGCGTCAGCGCGTCTCGCTCGCGCGCGCCATTGTGGGCGATCCGCGCGTTTTGCTTCTCGACGAAGCCCTCTCCGCCCTCGACGAACCCTTACGCGACGTGCTGCGGCGTGAACTTGTGGCTCTGACTCGCACCCACGGACTGACCACGCTGCATGTCACGCACGACCGCGGCGAAGCCCTGGCCATGGCCGATCGCATCGCAGTGCTTGCCGATGCGCAACTTCAACAGGTCGCCACCCCCGATGAGCTCTACTCCGCACCCGCCACGGCCTGGGTCGCACAGTTCTTCTCCGACGCGACCGTGCTGCGCGCCCGCCGCAACGGATTCGAATACGTCAGCCAGGACCCGGCTATGAGCTTCCATAAATCCAATCTGGTAACCGTCGGCGGCCGAATGGAGGATCTCGGCGAGGTCATCGACATCGCGGTCCTGCCAGCTGCCGTGCGCGTCGTCGACTCCTCCGACCCGTATGCCGCGCGCGGCACGATCGAATCCGCTCTGTTCGAGCTCGACGGGCACTCCGTCACCCTCGATGTCGACGGCACAACCTTCCGTGCCAAGGTCCGCGGCCGACGCCCGCGCATTGGCGAGACCGTCGGTGTGCGCACAGAACGTGTACTCGCCTACCCGGTGGATGACAGGACCGCCGCCGACGAGAGGACCGCACCGTGACCTTTTCTGCAAACCTCGCCCGCAGCCGCACCTCGCTCGTGTCAGCCGTTCTCGCAACGTCACTGGCGTTCCTGTCCTCCTGCGCCGAACCGCCCGCGGAGGGCGAACGCTCGCCAAACATGCGCAACGGCGTCACCACCATCACCCTGTACACCTCCGAGCCGGAAGCGAAGGCGGACATCGCCATCCGCGAGTTCGAGGAACTCAACCCCGACATCAAGGTGAAGATGTACCGCGCAGGAACCGGCGAGCTTGTCGCCCGCGTCGCCTCCGAGAAAGCCACCGGCGGGATCGAGGGCGACGTGCTGTGGTGCGCCGACGCCCCCACCTTCGAGGTGTACAAGCAGGAGGGCGACCTGGCGGAGTTGACCAATATCGACCTCACCGCGATCCTGCCGGAGGCGATCGACGACGACGGTTATTACGTAGGAACCCGCATGATGCCCACCATCATCGCCTACAACTCCAACCGGATCCCGGAGAACGAGGCTCCCACATCCTGGGGCGACCTGACCGACCCGAAGTACAAGGGCGAGATCGTGCTCGGCGACCCAGCAGTGTCCGGCGCCACCGCGTTCAATGCAGCGGTGTGGCTGCAGACTCCCGAGCTCGGCGAAGACTGGGTGAACAAGCTGGGCGAAAACCGCCCGATGATTGCGCAGTCCGCTGGCCCTGTCGCAGAAGAGGTCGCTGCTGGCGGCCACCCTATCGGCATCGTCACTGATTACCGTGTGCGCGACTTGGCCGACGAGGGCTCCCCCATCAAGGCCGTTTATCCCGCCGACGGCGCCCCGTACATCACCCAGCCCGCGGCGGTCTTTGCGGCATCGCCGTCACGCGAGGCTGCCCAGCGGCTCGTGTCTTATCTTGTCTCCCGCCAAGGGCAGACCACGGCCGCGGAGCTGAACTACCTGCCGGTGCGCACCGACGTCGACAGTCCGCCAGGCGCGCCCACGCTGGAGGACATCGCTCTGCTCGAAGCCGACTTAACCGACATCACGCAGGAGAAGACGGACGCTGTCGCGTTCTTCCAGCGCGCAATGCGCTAATTACGTGAAGTCCTTGCGCAGCGATTTCAGCGAGACCTCGCCGCGCGCGACAATGACAGACGGCCCCGTCATCGTCGCCTCGCCGTCATTGATCGCGATGGTGAGTGTGCCGCCCGGAACGTCAACGGTAATGGTGCCGTTCTCCACGCCGGCATCGGCAAGCGCTGCCCGTGCCGCAGCGACCGTGCCCGTGCCGCACGACCGGGTCTCGCCGACGCCGCGCTCCCACACACGCATCCCGACGCGCATTTCACCGCCGGCGGTTTCAGGGTCGGTGACGATCTCCACGTTCACGCCCTCGGGGAAGAACTCGTGGTCGAAGGCCGGCTGCTCAAAGGCCAGCTCCGCCAGCTGCACAGGTGTCAAACCTGGGATGACGGCAGCGAGGTGCGGGTTGCCCACATCCACGCCTAGTCCAGCGAATTCGAAGTCCCCCATGCGGCCTGTGGATACCCCGGTCACGCCGACGGGGCCCATGCCCACTTCCACGACTGCGTGCGTCGAGCCGTTCGGGTCCTCCCCCGTTAGGGAGTGGATGGTGATGTGCTTGACCCCGGCGCGGGTGTCCACGTCGAACTGGCGAGCCTGCTCCAAGCCCTGGGCGACGAGGACGTGGGCGAACACGCGGATGCCGTTTCCGCACATTTCCGCGATGGAGCCGTCGGCGTTACGGTAATCCATGAACCAGCGGTTGCCGTTCGCACCCTGCGCATCGTGAGCGTCCGAGCTCACTATGCGCAGGAATCCGTCGCCTCCTACGCCGGCACGCCGGTCGCACAGCGAGGCGACAAGGTCATCATCGAGGATGCCGAGTTGTTCTAGTTGGTCGTCGACGTCGATAAGCACCACGAAGTCGTTCTCTGTTCCGTGCGCCTTGATGAACGGCAGGGTGGACAGGTTCTCCGGTGCCTGGGTCGTCTGCGGGGTGTTCTCGTTCACGCCAGCGAGTCTAGCGCGGCGGTGAGGATCGCCTCGCGGCCGTCATCCGCCGCGGACGCGTCGAGCCAGGTGATGCGCTTGTCTCGGTTGAACCAGGAGCGCTGCCGGCGCACGTAGCGGCGGGTCCCCGTGACGGTCCGCTCCTGAGCTTCCTCGAGGGTGATCGCGCCGGCAAGGTAGCCGAGAACCTGCGAGTAGCCAATCGCGCGGCCGGCGGTGGACTCCGCGACCAGTCCCTCGGCGATCAACCCTCGCACCTCGTCGACGAACCCGGCAGCGAACATCAACTCGGTGCGCTTATCGATGCGCGGGTTGAGCCACTCCGCGTCCGTCCGCAACCCCAGAATCCGCGTGGCCCACCGTGGCGCCGCATCCTTTGGCGGCTGCGAGGCTTGGAACGGTTTGCCCGTCAGTTCAATGACCTCCAGCGCACGCACCGTTCGGCGCGGATCGTTGTCCTCAATGATGGCCGCGGCCTCTGGATCAACTTCAGCCAATTCTGCGTGGAGCGCGTGCACACCAACGTCTTCCAGCCGTTGCTCGTATTTATTGCGGACGGCGGGATCGGTCGGCGGGAACTGCCAGTCGTCGATCAGCGATTGGACGTACATCATCGAACCGCCGACGAGGATGGGGACCCTGCCCCGCGCAGCGATGGCGTCGACAACCTCAATCGCGCGTGCCTGATACTCGGCAACGGAGGCGGTCTGCGTGACATCCCAGATGTCCAGCAAGTGGTGCGGGATCCCTTCACGTTCAGCCAGTGGCAGCTTCGCCGTGCCGATGTCCATGCCACGGTAGAGCTGCATGGAATCAACGTTGACCACTTCCCCACCGAGCTCATGCGCGAGAGCCAGCCCGAGATCAGATTTCCCGGACGCGGTGGGGCCGACGACAGCGATAGGCCTGATCATGCGTGAACCTCCCACGCCGCAAGGAAGCGCCCGACGCCGAGTGTGTCATCGCTTAGAAGCACGCTTCTCGACGCTTTCAACGCCCCCAGCTCCTCCCACAACCCCTGCTCTATCACCCCGGGCAGATCGGCGGGGAGTTCACCGGTGCCGTCAAGGAAGGCGGTCATGGCGTCGTGGGTGTCGGTGGCGCCGTCGATAAGCGCAAGGGGTGCGCGGGGAGTGAGTCCGGCGGAGCCATCGACGACCACCACGGTGAGCGCGTCGGGGTTGAGCGGCTGGATGTGCTCGCGGGAATCCCCAATGGTGCGGCCCGGCAGGATGTAGCGTGCGATGAGTTCCGGCAGGTAGTTGCCGCCTCCGACGTGCACATCAGCACCCCATGCGCGGAAGCTGCCAGTGTGCTCGGTGCGCCACCGCGGATCGCGCGAACCGACGATCTCGACCGGGCGGGTATCTCCCTCGGTCAGCTCGCGAGCTTTGGCTACGATCGCGCGCCCCGCCGCATCCTGCGGAGACAGCTCAGCGACTACCGCTGGGGACCCCGGAACGACAAGCAGATTGAAACCGCGCATGAACCTCACCCTATAGAAGAGTCCGTGTGAGCCGAACCGTTACATTGCGCTCCCCGTCGCGGTATTGTTTTGGGGCATAACGGCAGCCGCGACGCGCGGCACAGGATGAAAGGACGGCCCACTATGACGCAGCCCCCCACCCCTGAGAACAACCGGCCCTCGCCGGTTCCCTCCCCCGGCGCAATGCCTTCTCGGGCACCGAAGCCCGGCCCGCGCCCTGGTGCACGTCCCGCTGCTCCCGCTGGTGCCCCGTCCACGCCGAGCCCTGTGCCCGCTTCTGCCGCTGACACCGCGAAGGCCGCTGAGTTCGGTCGCGTGGATGAAGACGGCACTGTCTACGTCATCCGCGGCGGTGCTGAACGCGCCGTCGGTTCTTGGCAGGCTGGCAGCCCCGAGGAGGGCCTAAAGCACTTTGCCCAGCGCTTCGCTGATCTGTCCACGGAGGTCGGCGTGCTGGAAAACCGCCTGCGCACCCGCCCGGAAGACGCGAACTCGGTGCGCACCCAGGCGCAGCAGCTCATCGGCTCCCTCGATGAGCAGGCTGTCGTCGGTGACTTGGACGCGATTGAAACACGTTTGAAAACCCTCCTGGAGGAGGCCGACACCGCCGGCGAGAAGGCGAAAGAAGCCAAAGAGGCTCGCCGCGCCGAGGCTATTCAGCGCAAGGAAGCCCTCGCCGCGGAGGCCGAAGACTTGGCCGAGAACTCCACTGAGTGGAAGGCAGCCGGCGACCGTATCCGCGACATCCTCGAGGAATGGAAGACCGTCCGCGGCATCGACCGCAAAACCGATGACGGGCTGTGGAAGCGCTACTCCAAGGCCCGCGATTCCTTCAACCGCCGCCGCGGGGCCCACTTCGCCGAACTTGACCGCGGCCGCGCCGCCGCGAAGGCGAAGAAGGAGGAGCTCATCGCGCGCGCCGAGAAGCTCAAGGACTCCACCGACTGGAACGACACCGCCCGCGCCTACCGCGACTTAATGACGGAATGGAAAGCCGCCGGCCGCGCCCCGCGCGACGTCGACGACAAGCTGTGGAACCGCTTCCGCGCCGCTCAGGACCACTTCTTCGCTGCCCGCAACGCTGTCAATGACGAGCGCGACCGCGAGTACGAAGCCAACGCGCAGGCCAAGGATGCACTCATCGCTGAGTACGACTCACTGATTGACCCGGAGAAGGGCCTCGGCGCCGCCAAGTCTAAACTCCGTGAGCTGCAGGAGAAATGGGACGCGATCGGTTACGTCCCGCGCAATAAGATGCGCGAGTACGAGAACAAGATCGGCGACATCGAGCAGCGCGTGTCCGACGCCGAGGAAGCCCAGTGGCGCAAGTCCAACCCGGTCCAGCAGGACAAGGCCAACCAGTTCCAGGTCAAGGCGGACGATTTCCGCGCCAAGGCCGACGCCGCCGAAGCCAAGGGCAATGCAAAGCAGGCCGCGGAGCTGCGCGCGCAGGCGGAGCAGTGGCAGGAGTTCGCTGATGTCGCCGCGAAGGCGTTGAACGACTAGCTTGCTCACTCCCCTCATCTACGCCCACGGCGGCCGCGACTCCGGCGACGTCGTGGGCGCGTATGTGTTCTCAGCGACCCTCGCCATCCAGGACATCACCGGCAGCCCCTACTCCGGCGTGAGCGCTGCCCACATGGCGAAGCGCCTCGAGGGCTCCGCGGAGTCCGAGGCTTTTTTGTTCGCGCTAACTGACCTGCAGGCACCGCGTCCGCTCGGCCCGCTCGGATATCCGGAGGTGCATGTCGACGATCTCGCCGACATCGCCGCGTGGGTCTTCATCTCCCTGCCCCTACTCGAGGACACACGCGTGATCGAAGCGACCGTCACTCTCGACGCCGCCGTCGCGCCCGTCCCCGGGTCCGGAGAGCCCGTTCCGCGTGAGCCGTGGGTCGCCGCCCTTTCGCTTATCGACGCCCTTTCCGCCTCCTTCGACCGCCCCATCCGGCAAGTGTGGGTCACGCACTCGGGCGAGCCTCTAGTTGAACCCGAACTGAGTCTCACCAGTCACGGATATTCAGCTGCGTACCACGAGGCGCAGGCGACGTTCTCGCTGGGCGCGGTTGCGGCGGAGGCAGCAGGCCCGGGCATCTCCGTTGTCCGCAACATGGGCTTCAACCCTGATGACCTACCATCGCTGCGGGCATTGTTGTCCGGTTCTTCGCGGGATTATCCGCGCGGTGACCTCATCCTCGACTCGATCAATTGGACTGAGCAGCGTCTCCGTGACGCGAGCGCCCGCTTGATGGACCGGGGCGGGACCCAACTCACCGCGGTCGCCCACGCCCCTGATGGCAAAGTGATCGGGATGGCAGAAGCCGTCCACTACGATGTCGACGACGACCGACTCATGGAGCTCGGGCTCATCTACGTGCTTCCCGAGTATCGGGGCCAGGGCGCCGCAAAGCGGATGCTTGAAAATCTCCTCGCCGCCGCGAAGACTGAATGGCCGAAGGTCGAGACAGCGTATGCCTCCTACCCCGCCGAGAGCGAACCTGCTGCACGGCTTCTCCGGCCGTTGTCGCCCGAAATCATCTCGTATGCGACCGCGTGGCAGAAGCACGTGCGGAAAAGTTGACAAACTGGATTCTTGTTTACCCACCCTCAGCCCTCTGACCTGCACGAACTTTCAAAGCGCGGATCGGGTCTGTCAACTTTTCCGCAGACCTCTTTCCTAGGCGAGGGAATTGCTCCTCAGACAGCGCAGCGGCGAATAGGTACGTTGGTGAGCGGAACAATCCCGTGATCATTGAAGGTGATGGCTAGTGGGTAAGCGATTTTCGTCGATAAGCAAACTTGTAGGCAGCAACCCGGGCAAAACAGTGGCTGGCGCTGTGGCGGCCGCGGCCGCGGGCCTTGCTGCGAACGATTTGATCCAGCCGAAAAACAACATTCTGCGCAATTACCCTGTGCTGGGGCACGCGCGCTACCTGGCAAAGGAGATCCGCCCGGAGATCCATCAGTACTTCATCGAGGGCGAAGCCGACGGCAAACCGTTCGACGCGCAAACCCGTGAAGTGATCAACCAGCGCGCCGACGGCACCGATGGGGAACGGTCCTTCGGCACCGAGAGGGAAGTGTCGCAGGCGGGTTATGAGTACCTTGTGCACTCGGTGGTCCCGGCGGAGGTGCCGGAGGACCCGCCGCGGGTGAACATCGGTGGTGCGGAGTGCTCGCAACCATACGACATGGCGCTGATGAACATCTCTGGCATGTCCTTCGGCGCACTGTCCGCCAATGCCATCCGCGCGCTGAACAAGGGTGCTGAGCTCGGCGGATTCGCCCATAACACCGGCGAAGGTGGCCTGAGCGAATACCACCTGGAGAACAACGGTGACATCGTGTGGCAGCTGGGCACCGGCTACTTCGGCTGCCGCACCGAAGACGGCGGCTTCGACGAGGCGAAGTTCAAGGACATCGCGCAGATCGACCAGGTGAAGATGATCGAGCTGAAGCTGTCGCAGGGTGCCAAACCCGGCCTCGGCGGCATGCTGCCCGGCCCGAAAGTGACCGAGGAGATCGCCCGCGTGCGCGACATCCCCGTCGGCGAGGACTGCCTCTCCCCCAGCCGCCACCGTGTCTTTTCTACCCCGGTCGAGCTGATCGAGTTCATCGCCCACATCCGGGAGGTCTCCGGCGGCAAGCCGATCGGCTTCAAGATGTGCGTCGGCTCCATGATCGACGTGCTGTCAATCTGCAAAGCAATTGAGCAGGTGGGGACCGCGCCAGACTTCATCACTATCGATGGCGCGGAAGGCGGTACCGCCGCCGCCCCGCTCGAGTTTGAGGACCACATGGGGCTCCCGCTGACCGAGGGCTTGCAGATGATGCACAATGCGCTCGTCGGCACGAACCTGCGCGACAAGGTCAAGCTCGGGGCATCCGGCAAGGTGGCGGCGTCGAATGACATTGTGAAGCGCCTCATCCAGGGCGCTGACTACACCAACTCCGCCCGCGCAATGATGATGGCCGTCGGCTGCATCCAAGCCCAGAAGTGCCAGACCGGCAAGTGCCCCTCCGGCGTGGCCACCCAGAGCAACTGGCGCCAGCGCGCCATCGACGTCGACCTCAAAGCCCAACGCGTGCAGCGTTTCCAGCAGGCTACCGTGCGCCAAGCCACCACCATGATGGCGGCGTGCGGCGCATCCCACCCGGACGACCTCACCCCAGCGATGCTGCGCAAAGTCGTCGAGCCAGGTGTCACGCTTTCATACGAGGCACTGTTCGATTGGCTCGAGCCCGGGCAATTGCTTGACGACGCCCCCGACCAATGGTCCGAAGCCTGGCGCCACGCCTCACCCGACGAGTTCCGACTGCCTGTGAAGACGCAGCACAGGTAGCCGCCGGGAGGAGCACTCTTTCCGTTAGGCGTTGCCATCTCCACCACCTTGTTCGCGCAGCGCCTGGCGCCATTCGGCGTGAGCAGACTCGTGGGCATCACGATCGTTGTTAATCAGGTACAGCACGATCGATGCAGCTACGGAGGTAAGGAACAAAGCGTAATAGCCGGAGCTGTAACAGTTCTCGGCCCCGGAAGCGCAGCCGTCAGCTGCCCGCACGAAAGTCCCCAGAACCCAGAACCATTGGCCCAGGCAGGCAAGTAACCAGGCCCAGTACACCGCGTTTCCGGCGCGGTTGCTCATGACAATCCACGCGCCAAGCACGACGACTCCGAGCGTGGCGAGCACGAGGAACACCCACTCTGTGTCAAAACCAAGGAACTGCCCGGTGGTGATCAAGATGCTCAGAAACTTCCAGCCGCTCATCTGGTCCAACGCAGGTGTAAACATGAAGACCACGAATGCACCAGTACACCCCAGCATCAGCCACCTCTTCCACCCGACGTCCCGGCGCGAGACACGTTCGTACGGCGGCGGGACGGAAAGCATTCCATTGTAGTTTCGGATCCATAGCCGCCGTACGAGCTCGTAGAACTCGTTGCCGTTCGCACGAGTCGCCCATTCGTGTCCCTTCCACACGCCTCTCAGCATCACAGCCATCGCCAGCGTGATAAGTGGGAGAAGGTAGTAAGCAACGTGGAACTCATGGGTACCGACAGAGGCGGAGCCGGCAACCGTTTCAACTGCACGAAACACTGCCCCACAACACCACAAGGCAACGGATGCGAAGCACAGGACTGCTGCCAGGACGATGAGCGCGTAGAGCGCCAGGTACATAGACACGATTGCCACCACCATCATGGCGACGAATCCGAGTACTACAGACACAGCCTCGAAGACATTCGCAGGAGGGGATCCCATGTCTTTCGAGCTTGCATAGGAGCTTCCCAGCCAACCGTAGTTGTCGATGTATGGCAGCATGAAGGCGATCATGAACGTCATGGCCAGTCCAAACAGCGGCGTGCGAACCATGTTGCCCATGTACATCCGCGTCCACGGCCGCAGCTTTCCGGGGGGTTCCAACCCGTTCGGGGTAACACGGTACTCCGGGTGGTGATCGGTACCGCCGCCGTACGTTGGTCTCTTCTGCATGAGCTACCGCCCCTTTTCCCGGTTTCCCGCACGAACACTGTTAGTTCAATGTGACGAAAGCGGGGCAAAGTTCCCACCGCAGCGGCACGACAATCCATCGCTACGGCGGAACAGATTCGCTCGGGCTCGAATGCTAAGCGGGCCGCCCCTTACCGCAAGTAGATGTTGAACCGCGCCATCGTTTCGTGTCGTTGTGCCTGGCGCCACTGGGCGTTCGCAGACTCGTGGGCATCGCGGTCGTTGTTGATCAGATACAGAACAATCGACGCAGCGATAGAAGTGAAAAACAACCAGTAGTACCCGTAGTCGTAACAGCTCCCTGTTCCGCCGGTACAGCCTTCCTTCTCCTGTATGACAAGGCCGAACATCCACCACCACTGAAGTGTCCTGGGTTTAGTTCCGATCGTTTCTAGAGGAGGATTGGATCATGCCTAGGAAGTTCAGTGACGAGTTC